>CAYGQD010000252.1:0-9386 GCA_964351855.1 uncultured Verrucomicrobiales bacterium
AAGCTGATTCGGCCTAAGCTGTCGACATCGAAGCGTCTAGCGGAGCAACTTTCGCGTCGGCTGCGGCAGGTTGCGTTGGCGATGCCTCCTCGGTTCCGTCTTCTCGAACGCCATTCTTGACTTCGAATTCGCGGCACCAGCCTTTGATCTCCAGGTCGTTGAAGATCTTGCCAATGACGCGACGAAGCAGGCCTTTCAAGTTGGGATTTTCGACCTCAGCCAAGCTGCGAATCGCCGTCTCCTTGTAGGTTTCGAGCATCAGGAGACACTTCTCGTCAGCACCGACTTCGTGCACCATCTGGCGAACCCGAGAAACCGTCGTCCCGTCCTGAGCCTTGCGGCTCCAGAGATCCGTCAGCCACTGCTTGTCTCCTCCTTTCGCCTGTTCGCGTGCCTTCGAGAGCAACACACTGGGACGGAAGGCCGCGACGTAGTTTTCACCAGCGTCTTCGCTGAGGTCATCCATGTCATCGCGAATCTGGTAGGCGATTCCGAGCGCTTCGGAATATTTGCCAATCACCTCGGAAACTTCGTCAAGCTTGCCCGCATAGGCGGCACCGAGTTTAAGGGCGACTTCGAACGCGGGGGCAGTCTTTTGCCGAAAAATTTCGAGAACCTGGGTCGTTTTGAGCGCTTTTGGATTGCGAGCCCAAGCGAGTTCGGCTCCCTGGCCTCGGCAGAGCTCCCGCTGGCCTTCGCTCGCGACGAGGAGCATCTGGGCCTTGAATTGCGGATCGATATCACACTCACCGATCAAGCGATAGCCTTCCCCAATCAGTAAATCCCCGGCATTGAGGGCGACGGGGATGCCGTGAGTCTCGTGGAGGGTCGCTTCACCATAGCGTTCGTGATCTTCGTCCTCGATGTCGTCATGAATCAGTGAGGCTTTGTGAAACGCTTCAACGGCGATTGCGATTTTCTTGATCTCTTCGGGAACGGGCTCTCCCTGGTCTTTTCGCATGGCTTGGTAAGCCGCCACCGTCAGGAAGGGGCGCCAGCGCTTGCCGTCTTTCGCCAACCAGTCGCGAGCGGTGGATTCGGCATGGCCCTCGCAGTCACCCATAACGGCGTCGATTCCTTCACGGGTGAACCAACCACGGACGTCTTCATGCAATTGATTCAGGTTCAGGCGGCGCGTTTTGTCATCGCTGGTGAGATGGAGGTAATCCCAGACCCAGTCGATATCCACGGTTGTATCGATGCAGTCGTCTTGGAGCAAAGGAACCGCGATGGACGGAATCGCGGCCGCTTCGACGTAGGGAAAGGTGCGTTCCAACACGGGAAGGCAGGAGATGCCGACGATCGCTTCGATCTTCCCCGTCTGGATCAGCGACATCACGATGGCGGAACCCTCTGCAACGAGGACCGCGTAACCCAGCTTCTCAGCCTCGTTCTGGAAGTCTTCGATCGTGCAGAGTCCACACTGTTTGCAAAGCAAGCCGAATTCATCGAACGGTGCCGGGCATTTGTCCTCAACCCGGAGGCACTTTGGCATCAGTAGGAGGCGACGCTCGTAGGGAATCGAGGCCAGCGTCTCGCGCCAGGCTTCGTTGGAGAGGCAAACGGCGGTGTAGTGGAGGTAAATTTCGTCAAAGCCCGCGTCTTTCAGAATCGATTTGGCATGCTCTTCCAACTCGTCCAACGGCATCGGGGGAACCAGTTTTTTGAGCTCGATATAGTCCCGAATGTATTTCAACAGGGCGTCTCGCTCCGTCTTGGTCTGCGGAATATTTTTCTTCGGTTTCCGATACCTCGTCGTGGTGAGAGGTGCAGACTTAGGAATTTTGACGGTTTTGAATTCGGGGGGAGCGGACATGTTGCTAAAAGGTATTCTCGACAAAAACCGGAGCTTGGACGCGAATTTTCGAACCTTGGTGGTGATTTCGCGCCCGATCAAGCAAAACGGACATGAAGGGAAACGTTAGGAAACACGAGAACAAGTTCACGAAGTTTTCGGCGAGTTTCCTTTTTTGGGGGAGGAATCGGTCGAAGCTACTCTTTGCCCAATTTTTGGTTCAGATCTGTCCAGAACTCTTGAACGTTATCTTTCCGGATTTGGCGGGCTGCTACATTGATGAAACCATCTTCAGGGATGACTCCTTCAGTGCCTTCGTGGAGAGCTTTGAGGACTTCGATGGATTTGTAACCATACATGTAGGGATTTTGCACCACGGTTCCATGAACGTGCCCGTCGAGTATACCCTGAAGGGTGCGAGAATCTTCATCGAACCCGATCACCTTCACTTCGCCGAGCCTGCCCGCTTGTTCGAGCGCTTCCAGGATCAGGGGCGGATTGTAGGCAAAGAGGCCGACCATTGCGGAAACGTCCGGGTTTCGGGATAACGTGTCTTCAGCGTTAGCTTTCGCCTTGGCGCGGTCAAATTGATCCGTCAATGTCCCGAGAACCGTGTAATTCTCACCCACAATCTCTTCGCCAGGAGGATCTGAGCGGGTGTTATCATGGGAGCGATCGAGGAGCTCATCAATGACCCCTTGGCGACGGCGACGAGCGTTATCTTGCTCCATCCTGCCAATCAAAATCATGACGGATCCTCCTTCGGGAAGCGCCTCTTTGACCAAGGCACCACAGGCTCGCCCTGCGTCATAGTTGTCCATCCCGATGTAAGCGAGTCGAGCTGATTCCGGAGCATCGGAGTCGTGGGTGATGAGGAGGGTATTCTCGGCCACTTCATTGAGAAAATCCGTTTGGTTGGCAGCATCAATAGGGCTGACGGCAACCCCTTTGATCCCTCGGGTTAAGAGATCTTCCAGCATGTTTTTTTGCTCGCTTGCGCCTCCCGCAGGCATCAAGACGCTCACTCGAACACCGAGATCTTCAGCGGCAGCGTTGGCTCCGGACTCCGCAATTGTCCAGAAGGGATCGACGCCATTCGTGACGTATGCGTAGTCGTCACTTTCGCCACAACCGGAAAGCATCACGGCGGCAAAGGTGAGAATAAGAACATTTCGTAAGGGGCTCATGTGTGAAATCGTAAATGGATCAAACGGTAAGGAAAGCGAGAAATGTGGTTGTTTTCCAGGGACGCATTCGCAGGTTGTACTCATGTCTGAGACAGCCGTCGCCATTGTAGGTGCCAGCGGATATTCCGGAGCGGAGTTGCTGCGCCTTCTCATCATGCACCCCCACGCCAACCTCGTCTGCATGACGTCGCGCCAGGAAGCCGGTCGGACATTGGGCGAAGTGTTCCCGCGTTTCCGTGCCTCCACAGCGGAAGATTTGGTATTTGTCGCTCCCGAGATCGATACCATCGTGGATTCCGGGGCCGAGGTGGTTTTCTTGGCCTTGCCGCATGGCGTGGCATCGGAATTTGCGGTTCCTTTCCTGGAGCGTGGGCTTCGAGTGATTGATCTAAGCGCGGACTTTCGACTGAACGATCCCGAAGTTTACAAGGAATTCTACGAGCACGAACATCCCGCACCGGAATTGCTTTCCAAGGCGGTTTACGGGTTGCCGGAAATGTATGCGGACCAGATCCAAGAGGCGGATCTAGTGGCTTCGCCGGGATGTTATCCAACGAGTATCCTGATTCCGCTGCTCCCGTTGGTCGGCAAAGGACTGGTGGAGCCTGACGGCATCGTCGTTGCGAGCATGAGCGGAGTGAGCGGAGCTGGCAAAACCGTCAAGTTGCCGTTCCTCTTTAGCGAATGCAATGAAAGCGTTCGAGCCTATGGCGCGCCGAAACACCGGCATTTGAGCGAAATCGAGCAGGAATTGAGCTTAGCGGCCGGATCAAAACTGACGATCACGTTTATTCCCCATCTCGTTCCTGTCACAGCGGGCATCTGTACCTCGATTTCAGCCCAAACCACCAGTGATTTGGACGCGATCAGCCGGGCCTATTCAGATGCCTACGGCAAGTCCGTCTTTGTTCGATTGCTTGGGCCGGGGCAGTTTGCGGACACCAAAAACGTGGTCGGAACGAATTTCGTCGATGTGGGATGGAATGTCGATCCCCGCACCGGGCGCGTTCTGCTAGGCAGCGCGGAAGATAATCTAGGAAAGGGAGCCGCCAGCCAAGCGGTGCAGAGTTTCAACTTGATGTTTGGGCATCAGGACTCTGCCGGATTGATGAATTTTTAGTCAATGACTTGAGCGTTCATTCGATGGCAAGCGGTGCGGTGACGGTTTTGTCCTTCCAATCTTTCCGGGGTTCCATCGCTTGATGCCGGGTCAGAATGCTTTCCAGTCGCTTGCACAAATTCTGAACGTCTTGAGGACGCTTAGAAGCAAGATTGGTCGTCTCGAAAGGATCCTCCGATAGATCGTAGAGTTCATAGGACAGGGGAAAGTAGTGTTTGACCAATTTGCGATCCCCAATGCGGATCGCCGAAGCAGCCAGGTCGCCGGTTTGATCTGGTCGAGGAAGGGGACTGCGCCAGATGATGGGCTTATCGCGCGTTTGCGGCTCTCCTCTCAGAGCAGTGGCCAAGCTGATTCCGTCAGCGTGAGTTGTTGGGAGTAATTGGTTTCCCGTGAGTTCGAGAAGCGTCGGAAACAGGTCTGTGCCTAGAGCAACGGCGTTCGATCGGCTTACGCCTTTGATGATGGGCGGATAGGCGATAAGAAAAGGAACCCGAAGTCCACCTTCATAAAGATGCCCCTTACCTGCGCGGTAGGGCAACTTGCTGGTGGCGAATCCACGATTGCTGTCCGCAAGGCGATTGGGTAGTCCGCCATGATCCGATGTGAAGGCAATGATCGTGGTGTCCAGAAGGCCGAACGTCTCCAGTCCATCGAGGACTTGACCCAGGCTCTCATCCATCGTTTTGATCATCGAGGCGTAGCGAGGATCGTCCCGACGGGTTTTGGTCTAGCCATCGACCATTCGATAGGCGGCTTCGGTCGGGGTGGGAAGCGATGGAAGCTTCGTTTCAAAGTATGAAACTTCCTCAGGCTTTCCCTCAATGGGAGTGTGGACGGCGTCATGAGACAAAAATGCGGAGAACGGTTTCTCGCCGGAAGCCTGACGACGAATCCAGGACAGAGTCTCCTTGGTGAGTCGCTCACTGAGGTGTTCTCCCTCCTTTCCCGTTTCCAAGCCAAATAGAAGTCCGTACTTTCCGGCCTTGTTCGTTTTTTGTCGACGTGATAGGGAAAAACTACACAGTTCCAGGGAACAGGTCTCGAACGCCTCGTTCGTTCGCTTCGCAAACTCCACGCTCCGTGATCAGCCCGGTGACGAGCCGAGCCGGGGTAACGTCGAAGGCGAAGTTTGCGGCAGGAGAACTCTCAGGCGTAAGACGAACGGTTCGGACCACTCCCTCTCGATCGACTCCTTCGATCTCACGAACTTCTTCTCCACCGCGTTGTTCGATGGGGATCTCTCGGACTCCGTCTTTAATCAGCCAGTCGAAGGTGGAGGAGGGCAGGGCAACATAAAACGGGATGCCGTTGTCTTTCGCGGCGAGCGCTTTCAGGTAGGTTCCGATCTTGTTGGCCACATCGCCGGTGTGGGTAGTGCGGTCCGTGCCGGTGATAACGAGGTCAACCTGGCCCTGCTGCATGAGATGGCCACCGGCATTGTCCGCGATGACGGTGTGGGGAACGCCATGTTGACCGAGTTCCCAGGCGGTTAATCGAGCCCCTTGATTGCGTGGTCGCGTTTCATCGACCCAAACGTGAATCGGAAGCCCGGCATCGTGGGCGGCGTAAATGGGCGCGGTTGCGGAACCGTAATCGACGAATGCGAGCCATCCCGCGTTGCAATGGGTCAAGATGTTGACCGGTTCACCCGGGGCTTTGTTCACGGTGATTGACTGGATGAGCGGCAATCCATGAATCCCAATCCGTTGGCAGGCTTCCGCATCTTCATTCGCGATCTGCTCAGCGGTCGCCCGTGCCGAGGCTCCTGCTTCGATGGCAAGAAGCTGCCGCTCGACCGCCCAGCGGAGATTGATCGCGGTGGGGCGAGTTTCGAGGAGTTCATCGGCCAACTGGCGGAGTTTAGCCGGGTCGCCGTTGGATTCGCGTTCGGCCATGAACATGCCCCATCCGGCCGTCGCGCCAATCAATCCCGCCCCGCGCACATGCATGTCCCGAATCGCCACGGCAACTTCGGAAGCGCTTGCGAGATCTTCGATGACGAATTCGAAAGGAAGCTTGCGCTGATCGATGATTTGGATGCAATCCGGGTCATCAGGATGAACCCAAATGGTCCGATAGGGAGTGCCGTCAACGAGCATAAATGGAGGAATCCAGTATTTTTTAGTGACCGGAAGCCATTTTACTTTTCTGCGCTTCCAGGTAAGCGACAAGATCTCGCAGTTCGCGTTTGGAGAGCAAAAAACCCATCGGAGGCATCGCCGACATCGGTGGATTCATGCTCAATATCTCCGACTTGGAAATCTCTCGCGTTTCGGTCTCTCCTACCCGGATGACAATCTTTTCGTCCGTCTCTTCAAGCAGATTTCCGCCGCAGCTGGTGCCGTCTTTCAGCATGGCCATCGTCAGGCCGTAACCCGGAACGATGTGGGCAGACGGAGCGATCAACGAGGTGAGGATGTGTTCGGCATCGACCCGCTTTCCCAGATCGCTCAAATCGGGCCCGGCGATTCCACCGGTCGGCCCAATTTTGTGACATTTGCTGCATTGACCCGCGGCATGGGTGGCGAACAACTGCCCGCCACGACCGATATCGCCGCCTTCCAAGCAAGCCTCAAATCCAGCGATCGGACTATCGGATGAGAGAGATGCTTGATAGGTTTCCAATTGGGATTTTGCTTCAGAGTGACCTTCGGAAGCTTCGAGGAGTTCCAGGAGAGCACCTTTGGGGAAGTCTCCTTTGGCCGCGCTGGTGAGAGCTTGCCCAATGGCTTTGGTCGCATCCGGCAGTTCGAGGTTTTTCAAGATTTCGAATGCGGTCTGGCGGTCGGTCACACTTCCGTCCGCAGCCCAACGGACAACAGCAGCCATTCCGGTCTCGCGGTCGATTTCGAGAAGCTTGCGGCAGGCCGTGCTCCGAATAGAGACTTCCGCATCCTCTAGAAGCCCTGCCGCCACAGTGGCGAAGCCTGCTTCGTTGCGCTTTGCGAGAAGGTGGAGAGCCTCCAGGCGAACGGCAACTCCTGTTTTGGGGTCGGAGAGTCGCGCCATCAGGACATCGCTTGGAACTTCCAGGCCGTGACTTGCCGCCAAGCGCATGGCGGTCGCCAAGACTTCTCCGTCAGCAGTGAGAAAGACGTTCGGCAAGGCGGTTTGGGCCAGTTGATCAATCGGATCTCGCGTTGTCGTGACCGGCCGAATATTGGCCACGGTAGGATCTGCCACGCCGGGATTCTCCCATGACTCCAAGGCGTGGAGCGCGTCGTTGCGAAGCTCGGAGGGAAGAGCAGCCAAGGCGGCGTATTGGAAGAGGCGCTCGGCGGATTTCGCGTTTCCTAAACGCCAGTTGGCATTGATTAGACGGGTGTGAATCATCCAATCTGCGGACGTCTTCGTGGGAAACTTCTCGGCGTCGATGATCCGTTCCGCCAATTGAGGAATCGCTGCTTCGATGTTCAAATCGTTGATCGCCCGGATCGCTTCTTCCACGATCTTTTCATCGTTGTCCTTGAGGAAGCGGGCAATTTCCGGGTCTTGCCAACGACGCAAGACCAAAGCTGAGGCAAGTCGGACCGAGCGGGAGGGATGATCGACCAATCCCAACGTCGCACTGCGATCGTTGAGGTAGGTCAATGCCATCACGCCAGCATGCCGCAAAAACGGGTCTTCGTCATGGTTCTCCTCCAGCATCTTCACGACCGGCGCAATGCCTTCGCGGTGGCCGATTCTTCCGATTCCGATGGCGGCAAAACTCCGCACGCGCAGGCTTTCATCGTTCAAGAGTTTCGTCAGAGCGGCGCCGGCTGTTTTCGCGCGAAGATCGCCCAGGGTTTTCGCGGTTTGAGCCCTCACTTCGGCGTCCTCATCGTGGAGGTAGTCGGTCAGAATGGTAGCCGGTGTCGGATCTTCGGCGTCGAACCACTTCCAGAAGTCGTCCCAGAATTCCCCGCCGGTGGTCGCGTGTTGTCGCATGATCTGGCCAAGCCCCCATATTCCGTGAAGACGCTGAAAAGCGTTCGTTCTCTGATTAATCGCAGCTTGAAAGATGGGAACGGCTTCTCCCCCTAATTTCGCTAACGCATATTGGGCTTGCCGTCGAACGCGCAGATCGGCATGACCCAGAAGCTTACTGAGCTCTTCGGTCGTTGTTTGGGCTATTCCACCGGTTAGCAGGGCATGCGTTTGCCGCACCAACTCGCTCTTTGCTCTCTCCGGATCGAACATCGTGTAGATGTTGCCGACATCTTGTTTGACCCAGCCATTGTTGTTGAAGCAGGAGATGTAGAGCTTTCCGTCAGGACCAAAGTCGGCATCGGTGACTCCCAGCCCCACCATCCACTCCTTTTCCCAGGTGTCGATGAGGAAGCCAGCGCCCTGGGGCTTTACGGAAAACATCTCCAAATCGCCCTTAGCTCCGCCAAAATTGCAGATCCAGAAATGGTTAGTGTACTTCTCGGGAAATGCGGTTCCCCCGTAGTTGTAGGCGAACCCGCTCGGGCCCCAACTGACCAACTCAATTGGCGGGAGAATCCAGGCGGGTTGGTCGTCATTCCGCTTCTCCCAGAGGCGCTCATCCAGCCACATGTTGAGAGCATATTTCGACTTCGGAAAGTAGGGTGTTCGCAGTTCCAGTGGGTCGTGGAAGTTCAAAAGCGCTTGATGGCCCGCGTCCCAGCCGGAGTCACCACCTTCGAGGAGGTAAACCAGCCTCCCGGTGTCTTTGGCGTCGGCATCGTTATCACAGGTGAAGAGGTTGCCGTAGGCGTCGAAGGCCAGTTCCTGAGGATTGCGCAACCCCAGGTAGTAGACTTCGACCTGACTCCCGTCCGGCTCACATCGAAAGACCGCGCCTTCCGTTGGCTCGCTGAAGTGCTTCCCTTCCTTGGTGGTAAAGGTGTAGCCACGATCTCCGACGGACCAGTAGAGCCGCCCATCCGGTCCCCAAACCAATCCGTGCATGTCGTGGCCGCTGATGCTCATCCGGACGCCGAACCCGTCTTGGATCGATTCCCGTTGGTCGGCTTTTCCGTCGTTGTCGGTGTCCTCGAGCGCCCAGAGATGGGGGATATTTGTGTAGTAAAGCCGCCCCTCCCCGAACAGAAGGCCGATTCCCGGGCCGTCCAGCGGATCGTCGAAATCCTCTGCCCAGATCGAGGATTGGTCCGCGCGTCCATCGTTATCGGCATCAGCCAGGACGCGAATGGCGTCAGAAAACTCCGTCCAGCGCTCAATTGGAATATAGCCGGTCTCCGAGTGCTTCCGATACATGGCCAGCCGGTCCTCGCTCGTCACAATCGATAGATCATCCTCCAACATCGGGATG
>CAYGQD010000253.1:0-2252 GCA_964351855.1 uncultured Verrucomicrobiales bacterium
GCTGGGGCAACTACGCTCCGATCGACGGCTGTTTTCAGCGGGTGCGGTTCACCGGAGGAACTCCTGTTCCCATCGGATTCGAGACGCGGGAAAACGGCATTCTCGTCCGTTTCGATCAACCCATCGAAGAGTCCGCCGCGTCGCCCGGGGAAACCTTCGCGCAGTGTTGGAACTACCACTACAGCGCCGCCTACGGTTCCCCCGAGTTGTCCCTGCGATACCCCGGAACGCCTGGCCACGATCCTCTCGCCATCCGCAGTCTGCACTGGCTTGAGGAAGGCCGTGCGCTCTTCGTCGAAATTCCGCAACTCGTCCCCGCCAATCAGGTTCACTTGCGTCTCGCGACGGGGCTGGATCTTTTCCTGACACTGCACGAATTGGGCAAACCGTTCACCACCTTTCCCGGCTATACGAAGATCACGAAAACTCACCCCCCCCGCGCCGGTCAGCACCCCAGTTCCGACAGCATCAAAGCCCAATCCGTGGGCAGGAGGCAAAGCAGGCCGCAAGATCAAGATCGAGGCGGAGTCCGGTCTCCAATATGTGCAGAAAGAAATCCGCGCCAAAGCCGGCGAGCGAATCAGCCTGACCTTCGTCAATCCTGATGTCGTCCCCCACAACTGGATCCTCGCCCAACCCGGCAGCCTGCAGAAAGTGGGCGAGCTGGCCAACCTCATGATCGCTGCCCCTGATGGACTTGCGCGCCACTATGTGCCGGAGTCGGACGACGTCCTCGTCTGGACCGACATGATCAACCCGAAGGAAGAGTTCATGATTCACTTCGACGTTCCGGACGAACCCGGTGAGTATCCCTATCTCTGCATCTTCCCCGGTCACTGGATGATCATGAATGGCGTTATGAAGGTGAAGTAGGGGATGGTTATGAGGCCACGAATGCGCAAAATTCCATCGACGGGCAAATCCGCTCTCATCTCGCCCAAGAGAGCAATCCATGGTCGCTCCTCTGCTATAGTGCCTGATACTAACAGAGCCGAAGGTCGGATTTGAACCGACGACCTAATCATTACGAATGATTTGCTCTACCCCTGAGCTACTCCGGCGTTAGGAAGTGAGCAAACTATCGTTTTCCGGCGAATTGTCAACTGGCGTCGGAGAGGCCTCGGCGCATTTCGGCGATGGGGGCGTCTCGGTTGAACCAGTATTCGAACGAGATGGCACCTTGCCAGAGGAGCATGCTGTGCCCGTTGGCTGCGCGAGCGCCCTGGTTGGTGGCGTGGTCGATGAAGCGGGTGTGAGGTGGCTTGTAGACCATGTCGTAAATCAGGTGGTGGGGTTGGATGAGTCGCGAGGGAAGCAGATCAGGGTCACCGCGTTTCATCCCCAGATTGGTGGCATTGACGATGAGGTCGATGTGATCCAGTTGCTCCGCGAGGGCTTCGTCTTCCCAAGGAGTGACTTCCAGGCGATTGCCAGGGCCGGCCAAGGCGTCGCTGCGAAAATCCGGGGTGACCTCGTGGAGCATTTCCAGGGCTTTGCTTTCGGTTCGGTTCACGAGAACGAGGCGCTCACAGTGATCCATGGCGCATTGAAGAGTGACGGCTCTTCCCGCGCCTCCACCCGCTCCCAAAATCAGGATCCGGAGATCGTGGAGATCGACCGAGAACTCATCGCGAATCGCTTGGCGAAAGCCGGGGGCGTCGCTATTGAATCCGACGATTTCTTCCCCCTCAAAGACCAGTGTATTGACGGCTCCGATGCGCTCGGCGATCGGATCGATCCGATCAATCCATCGTCCGATGTCGGTTTTGTGGGGAATGGTGACATTAATACCCAAAAACTGGTGCTCGCGGAAAAGTTGCACCGCTTCTTCTAACTCGTCGGTTTTGAGGTGGATTCGGACGTACTGTGCGTCAATCCCACAGGCTTCCAGAGCGGGATTGTGCATTTGGGGGGAAGCCGAATGTTCGACGGGATCTCCAATGACGGCGAGGCGGGGAGGAGGGGAGAGTTGCGATTTGACGGCTCGCCAATCCCGCAAGTCGGACAGGGTGTAGACTGGGGCGGCTTGGGACATGAGAAGTTTTAGATCTTTCGAAGGGTTTCATCAATGCGAGCTACAGTGCGTTCTCGCCCGATGCGCTCCAAAATCGTGTTGAGGGCGAGCCCGCCAGTTTGGCCGCTCACAGCAACGCGGCAAGGAAACATCAAGGCTCCCTTTTTCAGATCCAGTTGTTTTGCTGCGGCATCGATGGCGGCATTGTCGCCCATGGACACGCCGTCCGCCCATTCGA
>CAYGQD010000253.1:2262-9376 GCA_964351855.1 uncultured Verrucomicrobiales bacterium
GCATCGGCAGCTTCGCCTGACCATTTGGTGACGTTAGCGAAGTGTTCAGAAAGCGTCTTGAGGATGTTTTTGATTCCTTCCCGCGTCTTCATTTTCTCAAAGGCTTCACCGTTGCGGGTAAAGTCCTCCCGGTAAAGTGCTTCGAGCCACTTGTGGGCATCCGAGTATTTTTTGATTTTCTCCTTAATTTCTTCGAGAAGGGAGTCCGGAAGCTCTTTTTTACCGGTCGGTATCCCGTATTCTTCGAGGAAAGGAGCGATGGCTTCGCGCAAAGCAGTTGGTTTCATCTGATGGATGTACTGCGCACTGAACCACTCACACTTATCATAATCGAATCGACCGTTCGCCCGATTGACACCCGAGAGTTTGAACTTTTTGAGGATTTGCTTCGGCGGAATGATTTCCGTGTCATCTTTCGGAGACCAGCCGAGAAGAGCGAGGTAATTGATCACCGCATCAGCGTGAAAACCCATATTTTTGTATTCATGAATCGCTGAACCCCGGTCGCGCTTGCTCATCTTCGAGCCGTCCGTGTTCAAAATGAGCGGGATGTGGGCAAACTGAGGTGGCTCAGCGCCAAACGCCTCGTAGAGGTCGAGATGACGGGGGGTATTCGAAAGGTGGTCTTCGCCCCGGATCACATGAGTGATCTTCATCTCCAGGTCATCCACTACGCTGACAAAATGAAAGATATAGCTGCCATCAGGCCGCCGAATCGTCATATCGGGCTCTTCCCGCTCTTTAAACTCGGTTTTACCACAAATGAGGTCATCAACCGTTCGGTCGGTATTCGGGCATCGAAACCGCATCGCTCCTTCATCCTCATAAACCAGCCCTTCGCTCTGCAGTTTGCTGAAATATTTGTCGTAGATTTTGGTCCGGAGGCTTTGGCGATAGGGCCCGTATTTCCCACGGGTCTGCTTCCCGGTAACATTGAGACCCTCATCCCAATCGATCCCTAACCATCGCAGCCCGTCGAAAATCGCATCATCGGACTCTTCATCGTTTCGTTCCTCATCCGTGTCTTCGATGCGAAGAACGAGGGTTCCTTTCTGGCTGCGGGCAAACATCCAGTTGAACAAGGCAGTACGGGCTCCACCAATGTGGAGCATACCGGTAGGGGAAGGGGCAAATCGGACGCGAATTTCGCTCATAGGTGAACCTGACTATGTCGTTGATCGAAGGGGATTTTCAACTGATTGGTTCTCGACGCTGAGAAAGCCTTCGTTTACAGGACCCCGATGCGAAAATTTCCTCCCTGGTTACAGATTCTTCTAGCTTTGGCGCTCGGGGCCATTCTGGGCGGCCTTGTGAATGGATGGTATGGAGCGAACGACCTCGACCCGGAATCGTCCAAAGCCGTCTTTGCCAGTCGTTACGTTGGGATCGCGGACTATTTCGGTGGTCTTTTCATGTCCGCCTTGAAGATGATCATCGTGCCGCTGATTTTCTCCTCGGTGGTGGTCGGAATCGCCGGGGTGGGGAATCAGGATGGATTTGGGCGGCGCGGGTTAAAAACGCTGGTCTACTACTCAGCGACGAGTTTTTTCGCCATTCTGATCGGGCTAACGTTTGTGAATTTGATGAAACCTGGATTTTCGGATGGGAAGCCGAATGTTGCGATTCAGGAGATGGTGGCGGAAAAGGCAGAATCACTGGAAAGCGTGGTGGCGGCGAAAGTTGCGGGACAGGATCGAGAATCGCTCAATTCCGTCTGGGATATTTTCGCGCGAATGATCCCGAGCAACATTACCGAAGTGTTTGCGGACAATGGCCGGATGCTCGCCCTCATCTTCGTGAGTCTGTTGGTCGGATTTGGGCTGCTTCATGTTAGCAGCGCAGCGAAACAATCCTTGCTGTCCTTTTTCCGGGCGGTGAATGAACTCATGGTGCTGCTCACGGGGTGGATTATGGCCCTGGCTCCGATCGGCGTGTTCGCTTTAGTCACCGAGACCTTCGCCACGAGTGGGTTCGAAATCATCCAGTTAGTCGTGAAATACTTCGCCGTGGTCTTGCTGGCGCTGGCCGTTCACATGTTCGTGGTGTTGCCGCTCATTTTGAGGTTCGTGGCGAAGGTGAATCCCTGGCGGCATTTCGTCGCGATGCGGAATGCGCTGTTGACGGCGTTCTCGACCTCGTCATCCTCCGCCACGCTTCCGATCACAATGAGAGCGGTGCAGCAGAACGCGGGAGTTTCCGAGCGGACCGCGAGCTTTGTGCTTCCCTTAGGCGCAACGATCAATATGGACGGAACCGCGCTCTATGAATGCGTTGCGGTCATTTTTGTGGCGCAAGTGATGGGCGCGCAGCTGGCTTTCGCGGAGCAGATTACCATCGTGGTCCTTGCGCTCCTCACCAGCATTGGTGTCGCTGGGGTCCCTTCCGCCAGTTTGGTGGCGATCGTGATCATCGTTCACAACGTGCTGGTGCCGATTATTGGCGGAAGCGCGGATGCGGTGATTGGACTGTTGCTGGCGGTGGATCGCCTTCTGGACATGTCGCGAACCGCTGTGAATGTCTTCAGTGATTCCTGCGGCGCGCTGGTCGTTGCAAAACTGGAAGGGGAAACGGGTTTATTGGCCGATCCCATGCATACCGCGCATCCTCATCAAACCTAGATTTATGGCGACGAATTTAGATACCTCGATGGACGAAACCCGCGCAAAACCGAAGCGCGTTCGTTATTTTGTGGCAGGCATCTTCACGGTGATCCCTCTCGGTGTGACTGTGATTGTCCTTTACTACTTGGTGAAGGGGCTTTCTGCGATCGGCCAGTGGCCCGCCCTCTTTGTGCAGACGCAGTTGGCAAAATTATTTGGAGTCGATTTGCACGTCGGAAAGCCAGAGCGATTTCTCGACATTCTCGCGACCGAGTGGTTCCGCGACATCATCGCGGTTTTGCTTGTGATTGCGTTAATCTACACCACCGGAGCGATGACGACGAATTTCATCGGGCGACGCTTGGTGATGCTTTTCGAATGGATTTTGGACCGGATTCCGTTAGTGCGGACGATCTACGGAGGGGTGAAGAAGTTAGTCAGCCTCTTGCAGCAAGATACGGGTGCGGACGTTGAGCGCGTCGTGTTGATTGATTTTCCGAGCACCGAAATGAAGGCGGTTGGATTAGTGACCCGGACGTTTGCCGACAAAGCCACCGGGCGAAAACTTGCCGCAGTCTACGTCCCAACGACTCCGAACCCGACGAACGGCTACGTGGAGATTGTTCCCGTAGAACGCATCATTTCGACGAACTGGACGTTTGATGAGGCGATCTCGTTTGTGGTGTCTGGCGGGGCGATTGCTCCCGACGAGATTCCCTACTCGAAGTCCGAAGGGAAGCTGCTGCCGGATGGGACTCCCGCTAGCCCGTCAGCTTTGGAAGAAAAGCCGTCGCTGTAGCATTCAGAATCAAAAGAAAACCGCCTACGAGCATCAGGCTGGACAACACCACGACAGTCGCTTCGAAAAAAATCAACAGACGAAGACTGATCGGATCGGCCCCAATATTGGCGAGACTTTCGAACTCGCGTGCCCGCAGTCGGTTGGAGAGCACGAAGACGACGGCGGCGATCAGAGTTGCGGCAGCCCCAATCGCAATCAGAGCCGCCAGGACCAAATTTCGGACCTGAAAGACGGTATCGAAGAGTTCGCTCATGACCTGCGCAGGACGAATCAACTGAGCGGGTGCTTGGTCGCTTTGATACCGTCCCAGCATGATCGTTTCCGTCTTTTGATTGTTGGGAAGAACAATTGCTGCGGTGATGGGAAACTCTCCCGCGTCTCCATGGAAGTGGAAGGTGCTGATGTTGTCTGACGTAATTTCAGTGAACTCTCTGACTTTTGCGTTGAGGATCGTGTTGGTATCGGAGGATTCGAGAATCTCAGATTGATCCGCGTCATCGTGGCCATGGGCGATTCCTTCGATAATCCAAGTCGTTTTCAAGTCGCAAAAAATCGCGCGATCGTCTGCGCTTCCAGTTGGGGCGAGGATCCCGGAAATCTGCATCTTGAGCGGATAAACTCCCGCGATATCGAACATTTGCTCGGCGGTGGAGATCACCGTGTCTCCCGGACCCAGGTTGAGCGTTCGGGCAACTTCCCAACCCAGAACGCACTCTCCGATCCGGGTGAAGAGCCTCCCTTCGGCGACGGAAAGATCTCGGAACCGAAAATAGTCGATCGAAGTCCCGACGATGCGGTGTTTTCGCGCCTGAAAACGCGCGTAAATCGGGATAAACCTACCATTCCCTTCGCTGGTGACTTCTTTGGCCAGATTCGGCGTTAGAATTGGCGTTTCCGGTTTCGAAAAATAGAGACTGTTAAAAACCAATTCGAGCGGGCTTCCATGAGCCCCCAGAAGCAGTGGAGTTGACTCTGCCCGGGACCGAAGGTGAACTTCAGCCTTCTGGACCACCAGCAGAATACCTGTCGGAAGGAAGAGGCTAAGCGAAATCGCCGCGACCAAGAGAATCGCCTTTCCGCGATGGCGCTTCAGATACTGGCGACCGAGGAAGATGATGCCGGGGAGATTCATCAGCGATCCTCCTAGCGGAGAGAACTGTTCCCCGCAAGTCGCATTTCAAACGGCTTGGGGACGAGCCTGAGGAAGCCGCCGCCGAATCCAATCGGTCGCCGGTTGCCGCCAAGAGGCTTGCAGGACGCGGCTTTCAACCAAGTTCCAGGAAAGGTAGGCAAGGCCAAGAGTGAGAATCATGGTCACGAACAAATGCTCGGCTAATCCGATCCCGGGCTTCATCGCCACCACCTGACCGATAAATCCCCCATAGATATAGAGTCCGTAGGAATAGTCGCCACATCGATTATAACGCCTCAACCATCCGCCTGGAAGGAACACCGCGCAGAACACAAAGTAAGGGAGCAGGATGGGATAAAGCCACTCAAAGTTGTTGGGGGAGAGCCAGAGGCAGAGGAACAAGGCCAACGCCGAAATGGAGAAGCCGCTCCAACGAAGGGTGATTTTATCACGAAAGGTGTAGAAACACATTCCGATCGCGAACATCGACGGAAACCGGAAGTTCGACGTCCAGTTCTCCACATCAAAGAAGTTGTTGTAGAGATGAAGGGAAAAAATGATGGAGGAGAATGCCAACAGGAGCTTGGGTCGCCGGAATGAACCGACAAACCCCAGAACGGCGATGGCGGTATAGCACTGCAGTTCCCAGGGGAGAGTCCACAGGGGAATGTTGGTCCAGGTAGGGTGAGGATTGTTCACGAAGTCACCGGGAAGATCTCCGCCGCTACCAAAGAACATCACCGTGTTCTTGGCGGTCCATATCCACGTATCCGGATGCGTGAGAAATTGCCCCAAAGGTAAGGTGGTGATGAATGCGCTGACGATCAGAATGAAGACGATATTGACCCAAAGGGCTGGGAAAATCCGAGAAGCGCGGGCCATTGTGAAGGACGCGAGGTCCTGGCGGTGCATCCAGCTTTGCGTAATCAGGAAACCGCTCATGAGAAAGAAGATATCGACGGAAACGTAGCCGAAGGGAACTGTGGTCAGTTGAAACAAGGGCTCCAGATGCTCATCGCCATGGGTGAAGGTGTAACTATGGGAAAACGCCACCAGCGCGGCCAAAACCATGCGGATGAGAAGAAAGTTATTATCACGCCCCACAGCGGCGGTGGCGAGAGGGATAGGGTTCATAGCTAGGCAGAGATCGACGGAATCTTCGAATATGCCACATTTTTTAAAAATACGGAAATTATAATTAAAATGGGAATTGGTGCTGCCCGACCGTCGAATTGGTTCTTACGCCTCGCCCTGAAGCTGTTGAAGCGGGACGACCCGATCAAACTGCCCCAAGAGCTGATGGTCGTGGGTGACCATGATTAGAGTCGCCTGATGCTCTCTCGCCTGTTCCGTTAGCAAATCGACAATTCGCTGCTGGTTTTCGGGATCCAGGCTTCCTGTCGGTTCGTCAGCGAGGAGGAGACGGGGGGCCGTAATTAATGCCCGGCAAATGGCGACGCGTTGGCGCTCGCCTTGCGAGAGCTGGCGAGGAAACGCGTCCAGCAGTTCCGAAATCCCGGTGGCATCCGCCAGGCTCTCCAGCTTTTTCGAAACCTCCGGTGAGAAACGGAGTGCCGAGGTCAGCCGAAATGGGAGCAGAATATTGTCCTTTGCACTCAAATAGTCGAGGAGCTCGAATTCCTGAAAAATGAGGCCGATGTTCTGGATCCGAAAGGCACGAACTTTGCGTTCTCCAAGGTCGCGGAGCTCGGTGCCGAGAACCTGCGTTTGACCCTGCTGAGGGCGCAAAATGCCGGCAATGATGCGCAAAAGCGTGGTTTTACCACAGCCGCTGGAACCGACGATGGCAATGGACTCCTTCTCTGCGGCGCTCCAGTCCGCAACTCGCAGGGTAAATCGTTCCGTGGGATAGCGAAAGTGGAGTTGGCGAAGCTGAACCGTCATAGTCGTCCCTCTTCAACGATTTCGATTTCAGTGAGTTTCCAGGTTCCTTCGCGGGGTTCGATGGCCAACCAGGCGTGATAGAAATTGGGTCGTTTATGGGTATGGCCCCAGTGAGTGACCTCTCCCACCGCCCGCCATTGAACGTCTGCTCGAAAGCCTTCTCGATCGGGCAACGGTTCGGCAAAGGCTTCCCGAAGATCAACCGTCGTCACTTTCACCCGAGGTCCGCCTTGATCTTCCAACTCAAGCCCGCGTCGAATATCGAGATAGATCTGTTCCAGGAGATCGCCTTCCACGGTTGCGGCCAGGGTGTCGTAGATCTTGGATTCATCGCGATAGTCGAAACTGTGATAGATGTTTCGCAGCAAGGAATAGACCACCTCATCGATGTAAGCTTCCTCATAGGCGGGAAGCTTTTCTTGGTTGGGGGCCAGTTCAAATCTTCCGACTTTCCAGAGTAGAGCGGTCGCCATCAAGGAGACGATGGCTGCAATTCCGAGTAAGCGGTTCGACTTGGCTGGCAGAAATCGGCCGGCCACGCCAATCAACAGCGCGATCGTCAAAAACACGAGACTGGGAACGGGAAGGGTAGGCGGAGTGGTATCGTTTTTGGCCAGCACCGCCGGAACCGCAACGAGGGTGGGCATCGTCGCGGTCGAATGCACGGTCCAGGTT
>CAYGQD010000254.1:0-9355 GCA_964351855.1 uncultured Verrucomicrobiales bacterium
GCGCGAAGGCTGCGCAGACAGATTGCAAATCTGTCCTACATGCGACTCCCCAAAACTTCCCGCCCCCCACTTCCGAAGTGGGGGGGTGGACTCCCGAAGTGGGGGGCCCCCTCCCAAACTCCGATCACCAAGCAAAATGGTCCGATTCCGGAGCAAAAAGGCCCGATTGGAGAGCGAAAGGGTGCGTTCGCCGAGCCATTTGCCCCGTTCACGGCCCCATCCGGAAGGTTTGCCCGCTTCGACGGGCGCTCCTGCCTACATTCCGCGAATGGGACGCTCCGGTTTGCGGTCTTGGAGCAGTTCGACGGCGGATCGACGGGCTGGTTGACCGCGCATGAGAAACCCGACCGAGATGGCGAGCAGCGGCATGGACAGATAGAGCACAACGGAGGGGCCCCAGGCCGCCATCGCACTCCAATCGGAGTTGGCGGCGTAGAGGGCGATGCCAGCGATCGTCAACCCCGCCAGCAGCAGGGCCGAAAACCGAACCAGCGGTCGAAACCAGATCCCGAGACATCCCATCAGCGCCGCAATGCCGATGGAACGGAGCAGGATCACAATTTGGGCGGGTTCCAAGGACGGGAATTGCGCTCCCACCATCTTCTGAATCGGCCGAAGCTGGCTCGGTCCCAGCTTCACTTCGCCCCAGAGCGGGAGGCTGAATTTCGCGTTCCACCCCAGCAACATCACCGCAAAAACTCCGATACCGAAGCCGAGCGCCAGTTTCAGGAAGACCGAGCCGGCAGTGGGACTGCGGGAAAGATTCCGGAAGAACAGTCCCAGCGGAAAGAGCAAGATCATGACCTGGATCCCGAGCGATTCGATAGGATTCATGCCCTGCCAGTTCTGGGTTTCCAGCCACCCCAGCGGGATCAAGCTCAGCCCCAAGAGGGCGGCCACCAGATTGGTCGGGCGGCCAATCAGGGCGATCACGGCCACGCCGGCTAGCCAATATCCGACGCTGAAGGATAGCCAACCGGTCTGCGTCTCCGCGAACATGAACCACGCCAATCCCGCGAAAAGCGCCACGAGGGCCAGGCGGCTCATCCAGTCTCCAAAACCGCGCGTTGAAACCGCAAAGTCGGCTTCTTCGTGTTCCACTGCGCTCCGGCTTTGCCCGCTCCGGATCATTTCCGAGGGGGCCAGGAGCGGTTCCCGGAGAATTTCTTCCAGTTCGTCCTGAAACTCTTCTGCGGTTTGATAGCGATCTTCCGGATCCGGCTGGAGGGCTTTGGTAATGATGTTGTCGTAGCGTGGATCGATATCATCCGCGCCCTCCGACACCGGCTTGAATGCGCCGCGCGGAAACTTGCCGGTGAGCAATTGGTAGAACATGGCTCCGACGGCGTAGAGATCAGCCCGTCCGTCAACCACGCTGCCCAAGTCTCGCGCTTCCGGAGCGGCATAATCCGGCGTCCCCACCATCATGTGGGTTTGGGTCTGAATGCCATCTCCTGCCCCGAGCGCCTTTGCCACCCCAAAATCGGCCACTTTGACGCGCCCGTGTTGGTTAAGCATAATGTTGGCCGGTTTGATATCGCGATGAACGATTCCTTTTTCGTGAGCAAACCCCAGCGCGTCCAAGACGTGGGAAATGATGGTGTGCGCGGCCATGGGCGAAAGCTTGCCGCCGTTTTCCTTGAGATATTCCCGGATATCGACCCCTTCGACGAATTCCATCACGAAGTAGAGCAATCTCCCAGCCGGAGCCATCGCCTCCCCGGAATCATGCACGCTGACAATTCCCGGATGGTTCAGCCTCGCCATCGCTTTCGCTTCCAGTTTGAAGCGTTCCACGAACTGAAGATCGTCCCCGTCCTCTTCCAGCCCGAGCGGAAGCACCTTGATGGCCACGTCCCGATCGAGATTGGGTTGCAACGCTTTGAACACCGCCCCCATCCCGCCTCTCCCGATGAAGGCAGAAACTTCATAATTCGGAATTAACGCATCAAGCTGCTGAATGCTGGGAACCTTGGGGCCAGGAGTGGGTTCAGTGGGCCGATCTTGCGGATTCACGGTGTCGCCGGATTCGCTAGCGCCGCCAGCCTCACATTTCACCTGTTTTTTGGCAAAGCTACACCTGCCTGGGAACTCACCCGCGTGAGGAATTGATCACTGGACTTCCAGGAGGTCAGTTTGCTTCCCGCGCAATGACCTTGAACACCTTCAGTTCCTCGAGAAGCTGAGCCCGGGATGGAAAGGCGATTTTGATTTCTGTAGAGGTATCGTCAAGGTTCCAAAAACGTTCGCATCATCATGGGCAGAAATTCTCTTGCGGATGGCGACTCAATGGACCTATCGGGCTCGTCTGATGGAACACCCGTCCGTTCACGACCAACTCCCGGGTGCGAAAAATCATCGCATTTTCCGGAAGGTCGATTACCAAACATTGTAGCTATGAAGTGTTTCCCCCGTCTCCAACTCGGTGCCATTGCCACTTTGCTTGCCTTTTCCCTCTGGCTGACATCGTGTGAACGCCGCACTGCCCCGATCACTACGATGACGGTGGAGTCCACGGCCTACACCCACAGCTCCGAATCGCAGAAGAAATGGGGGTTGGTCAGCGCCTCCGGAGAAACACTTGAAGCAACCAAGGCCCACAATACGGCGGCGGCGGATTGGTCTCGTTTTCCGGTCGGAACTGTTTTCCGCATTCCCGGTCACCAGGAGCGGTTCGTCATTGAAGACTACGGTAGCGCCTTGGTTGGCAACGATGTGATCGACATCTATCGTCCAACAGTGGCTGAAGCCGAAGCCTGGGGTCGCCAGGAAATCACGGTTGAGATTCTTGAATGGGGCAGCCTGGAACGCTCTCGCGACATCCTCAAAACCCGTCTTCAAGTTCCCTATTGCAAGACCATGTTCGAGGCGATCGAAGCCAAACTGGCCGGCATTAGCTCGTAACCGAGCCCGCGTTATTCCAAATACCGGAACGCTTCCGACGAATAGATCCCGAGACAAATCCGTTTCCAGGCCTCTGGTTCAGAGAGGCCTTCCCGGGAGCGACAGAATTCGAGGTATTGCCGGGTTTTGGCGATCATCAAGGGCGTTGGCCGGGTTCCCAGAGCGATGCGAAATGCCAATTCAATGCGGGCAGCTTCCTCCAGGTTCGGAGTTGCGAGAAGACGCTCGGCAAACTTCTCGGCGTAGAATTGAGGCAAGGGATTGTTCAGCCAGAAGAGCGCCTGCGCGGGAGTCTCTGCCGTTGATCGCTCGTGCATCGGCACCCCGGATTCATCGAACCCAAAGAGCGGAAACATTTTGCGGATCTCCTGCCCCAAGCCCATCGGAGAGCGTCCTGAGGTGAGAATGTAGAGCGCCCGATCTTTCGAACGCCCAAGATCGAGTGGTTGCCCGGAGGGCTGGCGGGGAACTTTTCCAATCGAGGAGAGCATCGAATCATAGATCGCTTCAACCTCGAGCCGCCGCCGGGGATAGCGCCATTGCAGTTGGTTGTCGGGATCGATCCGCTCGTTCCATTCCTGGTTGGCGCTACTGAGTCGATAGGTCGCACTCGTCAAGATCAAGCGATGCAACGCCTGGATCGACCAACCGCTCTCGATGAACTCCGCCGCGAGCCAGTCGAGCAATTCCGGATGGGTCGGTAGGGCACCTTGGATGCCGAAGTCCGCCGTCGTCTTGACCAGCCCTCGTCCAAAGTGCCAGTGCCAAACCCGATTTGCCATGACGCGGGCAGTGAGGGGATTGTCGGTGTGAGTGAGCCACTCGGCCAGTTGTTCACGGCCACTTTCATCCGGCGGGACTTCGGAAACTTCCAATCCGCCGAGCGAAGGAACTCCGCGCGGGACCTCTTCCTCCTCCGTCTGATAAACCTGACCGCCGATGTGAACCGGGAGATCGCGCGGCTCGGCATCGATCACGGCGAGGGCTTCCGACTGGTTCGCGATTGCTTGCGTCAGGTCATCGAGACGCGCGTCGAGCTTCACCAATTCCGTGGGCTCGCCCAGAAGGCCTTCGGTCTCGGCGATCGTGGGCGGCCAGGCGTCGGGATGATTGCGACGAAACTCGAGCACGCGCGGATCCAGACCTTCAGCCGGGAGCGCCGCTTCGACTTTCGTCAGCCGCAGTTGGTCGAGCCGTGGGAACCATTCATGACGCTGAGCGAGAAGCCGGATCAAATTTCGCCCTCGATGAAATTCATAGGTTCCAGCGGGTTTCCACGCTTCATAAGCCGAATCCCAACCGCCGGTAGCCTCGTGAATTGCCCCTTCCGCTTGAAGCCTGCCATTGATCTCTACATTGACCGAAAACGCCTCTGCGGCGGCATAACGCACCGAAAGTTGGTAGCGCCCCGCCGATGGAACTTCGACGTAGTATTTGGCCCATTGATCCTGACGTTTCCGAGTCCCGATGACCGGTCCATCTTCGTCCGGAAACCCTCGGAGGTTCCGCTGACCGGCATAGTCTTCCGCTTCCCACGTCGCGGCATCTAACGGAGGCCTAGAATCCAGCGCGGCTCGATAGTCTGCTTCCAGCTTCGCCACTTCCGCGATCAATCGGTCTCGCTCCGCCTTTAAAAACACCCAACGCTGCGACTTCAGCGCCTCGATCTGCACCTCGATCTTCCGAGCATCCGACTTTTCCCCTTCCGTCGCCAAATAACGGGTCAAGCGAGGTCGGCCATCGCGCCACATCTCCGAGAATTCGCTCACGATTTTCGTGCTGCGGAAGATCCCCGCCATTGCGTAATAATCCCGCGTCGGAATGGGATCGAACTTGTGGTCGTGACAACGGGCGCAGGCGAAATCCAGGCCGATGATCGCTCTCGTCAGCGTCGAGATTTGCTCATCAATGATATCGAGCCGGAGCTGGTTGGGATCCGTGCATTCGTCAAACCATGGGCCGATCGAGAGAAACGCGGGGGCGACGATTTGATCGACGTAAGCTTGGCGGTCCGTCGGTTTCGGCAGCAAATCCCCGGCCACTTGTTCGGCAATGAAGCGATCATAGGGTTTCCCTTGGTTGAAAGACCGCACCACATAGTCGCGATAGGGTTCCGCCATGTCGATCCGATCAATTCCATCGACCTTGATGGTTCCCTGAATGTAGCGGGCAACATCCAGCCAATGCCGCCCCCAGCGCTCGCCGTAATGCGGGGACGTCAGCAGGCGATCGATCAGTCGCTCGTAGGCATCGGGCGACTCATCCGCCAAAAACGCATCTACTTCTTCGAGCGTCGGCGGCAAGCCCAGCAAATCCAGCGTCACCCGTCGAATCAGCGTTTCCTGGTCCGCTTCCGTTCCCGGTTCCAGCCCTTCCCGCTTTAGCTTTGCCAGGATAAACGCATCGATCCCATTTCGGCCCCACTCAGAGTTGCGAAGCTCCGGGAGATCCGGTTTCGAAAGTCGTTCATACGCCCAATGGTCTGAAGATTCGTCCGCCAGCACAGGGAACCAAGCTCCCCAAAGGAGGCTGAGCAAAAGGGCTGAATGAAGGCGCATCATCTTGGTTACTAAACCGCGAGGCGTCCCGGTTCTCAAGTCGGATTGGTCTCTTGAAGCTTACGCGGCGAGGAGATGGGTCGGCACGAATAATCGCACGCTACCTTGGCGCGGCCGCAGAATGACATGCTGGGCGGTGATACTCTGCGCCACGTTTTCATCACTGAGGAGAAACAGCAGCTCTTCATCCGTCGGGCTGAAGGATTCGCGTCCGGCGAAGTGCTCCGTGAGGAACTGATGCCGCTGACAGGTGGTTTGGTAGATTTCGAGCGAATTGGCGGTCGCATGAGGCTTTTCCAGCATCCGGTAGTCATTCGTCGTCACCAGCGCTTCGCCAGACTTTGGCCAGCGCAACGCGTGCCGACGCGGGCTGCGCTCGATCACGACCCGCTCATCGTTTTCCGTTCCTACCAAGGTGAACAAGACGGGGGCGATCAGTTTGGTATCCCGCAGCATCTTCAAGGCATCCTCAAACCCCCTCGCCTCTTCCAACACGCGGCGCATCAGTAACATCACCGGATATCCGGTCTTGCAATGAGGTTCCGGCCCCATCACCGCATTGATAATCACGGCAAATCCATTGGCTGACTGCCCCGTAACCACCCCGGTAAACCCGGGCCAGCCCGCATTCGTAAACGCAGCGCGCTCATTCGAGCGATAGTGCACCAAACAACTGGCCTGAGCCAAGGCCCGCTCCGGAAACCAATCCATGTTCCGGGCCACCACCGGCCCATCGGGAGTTGGAAGCGCGATCGTCGAGCATCCCAACTGCATGATCGTGAGATCGTATGAAACGTTCGCAATCGCCACTTTGCGCCAATCCGCACCGACCAATTCAGCGAGGGCGCGAAACTCCGCATGGTAGCGTCCTGCGGTCCGCACGCGAATCAGATCGCCGACAAAGTCGAATCCCGGCGGCACTTGGGACATGATCTCGCCTAAAAGCATGCGCGATTGATCCACCAACACGCTTGGCAAGCCACGAAACCGGTTCACGGCGGGAATGGCTAAATCGATCGTCGCAGTGGGGCATTCCACCCAGGGAAGTTGATGTTCAGACATGGCAACGGTTGGACGGCTTTGGGCTGTTTTTCTCAGGCAAGTCCACCACGGCGTCGCAAAATCCATTCCGCAGTCACCAAACCAACAAAGAGAAGGAGGAGCGGCCATTTGTCCCAGAGTTTGACATCGTTGCGCTCTTTGATGACTTCGCGCGCGGCTCCGAAATAGCTGAGCAGGCTTTCTGCATTGTCGATCGTGGCGATGGCTCCGCCGGAAAGTTGGGCAGTTTGGGCGAGAAAATCGCGATCAGCGGTGAGTTCGGAGAGTTCGATCGCGCTCTTGCTATTGACGACCAGCAGTTCAGTCTCGATGACATCAAGGCCGGACTCATTGCGAGCGCGATTTACGGGGCCACCATCAAGGATCAATTTATAGCTACCTTCGACCGCAATGGGATCGAGCTCGGTTTCGAAAATCCCGTTTGAGCCAGCCCGATAGGTCATTTGGCGGCGCTGCAGCCGATTATTTCCGCTGAAGAGGCTGACATTGACACTGCCACCGGTGATGGGCTCGCGATTTCGATCGAGCACTTTGGCCGTGACCTTGATCGGAGCATTCGGGGTGTAGGACAGCTGATCGGTGCCGAGGCGGACGTATTCGCCACCACTGCGCAGGTTTTCGCCCGTTCCCCAGCGCATCATCTGTCCCCAAAATCGGTGATGGTAGGTATCGCCGACGCCGAAGCGAAAGCGCCAGGTGCTGTCGAAGTTGAGCATCACGACCCGACCGAGGCCGAATCGCTGGGTCACGAGCAGGGCGTTGTCTTCCTCGAACTCTTTGCGATTGGCCAATTGCTCAAGAGCAGCTTCGACGTCCCCCGGATTCCCGGAAAACTCGCGATTGCGAATTCCGCTGCCGCCTTCCGGCGTGGCATAGGCCAGAATTTCCGCCCCTTCTTTGACGCCATCAGCGCGATATCGCCACGGAATTGGAGGGATACTGCCCCAGATCTGCTGATTGACGCTTCGACTCAGGCTTTGTTGGAGAATGGGATTCGCCGCGCCGGACGCTGTCAGATCGATCTGATAGGCCAATCGGGGATCGCTTGCGCCTTTTTCGCCCGGCGTAAAACGGATCGGTAGAAGATCAGCAAAGTCATCATTGTTAAACGCATGCGGCATGTATCGCGGCCCGGCGATGAAAACCAGCATGCAGCCTCGCTCTTCCACGCATTCACGGAGGACTTTCCAGCGTTGGGGACTGAATGCACCGGGAGGAATGTCCCCCAAAATGATCGCATCAAACTTCCGCCACTCACGATCTTCACTCGGCAGGTGCGTCGCTTCGGCATCGCCAAACTTCCGCGCCGCGCTGGCTTCGATCCGTAGATTTCGATCGTGACCATGGATCTCGTCCGGGTTGAGGAGAACGTATTGGAGGTGAACGGATTTGTCGCGCCCGTAGAAGAGATTGCGAAGGTAACGGAACTCCCAACGGGGGAATCCATCCACGATCAATACATTGGTGCGATCATCCGTGATGGCACATTTGAAATCCCATTGGTTGTTGTTGGCAAACAGTTCGCCTTCGATGGGATCAATCACGAGACTGTAGTCAAAAATGCCCTTCTCCTCAGGGGTGTGGGAAAACCGAAGCTCCGTGCGATATTGGTGATCCGGGATACTGATGACCTGCTCTGCCACGGTTTCCCCTTCAAACTCGAGGCGGGCTTTCACCTTCTGTCCGCGCAGACCGTCCAGTTTCAGTTCGGTGCGAATCCCGATGCGATCTCCGAGGTAAATCGACTCCGGATTCCGCAACGCCAGAATCGAAGCATCACGAGGCCCGATCCGGCTCCCGATCGGGACGACGCAAATGGGGGATCCCTGAGCACCCATCTGCCTGGCGGCATCTTCGACCGGCAATTCCGCATTGTGCCGACCGTCACTCAACAGCAAAATCCCCGCCAGGCTTTCCGCAGGAACCTTGTCCAGGGTATCTTCCAGAGCGGTAGCCAAATCCGTGGATCGGCGAAATGCAGGAGCTGAATCTTCATCCGTCGGTTGACCTCCGTCCTCCAGCCAGGCGTCTCCATCAAATTCGGCAGATTCATGTCCGAACTTGATAAAACGGAGGTTGTAGCGCTCTCCCAAACTGCTGATCAGCGTTTTTTCCTCCCCAGTCCGCTTGGTGAGAACCCGCCGGGCAATCTCGATGCGCGATTGCGTCGCCGCTTGATCGATCCATTCGCGCTCGGAGCTGGGTAGATTGCGATAAAAAATTTCGTCTAGCTTCGCCACCGCCGAAGGCAGTTTCTGCAGAGCGTATTCCAGCTGGTCTCCGGCACTCTTGATTTGTTGAAGAACGCATTCCGGATTCTTCTCCTCCGCCTGACGCTTTGCCTCGGCCAGATGCCGGGGAAACTGCTCTTTGATCCGGCGGGAAACGTCATTCAAAAGATTGCGAGTCGTGCCATCGATTCCCCGCATCTCCGCCGCCGAACTGATTGCCTCATGAACGGTTTTCGAACGCTCCACAGCGTCATCGATCGCGTCGTTGAGGCCAGAGGTTCGATTTTCCAGCAACGTCTCCAGCAGGGTCCGGTCCGCGTCCTCTGAACCGGAAAGCGCAGCCTGCTCTTGGCTGAGATTCGCTCGCAACCGTCCAATCACGCTCATTACCGAATCCAAGAGTGGTCGGCCTTTGACCGAATCGGGTCGGAAAAGCCCGCCAATTGCCAATTGATCGGAGATCGCATGTTGGCCGTCACTCAGCTGCATGGATTCGGAATCGTCAATCAGGACCACGACTTCGCGATTGATTTCCCGATCCTTCATTCGGCTCAAGACGGGCTGAACCAGAATTACCAGGACGGTGGAGGTTGCCAAAAG
>CAYGQD010000255.1:0-9350 GCA_964351855.1 uncultured Verrucomicrobiales bacterium
GTGTTGGACTGGATCGCGGAAAGCCGCAGAGGCCACCGCCACTGACTCTTCGAAATCGCGAGGTCTGCGACTCCGGAGGCCTATCATCACTGGGGGCAGCGTTGGGCCGCCACTGACTCTTCGAAATCGCGAGGTCTGCGACCCGGCCGGAGCACCCCAGATTGAGGCGCTGATTCTACCGCCACTGACTCTTCGAAATCGCGAGGTCTGCGACCGCGATCAGTGGTCGCCGCATTCGATATGCGACTTCGACAGACCGATGCGAGCCCCTCAAGCCAAGCCTCGGATTGTTCGCGATTGATTGGGTTTCAAAGACCATATCAAGCTCATTTTCAACGAGCCCGAGCGCCGTCGGGGCGCTATTGGTTCATCGCCGCACTCGCGGCTTTGAAGAATCAGGAACTTCAAAGGCGGAAAAGTTCGATCAGTGGCACATGGCCGACCGAATCGTAGGCTTCTTGCGGGGAATCGCAATCCCAAAATCCTTACCACTACACAATCGTAACCCGCTGCCGCTGGAAATACGGCATCCCCATCGCTTCGATCCGGAAGGGTGCCGAGGTGGCATTTTCTGGTCCCAGGGAAATGAAGAGGACCTGGTCTTCTTCTTCGCGCAAGACCTCGCCCAGCGCAGCTTTCAATCGTTCGAAGCGCAGGTCGTCGAGTGGACATTCAAAAACCGAGTATTGGAGGCGAGACCCGAACCCTTCGCAGATTTTGGCAACGCGCCGGAGGCGTTTGGGATCTGCAATATCGTAACTCACAATGTAACGCGTGCGTTCCATGAGACGATTTCCTAGCGAGTGGTGAATCCCAGGTATGCTGTCGCCTCTCCCCGAAGAAAGCGCCAGAGCTGCCGGGCCTGGACGTCCAGCATCCGCCGATAGCTCATTCGGTACCCAAATTGCGGGTGCTTCACTTCGGTATCCATGCGCCGGAACCACGCTTTCCAAAACTGTTTGCGTCCTTGGTCATGAAGAAACACCCCTCGGGAGGTCTTCACAAAGTCCTTGGCGTTGAGTTCTCCTCGGTTGATGAGGGAGATGGCCACGGAATCGGCAATAAGGGGACGGAATTCCTCCATCAAATCCAACGCCAAGGCAGGTCGACAATAGCGCGGTTGATGAAAAAAGCCGAGGAAGGGATCGAGCCCGACGGTGTGACAAACGCCGGTTAGTTCCTTGGAGAGGATGGAATAGCCTTGGCCCAGCAGCGCATTCACTGGATCGCGCGGGGGGCGACGATTGCGGCCCGTGAAATCGAATCCGTCCAATTCATTGGCCTTTAGCATTGAGCTAAAATGCTCAAAATAGATCGCGGCAGCGGCACCTTCCAATCCGCGAACCCGGTCGATCGATTCAGCCTCGGCGGCTTGATCGCGTAATTTGGCCAATTGACGAAGTTGCTGATCCGAAACCTCCCCATTGCGCATCAATAACACGCGTTGGTTGTGAATCTTTGCCCGGATGATCTCGCGGGTTAGTTGCAGGCGAATGCCCGGTTCGCCAAAGAGCCGGTATTGGCCCAAACGCGCATCCACCCCGCTTTGCGGCAACCCCGCCGTCATCCCGAGAAACCGGCCTGCCGGGCTGAAATGAGAAATCGGGATCTCCCGGTTCAAACAAGCCTGCACCGCCTGGGTACTGATTTGCACGGCACCATAAAGATAGATCGCCTGGAGCTGCTCGATGGGATGTTTACTCATCACCTTCGAGTTCACCGAGACGGTAATCTCGCCGGAACGCTGACCGACTCTCGCCTTGGGGTTCTGCACCACGATGATTTCGCCCTCATCGCCCGGAGGCCGTGGCGGTTCACGATCCTGAGCCGGTTTCGCCTCCTGACCCGACCAAAACGCGCTCTCGTTTGGTAAACAAATGGAATAGGCCGAGCAATGAAGGCAAGGCGGATCGTCGCGCAAGGGCGCGGGAAGCTTGCCGGAATCCGCCGTCTCCCGCGCTTTCGTCAGGAGCTGCCGGGTCTTCTTGAAAACATCCTCGTTCAACGGCACGGCCACGCGTTTGCGCTCCGCTGCATAATAGATGGAGCCGCGCGCCGGATGGACACCATGCTCCTGAAGCAAGAGCGCATACGCCGCCACCTGAATCGCATCATACTCCTTGGGAACGCGTTCTCCCGTTTCCGGATCTCGGGCCGCCGCGCCCTTTTTGTAATCGATGATCTCCGCGCCCTCACCAAGATCCTCAACAAAATCAATCACCCCGCTCAACCCCAGCGTCTCGCTCTCCAATTGCAGCGACCGCATCGAGGCTCGCTCCGCCAGATCCAGCTCCTCGCGCCAGTGGCTTGGCCGATCCACGTTCTGGTGCAAGGCAGAACCCGCAATGGTATCCGCGTTTTCCACAAAGAGGTTTTCGACCCATTGGAAGTAGAAGAGCCGGGCACAGTAGGTGAAGTTATGCAGCCGACGCACCGGCATCAGAATCGCCGGGTCCGGTTGGCGGACGGCACGCCGATCCGGGGATGAATCCTGTTTCTCCTGAGCCATGGAGAAAGGCTAGCGAATCCAAATCTGGATGAAAAGAAAATTGTGGTTACAGATTCTCCCGCCAGGAGTCTGGATTTCGCCTCGAATGCATCAGGGCAACGATGAGAATGGAGTCTTCCTCGACCGAATAGATGATGGAGTACGGAAAACGTCTCAGTCGGCAGCGGTGGTGCTCATCCGACACTCGCTGCCAGCTGCCGGGGGCGGAAATGGCGCGATCGATGGTGGACTCTAGCTCATCGAGAAACTCCTGATCCAAACCGTCGGCTTCCCGCCCATAAAAATGCCAGGCATCCTTCAATTCCTGGACCGCCGGTGCGCTGTATCGCCAATCCACAGCTACCTACCCTTTTCGCAGTTCGTCGTGGATGGATTTTCCATCAAAGGTTTCCATCTTGCCCGCCCGAATCGCCTCGGAACGAGACTTCGCCTCCTCAACCCAAGAGTCTAATACGAGTTCGTCCTCCGGCGTATCGAAACTGCGAAGAATCCGCTCGGCGAGCATGGCTCGTTCTGGAACCGAGAGTTGGAGAATTTCGCGTTCGAGGATGGCAGCGTCCATGGTTGGCAATGTGAAGGGAAATTCGCCAAGTTCAACCAAGGATCATCATTTCGGTCGGTTCCTCGGTTCAAGGGAAGGCAATCGCGAAGCCAAATCCAGAGAGCTACCCTCCGTCGTCGCCGTGATTTTGGAAGAACTTGGTGGGGTGGAACGCGGTGGTAAGGCTTGTGCGCCAGTCCTGCCGCGGAGGACCAGAATCTAATTCGTGGCGGCCACGGAGGTCCGCTCCATTCTGGTGTCCACACCGCAAAAGCGAATCATTGGCAATCGACGCCCCACTTCTTGAGTCGTTCGTCGTTCATTGCGATGATTCGCTTTAGTACAAGGAAATCTGTCTTTGAGTGAAAAGCGATTCCTGAGAAGAGATCGTGAGTCTTGCCCTGTGAGTCATGTAACGTGGCAAGATCGTAGTCGTATTCTGAGCGGGCCTCAGGCGCGTGAAAAAAGAAATTTGGGGACTGAGATTTGATGACCTTGTCAGATTTCTTTCTACCCAGTTTTAGAGACGCGCCTTTTTCAAAAGTACATTTTTCACGGGCGTTTTTGTCGGAATGAGTTTTCCTGCCTGCAAAATATTTTGATCCACTCTTTTGCGTACGAACCTTGTGGAGAAGGTCCAGAGATTCCGGTGCGGCAACGCTCCGAAGTCCAATGTTTATAGCTGCATTTATATCAGCCTGGATGATTGGACCAGAGATCGCAGAGCAAAAGAGCTGCCCGCCCAATTTGGGGAGGAGGAGTGTGTGAGGTTTCTTTCCTCGATGCTTTTGCTTTTCGTTGGCTTTGGTCAAGACCCCGAATTGGCTGAGCAAACTGGAATAGAAAGGCCGCAGATCTGGCTGATCTTTGCGTGACGGCGGAGAATCGGCTTTTTTCTGGAAGAACTCACGAAGATAGTCATCCAACGCCGCCCTTTCCTCACAACGGGATCCCGGCTGGGAATCCTTGGCTGAAAAGCGTGACGAATAGGCAGCCGGCACCTCCACCACGGGAATTCCAAACGGTTCCTCGGCAAGCATCTTGAGCTTGTCGCGGATAGCTCGATGACTCCACTTCATGAGTCGGCGGTTTTCGCTTGGCGCACGGCCCTGGGAAGTAAGGTAGCGGTCGAGATTTTCGATCACGATGAAATCCACGGGCTGACGTTGCTTGCCCTGGCGGTCGATGATGATTTCATATTCGCCGTGAAGGTCGCGCTCCTTGCGCTCGCTCGCCGGGGTCTTGTCGGTCTTCAATTGAACGCCGAGGGCCTGGGCGAGAATTAGGTGTGCGGTTTGGTTAACGCGCTGCTCCTTCATCTGGTCAATCTTGGCGAGAATCAACTGCGCGGGTTCGCCCGAGGGGTGGTTATATCCAAATCCCACCTTGGAAGGTGTCCCAGGATTCTTGTCGAAAGACCGGTTGTAACGAAGAAAGAGTTTGCGGAGGGTTTCTAATTGTTCGAGGCGGGCGATGGATAGACCGCGTTGTCCGCGAACTTTGGGCGACTTTTCGTTCTTCGTTTCAACCCAGACCACCTCACCGTAGTCGGGATCGTCCTCTTTCTTCTTGGGCCGAATGATCCAATCCCATTCCTTGCCGCGTAACGGCGCGGTACGGGCGGCGAGAGAGAGGAGGAGGGGTTTCAATTCCTTGCGGTAGGTTTCAAACATCTCTCCAGCTTTGTTGCAAAATTCGGAAAAGTGAGCCGCATCAAAATTCTTGCGCCAAAGCCCCTCTTGTTCCTCATTCCAAGATGCAGTTGCTTTTTTGATTTCGCTTTGCCGGCGTATAGCGGTTTTCTTACCGGATTCCTCTTCCGGATCTGGGGGCGCTTGTGGAAAAAGCTGGTCAAGGTAGGAATGCTTGCGCAGCGATTCATCCCAAAAGATAACTTCTTCGTCTTTCCAATGTTCGAGTTCAGCGAACAAGGCTGCGACCATTTTTCGCTTTGTAGCGTCATCCCGCTTCTCGTCAGCGAGGGCTTTGGCGAAGCAGGACCACTTGTGAAACGTATTGAGGCGGGACAAACGGCGGTTAGCGAGCGCAAGCAGAGCGTCGTTTTGTTCGGGGTAGGATCTTTCCGGGACGTTTTTTAGATGTTTTACTTTTTCACGTGACAGTTTTAGCCTTGCTTGGTCCGGTTGGCGGTGCCCACCTACCCAATCTGCCGGTTCTTCGGCCTTGAGATTCAATGCAAGGTTGTAGGCCTCTGTGTATTCGTTCTTATCAGAATTCCGGCCTGCGCTACCCGAAAGTTCGCGACCATGCACGCGGGTACCTTTGATCGGCTTCGATTCGGTGTCGAGTTCGGGCCGTATGACCTTCTGATCTTCACCTGGGAGGCGCAGTATGCCAGTGCGGTAGACTTCGGCAAACCATTCGCGGTCGCCGTCATGCCCGATTGAACGGTGTCTAACCCTGGGCTTCTTACACGTGATCTTGAGGAGAGCCCACGCTCCGGCTGTGCGTTGGCCAAGATCAACGGAAAGAATGCTGAAGCCGTTGGATATAATGGCTTTATCGCTCCACCACATCCCTTTCGCAGATGTTTTTATTATGGATTGGCTTTTTGATGGCTTTACTCCGGGCCACAGTAGCCAATCTCTACTTTTGAGTTTCTGGTTTTCCCAGTTTTCGTGGAATTGCTTCTGCCAAAGACTGTTGTTGGTCAGGTTACCATTCTTATCAACCCGAATGTCGGCTTCCTGCCCCCGAAGCCTGTAGATAGATTCAATGAGTTCGTTTGAAACGATTGTTTTCGAGAAGTTTAGAAGGTAGCGAATTCCATTTGGCTTCCGATCATCTTTGGATCGGACAGGATCAGGCATGAGACTGACAGCGGACTCGAACTTGCTCTCCGTCGCAGAATTCTCCAATCCAAGGCCGGCCATCATCGGCTGGAGCCATCGAGACTCGTCGCCACCCAACAGTTGGTCACGGTGAAGGCGGGGAGCAGTGTATTGGATGCGGGTACGTTGTTTTTTGACGATTCCGTTTTCGGGATAGGCGATAGTCGCGTGCAGGAACGGTGGAGTCGCAAAAATCTTCTTTTTCGAACTCTGCGCGTTGTTTGCCTCGGTTTGAGAAAAATCAACTAAACGCCGCGAGTGCCGGGGCTCGGCGGGAGTGAGATTGATTGGATCCTTAGAACGCTTCCAGTCACGAACGGAACCATGGAGAGCCGCTACTTGAAACAGAAACCGGTTGTGGGTGGGATCATTTTCCTGGTTGACGTCACGGTCTTTACGCCAAAGGTCCCAATATCTCCTCTGGCATAACGCGAGGAGCAAAGAAATGGAGCCAACCTGCTTCTTGTTCTTATCCTCCCTCTGATAGTCTTTCACCACTTGTTGCAAATTGGTTTCTGATAGGAAATCCTCACCATCGTCGTCGAGTTGCTTATTCCACTTCTCAGCAATCTCACGGAATCCCCGTAAGGAGCCTATCGAAATCCTCCAATGGCCGGGAATATCAAGGTAGGTTGCTGCGCCGAAACGCAGTGGATGTGCTCCGTCAAGATTGACGACCGTGTCTGCCAGTTGAGCGGTGAGTTCCTCTTCGAGCCCGAAAGCCAGTTCGAGAAGATCGGCCGGCAGGGCCTCCGGTTCGGCTTTAGCTTCACCTTCTGCCGTCTTGCGTGGCGTCCAATCGGATGACGGATTACCGCCGAGCAAAATACAAATTTCGCCCTCCAATTGGGTCTGTTCAGCTTTCCGCTTCTCAATGTTTTGCTTGAACTGATTAAGTATCACCAAAGCTTGTAGGCATGCCGCAATATCGAATTCTTTCCAACTCCATTGACCTGTCAGGTCGCTTCCCCATTTAGGTAGCGCAGTGAAAGCGGGAAAAATGCAACCGCTTTCGGAACGTTCTCGCAAAGAAACGATCGGTATCTCGCCATTCCACAGGTAGGGATCTTTGTACTCAAAATCGTCCGCCTTATACGATTCAATCTTGTCTTTATCCTTATCATCTACTGGAAGTAGCTTCTTCAAAACCTCCATTGAAGCTTCTGTTGGCTCCACATATTCAAACCAAACGTATGCTAAGAAATTTCGGTTCTTATTGTCTCCTTTCAATGCGCCTTGCGCTGGTCGCGGGATTTGTAGCACCGCCTCACCTTCCACCTTCTTCAAAGCCATATCGACAACGTTCTCAGAATAAAGCGAATCCAAAGTCTCTCGGCGGTCGCGCAGGTATTTCAGAGACTCAACCGGACTATAATTAGGCATCAACGCATCAATCTTTGAAAAATAATGAGGGAAAAGTCGTTTCCGAAGCTCCGATACAGAATCTGCCTGTTGAATCCAAAATGTAAGGTGTTTCTCCGCCCACTCTTTCTCCTTCACTGGTTTACTGAGATCGTGGTTCTTCCCGTGCTTAGCCAAAACAAACCATTCAAGATTTTTGGCTGCATTTCTGGGGCCACTCTTACCCCGCGCACTCCCTATGCAGTGAACCAGGGCTCTTAGTCGAAGTTCCTTTGGCGCAGTGGGCACCAAACAGATTCTTTTGAAGGCGTTATCCAAACTCGCGTTCTCTTCCAGGTTTAACCACGGCCGAAGCATTTTCCGTATTGAGAGCGGTTCGACTGGACCTGAAAGTCGTTTCGGGAATCTTTCCCAAATTCCAGGATCAGAAGGCGAACCTTTCAACCGTTCAAGAAGACGATAGGCAAGTTGTTCATCACTCGAGCCACCATTTTCGGCAGCGCCTTCAGCTAGCGCCGCCAAGGCTACGATGTAGTAATTGACCGCAGCTTGGAAAATTTCGTGGTGTCTCCACAACGGATTGTCCTGATTCTTGAGCCGGTCGGTGCCGTAGGATTCAATCGCAGCGGGATTTAAGTTGTCGTCATCGAGAAGTTCGAGATGCGACACGCGTCCTTGATAAATCCTGTTCATAGCAGCAAATTCCGTTCCAGGGGAGTTAATCCATTCTGCCCCTCAAATCCGGAATTCTGTCGGCTGTTTCAGTCCCTAGCGCAAACCAAATAGCCGTGAACATTGCGAAAAATGTTCACTTCACGCTCATCTCCAAAGCTGGAACTTCCTAACTGAGGTTCTGGTGGACGCGTTGTTCGATGCTGGACATTGGCGGCAGAACATGCGCGCCAACCGCCCCACCGCGTTCCCTCTCCGCCCAGTTTCCTTCCCCAGCCCGGCGGAGCGTTGTTCGTAGGCGTCGGATTCCATTCTGCCGCCCATCCCAATTTCGGACCAATCCGGGAAGCCGACATCAATGCGGCAATCAACATCGGTCTCCGAGCCGTTGCCGCGCCCAACTGCCATCTAATATTGGCCAAAGTTCGGGTGAAGCAGGAGGCCGGAACGTTCTTCGCCGTTTGCGATAACAAGCGGGAAAGCGCCGTTTTCAGCAAGAAAACGAAGATTGTCGCCAAAGACGACTGGCCGGAAAACATGCACAATCGGAAGCAACTCTCACTCTTTGTCGATCCCGCTGAGATGGCCGAATTCGGTCGATTTGAAGTTGAGGGAATCGATGGTCAACTGGTGCACCTTGGTGCCATGAAGAAGATGATCAACGACCGGCGTTGGGAGGTTTGTGCGGAAATCAATGAGGCGCGGCTCAAGAATTGGCAAATCGAAGAAGATCGCATCCCCATTTAAAGCGCTCCACGGTCAGGTATGAAGATTGTAGCAAGCTCCAAACGTTGAAGTTCCCGCAGTTCCGGTCCCGCGGGAGAGCAGGACCGGAACGCAACGAGAAGCATCGACGTCGAAATGAAGCTTAGACGAAGTTCGTGATGATCCACCAATACACCGGGATGCCGATGACGATGTTGAGCGGGAAGGTGATGCCCATGCTCATGGTGAGATACTTGGCGGGATTCGCTTCCGGCAGGGTGTCCTTCAGAATCGCCGGAGCGACGATGTAGGAGGATGAGGCGCAGAGGATGGTGAGGAGGAGGGCGTCTCCGTGTTGGAACCCGAAGGCTTTGCTGATGAGAATCGCCACCGTTCCGTTGACGATCGGCGCGATAATTGCGAAGGCGACGAGGATGAGGGGGAAGGACTCGATCTCCAGGAATTTCCGTGTTCATCCTGAACCCAGATCAGATATGTCGAAGACTCCAACTCTCTTGTTTCAACTTTTACTGGCTTGTGACCGCTTGTAAGGTATGTCTCTTTTTGAATCTGTTGACCAAATAAATTCCAGATCGAGATCGTACATGGGAACAAATCTGAATTTTCAGGGGTAGGAAGGGAAACAAAAAAGTAGTCATTGGTAGGATTGGGAAATATCCTTAGCTCCATATTAACCTTAGCCTTGTTA
>CAYGQD010000256.1:0-9341 GCA_964351855.1 uncultured Verrucomicrobiales bacterium
ATTTCCGCCTTGGCGACAAACCAGAATCCTGCGCATCTTGCTGCAATTTATTTTGTAACGGGCCCTAAGAGAATCCCAAAAGCGCTTGCAGATCAGCGGAGGTCAGATAGTTTGGCTCGCTTAGTCAAGAAGCCGGTGTGGCGGAATTGGTAGACGCGCGCGATTCAAAATCGCGTTCCTTCGGGAGTGTGGGTTCGAGTCCCACCGCCGGTATTGCCCCTCTCTTTCTCATGCCTTTCCTGTTTGTTTACGGCAGCCTGAAACGAGGCTTCTCCAATCATCACTATTTGCACGGTCAGCAGTTTCTCTCAGAGGTAAAGACGGCCCCGTGTTATCGGATGTATGATTATGGCGGCTACCCTGCGGCTGTCTGCGTGACTGAGAACGGCCTGAGGATTCAGGGCGAGCTTTGGGAGATTGACGAAAATTGCCTTCTCCGCATCGACCAGTTGGAAGCGGTAGACGAGAATCTCTATCAGCGGGCGAGAGCGGACTTGGTGGAGCCTCATCACCAATGGGATGACGTGGTTATTTATCTCTATCAGCAGGAGATTCGTGGTCTGCGAGATGCGGGAGAGATTTGGCGAGAAGAGGACGACCAGCAGAATCCGGGTTGAGACCGCCATCACAGGGACTAAGGTGTGTTGAACGGTAGTCTTTCGAATGTCAGTTTCTCCATCCGCCAGAGTCATCGATACCCACGGAGAGTTGCCTCAATTTTGGCAAGAGGATGTCCTGTTTTTTGCCAATCTCCTCGCACTTTTTTTTGGCAACGAACGGGAGACCACGGAATTGGAGGAAACCGTGGGAGAGGTGGATTCCTACGGGGGAAGATTGATTCCAATTTTGAACCTGCTTTTTCAAGGCGGGCACAACACGTTGGTTTTGGAGCGCGAGACAGCCAGTGCGCTTTGTTTGTATTTCGAGCGCGAACTGGGGCTTTCTCTTCCGGAATTGCGGATTATGCCTCCCGGCGATTATCGAAAAATCGGGAACCTCTTGGATGATGGCGACAATGGTGCCTTAGGGGATTGGCTCGGATTATTCCTCGATCAACCAGCCAGCCGGATCGATGGATATGTGACGGATCACACCCTCATTGGAATTGCTGACCAATTGCAAAAGAAGACCGTGGCGACTTTCGAAGGTTGCCGCCGTGGAAATAACAAGTTGCTGCTCCATCAATACGTGGAAGCGATTGGACTTCCGGTGATTGAGACCCGAATTGTCGGCTCGAAGCAGGAAGTCGAACAAGCAATGAGTGAACTTCGCGAATCCGGGTTCGAAGATGCGGTTCTAAAATCACAGATCGGCGCCTCGGGGATCGGGATTCAGCGCATTTGTAATATCGCAGACTTCAGGGAAAATCGTCTGGCGGAAATCCAAAATCACCTATTCTTTGAAGGTCCCGTCATCGCGCAGGGATGGATAAAGCCCGGTCAAGGAGGCGTCTCCCAAATTAATAGCCCAAGCGTGCAGATGTTCGTCGATGAAGAGGTGATCTGGCTCTTCGATATCACCGACCAGATTTTGAGCACGGAAAGTGTCCATGAAGGGAACGTATCGCCGCCTCCGTATCTGAAGGAAACCAATGGATTGCGTGACGAGCTCTTACGTCAAGCCGGGTTGGTGGGGCAATGGCTTTATCGACAAGGCTACCGAGGAACGGCCAGTACGGATTTCCTTTGGGTCAAACGGGAAGAGACGGCAGCCGTTGAAGTCTATGTCTGCGAGATCAATGCCCGGGTCACTGGCGCGACCTATCCGAGCGTGTTAGCCCGTCATTTCACGCCAAATGGCGCATGGTTGATGCGGAATTTGCGACTGATGGAATCAATCGACGAGATGGAACTGCTCGCGATGCTCAGGGACTCCCGTTTACTGTTTTTGCCGGGGCGGACCTCCGGCATTCTCCCGATCAATTTCAATTTTGGGCACGACGGCAAGGTCCTCAAGGGCCAGTTTCTCTGCCTTGCCCCAACCACTGTGGAATGCGAACGGCTGCTCGAACAGGCGGAATCCAGCCTGCCGGTTGAGTGGCATTCTGATCGCGATTAACCATGATTTCCGATAAAAAGCTCAAGCGAGACCTGACTGCGTTGACCCGCGACCTCATGCTGATCAGAAGCACGGAGACCCACCCGTTGGAACGTGAGCGCTGTTTTCAGTTTATCGAAAATCACCTGGAAGCGATCCCCGGGGTTCGAATTGATCAGCATGAGAGCAATGGGTTCAGCTCCTTGGTGGCCATGCCGAAGGAGGTGACAGTTCCTGAATTGCTTCTTTGCGGGCACATTGATGTCATTGAGCATTCGGATGTGGATCGTTATCTCGGAACCGTCAAAGATGGTAGAATCTATGGCCCGGGTTCCGGCGACATGAAGGGAGCCGATGCCATCATGATCGAGCTGTTTCGCCATTTTCAAGCGGCTCGTCCCGGAGTCCCTATTGGCATCGCTCTGACTTCTGACGAAGAGCGCGGTGGCGAGAACGGAGTGCGCTACCTGTTCGAAGAAGCCGGATTATCCTGTAAACGGGCCATCATCCCGGATGGAGGAAGTCTCAATCGGATCACGGTCGAAGAAAAAGGGATCATCCATCTCCGGATTCGCCGAATAGGGCAACCTGGGCATGCTGCTCGCCCATGGTTGTCGGATAATGCGCTTCAGGGTTTGATCGATCGACTGGCGGTTCTCCACGCGCACTTCAAGCCCCTTCAGCCGACCAATCCGACCGATACCTGGCACCCTACGTGTACCTTGACGATGGTCAGCACCCCGAATGAAACCGTGAACCGTGTTCCGGGAGAGGCTGAAGCATTACTGGACATCCGCTTTCCGCCACCCGATACCGTCAGCAGCGTATTGGCAAAGATTGGCGAACTTCTGGGCCCTGAGATCGAACTCCATCCGGTGGTTTGTGCCGAGCCGACGCATTTGGCACCAGATCCCTTGTTCTGCGAGATCACCGAAGCGATTACCGGAGAGCCAACCGAACTCTCTCGCGTTTCCGGGGGCAGCGACGCCAGGTTCATCTGCAAAGATGGCACTCCGGTCATGCTTTCAAGACCGCTGGTCGGAAACCTCCACGCAGCCGATGAGTGGATCGAACTTGATTCGATGGTGACGTATTTTCGGATCTGTGAATCCTATATCCAGAAAATCACCTGACCAGAACCGTAGCGCCGGGTCTGATGACATCGCTGAGGCGAATCGCATCCCAGTTGGCCAAGCGGATGCATCCAGCGCTTTGCGAACGACCGATGGTATGAGGACTGCTCGTACCGTGAAGCCCAATTCCCGATTTGCTCAAACCAGCCCAAAAGATCCCGACCGGACTATTCGGTCCCGGAGGAAGCTGGTGAAAATCTTCACCCCGTTGCCCTTCTTCCAGCATTTTTTGATCCCATCGAAACTCCGGAGTGGTCACCATCGTCGTCAACTTCCAATCGCCATATGGGATAAACTTCTTGGCCCCCGGGGTAATCGGAAAACTGGCGACTAAATTTCCTCGATCGAAAATTTTTGCCACCCGTGCCGAGGTGTCAACATAGGCCAACCGGCTGCTTAAGCTCTCTTCCTCTTCGAATTTCTGGTAATTTTTGACCGCTGAAATCTCGAAGGGCGTCACGTTCGGAACGTTGAGGCTCTGCCCCTCACGAAGGAGAGCCAGATTCCGCCCTGGATTCAGTTTTCTGAGGAACGGCTCGTCAGTATGGAACCGTTCCGCCACAAATTCTTCAATCGTGCGATAAGGGAGGTATTTGAGCTTGGCTTGCTCCGACGGCTCCGTCGGAAGGGGTCCGACATACTGAAAGTCGCGCTGTTGGACCGTGTAAACTTGGTAGGGCGTTTTCACCTGCCGACCCGCTTCCCGGAGAATGCGATACCAGTTGTCCGGAGCTTGGCGCCAGCGCTGATTGTAATGCTGAAAAGCGGTCCTCGTGAATTCTCCTAGCTTTCCATCAATTTTCCCGGGCCCTAAGAGTAACTCGTCCAGGTAAATTTGAACCAACACAATCGCCTCGGTATCCCCTGGCTCCTCGGCTGTCCGCTGAAAGAGCCCCGCTTGCGCCAACGAAAAGGCACCAGAAATGAACCACAGAAGCATCACCATTCGGCACCAACGCGAACTTTGGTGTCCGATCCTAACAGGCAGAACAATTTTTGGGGAGGACAATTGCAATTTGGGTGTGGTCTCTCTCACGCTAAAGGACGTCGGCCCGCCTCGCCAGCATTTTTGGTGGACTCCTAGTGTAGGGCCGTCCAGCAGATTGAGCATTACGAATGCCGAATTTTCCACAAGTTCAAGGCGCGAGGAAAGAGCAAAACGGGCTTCGTGACTGAGGATTGTCGCAGAAATTGTGGAAAAGACGGTATTCTTCTCAAAATCCCCGCAGAGCGGCAAATTTTCAAATTCTCAAAAATTTCCGAAATGTGCAATCTGTTGGATGCCCTACACTAGCGCGCCACTCGTGGTACTAAAATCTGCGCGGAAGCACCACTTCGGAGTTCGCCGGATTGATTGTCGATTACCAACTTAATCCGAACCGTTTTCGTGGCTGGATTCGTCACGGGTGCCACAAATTCAATTTCGGCCCTGACAACCGTCTCGGAACCATCTTCGATCCGGACATCCAAGCTATCTCCAACCTTCAGGTTCCGCGCCGCCCGCTCCGGGACGTGCCCGACGCAGCGCAGCCGATCCACTTTCACCACCCTGACCAGAAACGTGTCGTCACGAATCTGTGAAGGCGTCACCGCTTCGGCAACGTCCTTCGTAATCTCCGTTACCACACCGTCAATCGGGCTGGTTAGAATTCGCCGCCGTAACTCTGCTTCGATCTGCTTTACCTGCATTTTGTAGCTCTCGCGCTCCTCCTGAGCAATAATCAGATTTCCATCTGCAATTTTCAAGGTTGCTCTCTCTCGACGTTTTTCGGCCTGGCTCGCTCCACTGAGTGCTTCCACGCGATCGGTCTTATCCTTCTGCAGTTCATATTCCGCTTCAGCGGCTTGGACGCGTCCTTGGCTGTCCGCCTGCATTTGAGCAATGCCTAGCCTAGCCTCGGTAATCTCGGTATCCAGCTTCATCAAGACATCGCCGACAGCGACTTGATCGCCTTCCTCCGCGACCACTTCACTAATCACACCGACTTCCACCGCAGAGATTTCGATAGAACGGTAGGGCTCCAGATAGGTGAGAACCTCGTCGAAGTCCTGTGCCAAAGCAAAGGTTGCCGAACTGATGAAAAGAAGGGCCGTGATGGGGATTTTCATGCCAGGTTAGTTTTGATTTCGTCGAGCCACTTATCGCGATGAGCCATTGCAAGTCGCTGCTCATACCGACGACGTTCGACATCTGCCTGGAGCTCGTCAAAATTTTTGCTGAACTTTCCGGACAGTTCGCCATTGGGCTTCGCTTTCGCCTTTCGCATTTCCTGGGCGAGTTCCGGTGCATACATTTCCACCAAATGATCGTCCGCGCTGACAAACATTTGGGCTCCTCCCGGCTCACCTTGGCGCGCACCTCGCCCAATCAGCTGCCGGTCGATGCGAATCGATTCATTGCGCTCCACGACAATCACGTGAAGGCCTCCGGCTTGCTTCGCTTCTTCGGTAAGGCCGATGTGCGTGCCGCGCCCAGCCATGTTTGTAGCCAAAAGAATGTGCCCGGGTTGACCGGCGGACGCGACGATCTCGCTCTCCTCTTTGTCTTGCTTGGCGGTAAGTAGCGTAAATGGCACGCCGGTCGCCGTCATTAGTTCCGCCAGCGCTTCACTCGCCCGGATGGTTCGGGTTCCGATAAGGACGGGCTGTGCATTCGAGTAGCGCACCAGCACATCCTCAACGACGGCCCGATACATTGCATCTTGAGTTTGAAAGACGCGCTCCGCTAAGATCTTACGCTGACTGGGTTTGTGGAGTGGGACGGGCTCGACATCCATCTTGAAGAAATGCCAGAACTCACCAGCGCTCTCCGCCGCAGTTCCGGTGAGTCCGCAAATCGACTCGTAAAAGCTGAAGTAACGCTGTCGAGTGATGCTTGCCGCAGAATCCGTCTCTGCCCGAATCGCAACGTCTTCTTTGGATTCGACCGCCTGGTGCAGGCCATCGCGCCAAGTGCGCTCTTCAAAGCGTCGCCCCGTAAACTCATCGATAATCACGACTTTGTCTTCGTCATCGACGACGTAGTGGACATCACGATGGAAGAAGTGCTCGGCTCGGAGCGCATTGAGCACATAAGTGTGCCAGGGGCGTCTCAGTAAATCGTAGGGGATCGATTCAAGGTCGTGGACGAGATCAAAACCCTCGTGAGTCAGCTTGACCCCGCGATTGGCCATCTTCAGTTCAAAATGAACGTCCACTTGAAGGTCCCTGGCAACGTCGCGCGCCAGCCAATAGGCGGCCGCAGCTTCGTTCTCTCCCGGTGCCGACTCACTAATGACCAAAGGAGAGCCAGCTTCATCGATCAGGACACTGTCCACCTCATCAATGATGGCATAGGTCAATTTCCGTTGAACCACTGGCGGCTCAGGGTTCTCGATGCCCATCAAGGCATTGCGGAGTCGATCTCGTGGACCGGTGCCCGGTGACCGGAGCAGGGCAAGTTGATCGCGCAGGTAGTCGAAGCCAAACTCATAGCCAACCCCGTAGGTGACATCGGCCAAATAGGCGGCTTTTTTGTTTTCTGGTGTTCCCGCCTGCCCCTCAAGGAGAAGGGCCGAGGAAACGCCGAGGTATTCGAGAATGGGTGCCGTAAACTCGTGGTCGCGCTCGGCAAGGTAACTATTCACGGTGATGACGTGGACACCTTCGCCAAAGAGTGCGAACACGAAGGCGGGCAGAGTCACGCCAAGGGTCTTGCCTTCTCCGGTTGCCATTTCCGCAACACCGCCTCGCACCAACGCCAAGCCCGCTAAAATCTGCTCGGGATAATGGAAAAGGCCCGTCGTGCGTCGCGAAGCCTCACGAACCATTGCAAACGCGGGCTCAATGATCTCTTCAAGGCGCAGTTCTTTAGCCGCAGCGGTCGCTCTCCATTCGTTCACTTGTTGAAGCAACTCAGACTGGTCTTTCTGAGTCATTTCCTCCGCTAAGGATTCGACGCGCTTGAGACGGTCTTGGTCGCTTCGATTCCTTTTGGGATCAATCGCAGCCTTCCAGCGCTTGTAAGCTTTTGCGCCAAGGAAGGCTCTTTTGTCGTATTGTTTTCCTAGGGTGACGGCCATTCGCAGAAGGGCAGTTTGCCCCATCCTTGGGCGTTCGTCGAGGCTGAGTTATTCGGGGAAGGGGAATTCTCCGGCGGAATTCAAGCAAAGCCGTAGTCTCTAACAGAAACTGCCACCCCGAAGCATGTCTCCCAGAGCGATCGTCGCTCCTTGAACCAATCAAGAGCAGCCCGTGAATACGCATTCGTGGCGAGAATGGGGACTTCCTCCGCTTGATCTTCCAGCGCTAATTCCAGACCGACAACCCCGGGCCTTTCAGCGGATGGATGAAGGACTGCGATATTGAGCAAGCCCACGCTTTCTGCCGACCAGGAGGTCCGCTGGCCGGGTTGGTAAAAACCTACGGTTTTCAACTCTCGATCCGCCCAAAGAAGAACTCCGTCAGGGCTTCCTTGCTGTGCGAAATAAAGAGGCACCACAAAAGGCAGTTCGATTCCGGTCTGCCCGCTTTCCGGCTCGATGGTCAACTCGAACCCAGGATCCGGCAAGAGCAGCTCGAACTGAATCATTCGTGAACCAGCGAAGCGACCTTAGCTGCTATTTCGGCGAAGACTCGGGAGGTCGCGCTCTCGGGATCTTGGACGGAGATCGGCTCCCCATCATCGCCGGCTTTGCGAGCAGCGATGTCAATCGTGACCTCACCGAGCAAGGGAACGCCGAGCTTTTTCGCTTCCGCTTTTCCCCCGCCGTTGCCGAAAATGTCGTAGCGATTTCCATCATTGGGACACAGGAAATAGCTCATGTTTTCGACAATTCCCAAGATGGGGACATTGACCTTGCCAAACATCGCCACAGCCTTCCGCGCATCGATCAAAGCCACCTCTTGGGGCGTGGTGACGATAACGGCGCCTTCGAGGGCGACAGTCTGGACGATCGTAAGCTGGATATCGCCGGTTCCGGGTGGCAAATCCAAGATCAGATAATCAAGCATATCCCAAGCCACATTGCGAAGAAACTGCTGGGTGTAGCGAGTCGCCATGGGGCCTCGTACAATCACCGGAGAGTCATCTCCCACCATCAATCCCATTGACATAATCTGCACACCGTGGGCTCGGATTGGGATAATCTGATCGGACTGATTCACCATCGGTTGTTCGTTCGAGCCGAACATCATCGCCACGCTGGGGCCATACAAATCACAGTCGCAAAGGCCGACCCTGGCACCGGTTTGCTGGAGGGAAATCGCGAGATTCGCAGCTACGGTGGACTTCCCTACCCCACCTTTACCACTGGCGACGGCGATGACGCGCTGAACGCCGGGAATCTTGGTGGCTGCGGTGACGGGACCTCCGCCTTGGGTCGCAGCAGGCTGCGGGTGAGGCGGTTCTTTGATATCAAATTCCAGCCGAACCTCTTCGACTCCGTCCAATGCTTCGAGAGCAGCCCGACCATCTTTGTAGATCTGCTCGGCGAGCTTGGGGTCTCGGGTCGCAAAGGAGATCAGCACTTCAACCAGACCGCCATCAATCTTGATATCCTTGACTAACCCAAACGAAACGATATCGCGAGAGAATCCTGGATATTTGACGGTTGCTAGGGCGGCGCGGATTTCAGATTCGTCAGGCATACTTAGTCATACGACTGAGGGGCTTCATCTCAATCGACTTTTTCAGAATCCGCCCTTACACCTCCACCCGAACTGCGGAGATGCTGATGTCATCCGAATACGGGAGATCGAAAGACTTCTGACAAATCAGATCAGCCCATTCTTGATTGAAGCCTTGGCTGTCAATCGTCGCCGCCAAATCCTCACCATCAAAAGCAACCCCATCGCTGACCGCGACGATGATGTCTCCCGGAGAGACCTTAAACCCTGCCTGTTTCACCTTGAACGGAGTTACCCCACTGAAGCAATCGGTCAATGCGCCGGTGTAGGGATCCTTATCGGGAATCGTCAACGTGCGGGCTTTGAGGCGATTTTCGGTCTGGCTCATGAGGTAAACCGGGGAATCACCGGCCCAGTAAGCCGCTCCGATTTCTCCGGTAATGAGTGCCGCGACAAACGTGCAGCCACTTTCCAGAATATCGGGCCGATCCCCAAATTCGCTCAAAAAGCGACCCCGCAGCGATTCCGCGTAGTCGTGGAATTTGCGCCCCAAATCGCGATCAC
>CAYGQD010000257.1:0-9316 GCA_964351855.1 uncultured Verrucomicrobiales bacterium
GGCATGGACTGGATGCGCCTGGATGGGGTCTGATTCCGTCGAAGGAAGCGTCAGCCGCAGGCGCAGCCCTTTCCGATAGCTGGGATCAATCGCAATTCTACCGCCATGGCGCTCGACAATCCGTTTGCAGATTGCCAATCCCATTCCTGAACCTTCATACTTCTCCCGGGTATGCAGCCGCTCAAAGATGGCAAACACGCGATCCTGATACTCCGGCTCAATTCCGATCCCATTATCGGTGATCGCAAACTCAAAATAGCCGCCCACGGGACCTGAAACATCGATCCGAATCTCAGGCAGCTCTCCGGACCGAAATTTAAGGGCGTTTTCCACCAAGTTCTGAAAAGCACGCTTAATCTGGCCGCGATCCCCTTTGATCGTGGGGAGAGTTCCGTGGATGATCGATGCACCAGACGCCGTGATCCGTGAATTCAGATTGAGAGAAACCTCCCCAATGATCTCGGCCAGTTCAAACGACTTCCCTTCTGGCTCGGTTCCATCGATCAGCGAATACGCCAGCAGCCCATTCAGGGTCTCCTCCATTTGCCGAACACCTTTCACTGCCATCTGCATGAATTCGCGACCGTCCGGACTCATGGTTGGCCCTTCTCGCCGCTCCAGGAGCTGAATAAATCCACTGATGGACCGAAGAGGCTCCCGCAAATCATGAGCCGCTACATAGGCAAATTGCTTGAGTTCTTCGTTGGACCGCTGCAACGCCTCCAATTTGGCTTGGAGTAACTCAAGTTCCTGGGAAGTAATCTGACTCATGAACCCTGTTGATCGTTGCACAACTTCGAGGAACTACCACGGCAAGTTTCCCCTCCTCTGGCCGTCGCTTGATTTTTATCCGAGCGATATTTTCGAAAAATCATCCTTTCCAAACCCACAATCTATCTCAATTATGATTTCCATGATTGCGAAAGTTTTTGGAAATGGATTGATTCTCGGCCTCCTCAGCATGGCTACCCTTGCGGGCCAGCCAAAAGACTTAGCGAATTTTCGAACCGTAACCGGTGACTACTTCGATCAGGTTCGAGTGTTGAAAACCGATGGTTCCGGAGCTTATTTCCGACATTCGCGCGGAATCGCCCGGGTGCCCTTCGCGGACATGCCCGTCGCGATTCGCAATCAGTTCCCCGTAAACCAGCCAGCAACCCGGCGTCAATCTCATCCTCGATCCAACGCCAAGGATCAACCTACGGAGAAGCCAACCGGAACTCCGATCCGTTGGATCGTCCTACACAAACCCGCTTCACCGGCTCTCTCGACGGCCAAATGCGGTGTTCTATTCCAACGCCCTGCCTGTGGATTGCCTTACCCGCACGCGTTGGCGATCTACTCTTGTCGTAAAAAGGCCGAATTGGACTTCTTTTACGTCACGGGCCTACTTCCTGCTCCAAGGGGTCTCCAGATTCGGACGCTTCCGCGCTGAGATCAACGGTAAGAGGACACGCATCGCTTGGCAAAATCCAATCGATCAGAACTTCGACCCCACGCTGGCCGTGCGTTTCCACTTGGCGTCTCGAAAGCGCTGCGGAAAGAAGGGTTTCGTAGATCAGAGCGGAGCTTGGCACCATCGACGAGCCTGAGGATCGGCCCAGATCAAAGCTCCGAATCGTAACCCTATATTCTACGTCGGCTTGCCGAGCCAGTCGGTCCAACTCTGAAAGCCGATCCCCAATTTCAGAGAGACTGGACTCCTGGCTTCCCTGTGGGCTTTGGAAGGCAAACCACTCTCCTTCAATCATACCTTTCATCCCCGCAAGTTGATCCATCATAGACTGGTCAGACACCACAGATCCACCAAAACGCTTCCGGGGAACACTCCGGTCATCAAAGGGATCTACCTCAACAAACGTGATTTCGGATTGAGCACCTTCGTCGCGAATCTCTGGCTCTGCGGTTTCGATTTCGCGCTCAGCGGCAGCTAAACGCGCCAAGATGGGATCGATGACTATTTCCAGAGGTTGTGTCTGCCCAAACACGTCAGGATCAATGACCAGATTTGGCTCGATCTCTGCGCTCGAAACCGTTCCGATCGGAAGTGATGCCTGAATGGGATCCTGAGCGGTCTCAATCTCCTGCCAGGGTTCGCCAGAGTTCAGGAGAACCAGACAAACCGGAAGGACGACGGGAAGCAATCCGGCGGCGAGCATCAAGACACGTCGCTGCTTGACCGTCAGATCAATGTGGTTCGTCTCTTCCGAAACCCGCCGCAGAACCGCAAAGATGTAGGTTTTTAACTTCCGGGAAGCGTCCGATGTCCAGTCGTCTCGTGGGACTTGCACTTCGGGGCGAGATTCGTTGGGAACTGGTTTCGTCGGCTCGATTTGTCTTAGCTTCATAGGGCTTAAGAAACAGCAAACAGTTTATCATTTGCCATACCTAATACCAATACCATATATTTTAAGTTTATCGAATATCTCGTGATCACAAAAAACCCTGTCCGCCGTTTCGCGAACAGGGTTCGTAGCCCAGATACGTTTCGACGGTTAAGCCTGCTTTGACTTATCAAACTGCTCGTCGAACACGATGTCCGAGGACGGGAAGTCGATGCTGCGGACAAAGGCAGCTGATTCGGCAGCTCCATGCTCCCGATCCATTCCACCATCTTCCCATTCTACGGAAAGCGGCCCACTGTATCCGATATCGTTCAGCGCCCGAATGATCGGCTCGAAATCGACGTCACCGCGTCCCATTGAGCGGAAATCCCAATAGCGTTTATGATTGTGGAAATCGACGTGTCCACCGAACACTCCCACATCGCCCGGCTTATCCTTCCAACCCACATCCTTCATGTGAACGTGATTGATCCGGTCTGAGAAGCGATAGATGAAGTCCACATAATCAACTCCCTGGTAGGCCAGATGGCTGGGATCGTAGTTGAATCCGAAAGACGGATGGTTACCAATCGCGGCCAAAGCGCGTTCTGCGGATGCGATATCGAAGGCGATTTCCGTCGGGTGAACCTCAAGACCAAACTTGATCCCGTTCGCCTGGAACTCGTCCATGATCGGACCAAAGCGGTTGGCGAAATCCTCGAATCCTTTGTCGATTTGGCCGGGAAGCGTGGGCGGAAAGCTGTAAAGCAGGTGCCAAATCGAGCTGCCGGTGAATCCGTTGACGACACTGACCCCAAACCGCTTGGCTGCTTGAGCCGTCTTCTTCATTTCCTCTGCTGCGCGGGTGCGAACACCTTCCGGATCTCCTTCACCATAAATATAATCTGGCAAGATTTGCTTGTGACGGGCATCGATGTTGTCACAGACAGCTTGGCCAACCAAGTGAGTCGAAATGGCGTAACAATGAACGCCGTTTTCCTCCAACAGCTGACGCTTGGCTGCGCAATACGCATCGTCCGCTTTATCGACTTCGAAGTGATCTCCCCAACATGCCAACTCGACACCGTCATAGCCAAACTGTTTGGCCTTCTGAATAATGGTTTTACTATCGAGATCGGCCCATTGGCCAGTGAATAGGGTAACAGGGCGTGCCATAATAAGCTCCCGTTAGCGTCGAAGGAGCAAGGGATCAAGAAAGATTCTTTTGAGCCCAGGGTAGTCTCGTCGCGAGATGCGAAAGGCTAAAGTGCCAGTTCCATTTCCAAACGCTCCGTCAGCCATTGGCGAATCACGCGAAGCACGTTCCGGTCCGTGACATACTTTTCGATTCGAGAGAGCGGAACGAGCTTTCTCCGATGGTGCTTTTCGCCTTCCCAGGTTTCCAACAATGCGCTGATCTCGAGCGCGAAAAAACGGATTTGACCTCCTTTGGCCAGCTTCGTGACGGCAATTTCGGATTCGTCAATCGTCCCCACAAATCCACCGGCACGGAGAGCTTCGCTGCAGGCCGCGTCGGCTGGACAGCGATCGCCGGAAACGGAGATCCTAGGTAAAGTCCAACTCTTGCCACGAAAGGGAGTCACCAGCCCGATCCAAAGCTCCGCGCCTTCCCAGGCGAAAGGAATGGCTGATGTTTGGATTTGGGGTGACGGTTTCAAGACTTCTTCCGTTGGGAGCTTGTTAATCTATCTTAAATTATAAGGATTACAACTTTGCGTAATTATTAGGACGCATTTCGCCGCCCGTTTATTGGCCTTCCTTCCGCTCCCCACGTAAATCGTCACCACTTCAAGACAATTTTCGCTGCCTCTCCCCGATTCATCAGGTCGAAGCCGTGCTGAAATTCTTCGTAGCTCAAACGATGGGTGATCACGGGAGTAATGTCCAGACCGCTCTGCAGCATGGCGGTCATTTTATACCATGTCTCATACATTTCCCTTCCGTAGATCCCTTTGATCGTGAGGCCGTTAAAAACCACCTCATTCCAATCGATCGCGATCGGTTGAGAGGGAATGCCGAGCAACGAGATTTTCCCCCCGTGACACATATTATGAATCAAGTCGCGAAAGGCGTGTTCGTTGCCGCTCATCTCCAGCCCCACATCAAACCCTTCATGCATCCCTAGTTCTTTCTGAACGTCCGCCAATTTCTCCTTCTGAGCAATCACCGTTCGGGTTGCACCCATTTGTTTGGCGAGCCCCAGTCGATAGGCGTTCATATCCGTAATCACCACATGACGCGCTCCCGCATGCCGGGCGACCGCCGCCGCCATAATTCCGATGGGTCCTGCCCCCGTGATGAGAACGTCTTCACCGAGCAAGTCAAACGACAGGGCTGCATGAACAGCATTGCCGAAGGGGTCGAAGATCGACTGAATGTCACGGTCCAGGGTCTGGTCGTGAAACCAGATGTTCGTTTGTGGAAGCGCGATGAACTCCGCAAACGCTCCCGCGCGGTGCACCCCGACACCTTGCGTTTCCGCGCAAAGATGACGCCGTCCAGCCATACAGTTTCGACAATGGCCGCAGACCACGTGACCTTCACCACTGACAATATCTCCGACATTGAAGTCGCGAACATTTGATCCCATTTCGACGATTTCCCCCACGAATTCGTGACCGATCGTCAGCGGAACAGGAACGGTCGCAGAGGCCCAGGCATCCCAATTGTAAATGTGGACATCGGTGCCGCAAATTCCGGTTCGATCGATGTTGATGAGAACATCATTGATCCCAATCTCGGGTTCGGGGACGTCTTCGAGCCAGAGACCGGGTTCTGATTTGGTTTTAACGAGGGCTTTCATCCTGCTATGAAGACGGAAATCGCTGATTGGCGCAACTACCGGATGTGTCATCGTGCTTGCGGGAGCCTGACAGTTCTTGGACCCTGCGAGGATCAAAGCCTGGATCCGTGCTCTTCTTCTTTTGGCATACCTGCCGCCTTGCAAAGCGGCAGTCGAGCCCGATCTCAATCCTACCAATATCGTCTTTATCCTCACTGACAATCAAAGCGATTGGACCCTGGGATGTTGTGGCAATCGAGACATCCGAACGGCGAATATCGATCGGCTCGCAAATGAAGGAACACGCTTCAGCCAGTCTTACTCCAACAAAGCCGTTTGTCCTCCAACTCGAGCGGCCTATTTGACCGGCTTGATGCCGAGCCAGCACGGAGTGCATAACAACTCCTCGATTTGATTGCCTTTTTGGATCAACTGGAGTGAAAGACCACCCAACCGGCCTTCGTTCGGAAGAAAATTGGGCTACGAAAAACGACCATCATGCGACTTCACCGGCATGATGGAAGTTTCAAAGGGGCTGATGTGAATGGTTAGCATGTTAGGACGGTCTAAAATCGCAACCTCCTTTGAATTCAGCCCGATGAACAAAAATCAAATCGCAGCCCTCAATGAATTGGTTGGACAGTGCCGCCGACTGGAACTGGAATTTGACCTCGAAGTCCCGGAAATCATCGCGGTGACTCAGGCGCTTCCTTTCTTGCTCGTTTTAGGCGCGCAGGGCTTCATCGAGGCCATGGATCAGTTCGACAATCTCGGGAAAAACAATCTCGACGAGGAGTGATCCGCAAAATTCGATGATCGGATTAGTTCTACTTCGTTAGATGTGATTTTGGACGCGAATGATCCGCGAATGGGAATGAATTTCACGAATTGAGAGATCTCGATTCGTGGCTATTCCAAAAATTCGTGGAAGCGAAGCGCATTCGTGTTCCCATTTTCCGAACACCGGGCCCTCACAAAGCATTTTAACGAAGTAGAATTAGCTAGTCCAGAGAAGAGTTGGGTCAGATCTCGATCTCCAGGGGAAGGTCAGGGCAAAGAGGAGATCGCTCGACCGCAACCTCGGGCGAGGTTCGAGGGGAGAAACGCATTTTCCCATCCTCTCCGCAGGTCCAAAATTCTTCAGCGCCAGACCCGAAGTAGAGCAGCGTTTTTTCTGCGATTTCGGCTGGGGTATTGCTCGGCGAAATGACTTCCACGCAAATTTCCGGCGCGGTGGTAAACACCACACCCTCCTTCATTGGCGTCCAGCGGTCCCGAGAAAACCAAGCCACGTCAGCTGCCTTGACACCATCGAATGTTGAGATCGGGCATTCGGTGATCGCGACGCCAGAGGGAAGTAGCGTTTGCAATAGGTGACCAATTTTCAGCTGGCGAGTTCCATGCATTCCCCCTGGTGGCGGCATCACGATCATTTCTCCGTGACGATTGGTCTCAATCCGATTTTCAATCCGCGCCAACTCCGGATCCCGGCAAAGAACCTCCCAGCGCTTCAGATTGAACGCATGTTGATCGGGCCGAAGCGGCAGTTGGAGAACCAGCGAGTCCGCCGTCTAGAATTACCTGCATTTTTCCATTCGCGCGAGCGAAAACGCTCTGCCTGTCACGGCTAAATCCAAGCCTTTCGGCTCTCTCTCCCAAACCATCGAGATACTGCGGTTCAGCCTTACGGCTACCCAATCACACTACGCTGAAGCCCGAATCATCCACCCGCAGATCGAAGATCTGCCCACAAACCACCCCATTCCCCAAAACGCATTGCTCGAGCGCCCGTCGCTGAAGATTCCAGATCTGTTATTTCGCCAAATTGACGCGGATCAGCTCTTTGTCATTGCGTAGAAAGGCGGATTTCATGGCAAAGGCGGGTGCCGCCCAAACCACGGGACGTCCGAAGGCTTCGTTGGTGGGCTCGAGCATCTTGGCCCGGCTGATCTCGGTGTAGGCTTCGGGAGTTGCTTCGGCGATGATGAGATGGCCGGTTTCGGAAAAGAGGAAGAACCGCCCGCTTTCCTGGTGATGAGTCAGAAAGGCGGTGCCGTGGCGGCCGCCTCGCTTGGGATTCTCTTCGCCGAGGGTCGGCAAGGTCGTCTGCCAAAAGCGCTCGCCATTCTCCAGGCTGGCCGCCGTGAAGGCACTGGTGTCGATATCGCATCCATAGATGACTCCATCGATGATCAGGGGTGTCACATTCGCGGCGAAGACGCCTTCTTTCGGCTTCGCATTCCAGAGGAATTCGGCTCCCGGTTTCTCGTCATCCAGTTTCATAACGGCTCCGACTCGGCCAATGCCGCTGGCGAAGAGCAAGTTGCCCGATTTCTGGGGGGCCATGATCGACATCCCGTAGCTGGGTTTGAGCGGAAGCGACCAGTAGACGGATCCATCCGCAGGATTCAGCGCGTTGATCGATTCAGGGTGCCAGATCAGAAGTTGCATGACGCCTGCATGCTCGATCATCGTCGGCGGGCAGTAACCAGGCTCGGAAGCGCTCAGCGCCTTCCATTTCACATCGCCCGTGTTTTTGTCGAAGGCTACCGCGACGCTGCCTTCGCCACCGACAAGGGCGTAGAGCGTGTCACCTTCAATCAATGGATGGGCAGAGAATCCCCAGATCGGAGACTCGATCTCGAACGCTTCTTTCCAGTCCTGCTGCCAGATCACCTCACCGGTTTTGGCATCGAGACAGACAAAGGTTCCTTCCGCGCCGAGCGAGTAAACCTTGCCATCGGCAATCGTGGGGATCGCCCTTGGTCCTCCCGGATAGGAGAGATGGTAGGGTTCATCGTAAGCGTGAGACCAGAGTACTTCGCCAGTGGCGGCGTCAAAACAGCGAACCCGCTCTTTTCCTTTCAGCGGATGTCGCGCGCCGGGGTTGTTCACGAGTTCTCCTTCTTCGATAAGGTAGTCGCTCAGATACACTTTTCCATCAGCTATGGCCGGGCTGCTGTAGCCATAACCAGCCGGAACCCGCCAAAGCACTTCGGGTCCGCCTTCCGGAAACGATTCGACGATGCCAGTTTCCCGCCAAACGCCGTCCCGCTCCGGTCCGAGCCATTGCGGCCAATCATCGGCCAAAAGAAACGGGGAAACGAGGGAAAAAGCGAAGATGATTAGGGTCGATTTCATGGGTGGTGGGATCGGTTGGAAATTGGGCGGTCGTTCGACGATTGCGAGGGAAAATCCTTTCAGGCAGACCCCACCGGTTTCTGGCAATGCGGTTTGCGGCGGAAAGACCGGTTGCAAACGGACCTGCAAAGGGTTGTTCTTGGGGATCATGCACCGGATTTGGATGATTTTCCTGCTCACGTTCGCGTCCTGCGGTCGAGCCTCTGATCGTTTTGAAGCGATGCTCGATTCCACCTTGGAAGGGAGCGTCCCGCAAATCACGACGGAAGAGTTGGCTGCCGAACTCGGTGAATCTGACGGTCTCATCTTGTTGGACGCTCGCGAACGCGAGGAGTTTGAGGTGAGCCACCTGAACGGATCACGATGGATTGGGTTTGACGATTTTGTCCCGGAACGGGTTGAGGACCTCGATCGCACCAAGCCGGTGGTGATCTACTGTTCGATCGGAAAGCGGAGCGAGATTCTGGGCGAACAACTCGCGGATTTGGGTTTCACGAAGGTTCGCAATCTGCGGGGCGGAATTTTCGATTGGGCGAACCAGGATCTTCCGCTCGTCACGAACAGCGACGACGAGGAGCGCAAAACCAACGCCGTCCATCCCTTCAATCGCTGGTGGGGACGCTGGTTGTCCTCGAAAATCACCAAAGCCTACGAGAAAGAGTGACTCAGCGGGCGAATTTGAAGCCATCCAGCTTGGAATCAGGGAAGTTCTTCGCCAACCCGAGCACGTGGAACGCTTTTCCCATCGAGCCGGGATGGGTGAGCGTCTGGAATTGGCGAACGAGCGGATGAGAACTGGCTCCTTCCAGTTCCAACAGCCAATCCGCGGCGATTCCGGTCAAGAAGCGAGCTTGATCGATCAAGCCCAAATTGCGGAAACCGACTTCTTCCGCGCATTGGGAAACGTGCGTGAAATTGACCTGCGAAGTTAAATCCGTCTGGCCAATGCTCTCAAACGGCGAATCCGGCGATTGATGATCGCGGTAGCACCGCACGGTGCCGTTGGCCCGTTCCGGCTCGAACCCCTCCTCGGCGGTGCGCCCGTAGG
>CAYGQD010000258.1:0-9284 GCA_964351855.1 uncultured Verrucomicrobiales bacterium
TGCGGAGTTGTTGGCTCGGGCTTGGTAGGAAGCTCGGGAGGCGCGCTCAGATTGTGCATGTTAGGCGCTTACTGTGCTTTACGACTTGTCGGGCTTGCTTGAACTGAGGCGTTGCTTCGTTGAACGCGAGATTGATGCCGCTCGCCAGTTCCTTGGCCGAGTGTTGTCCGACGGCCGTGCCATCGATCCGAAGTTCATACTTCCCATCCGCCAATCCATCGACTGAGAGCAACTCTTGATTCAAGTCGGCTTCGATGGGCAAGAGCTCCAGCATCTCTTTCGCTCCGGGATCAATCGGGTAAGGCAGGGCTTTCGCCAACACCGTGAACGATACCCCGCCGTCCCCGCTCTGCACCGCGCCCACCTCGGCGTTGACGCTTTCCTTCACGCGATTCGCGGACGCGTCCACCACCACTTTCGAAACGATCGCCGGTGCGCCCTGCGACTTCAGGAACAGCCATGTCATCATCAAAAAACCAGGTGCTCCTGGGTGCACGCGATCTCTCCCGACGATGGTCCACTTCGGATCGTTCTCCTGCTGTTTCAGGTTGAGTTCGGTCATTGGCCCGTGGAAGTCCACGACCGTTGCCGAGTTTGCTTGGGCCAGCTTCCGCACGATCTCGCCGCAACGCCCCAATCCATCGTTGCATCCAAAAAGATTCGTCATCTCGATTTCGGCGGTCTGATCATAGGGCGTTGGAGTCACGAACAGCAGCTTCGGATCCCCTGCTTCTGTCCGAATGCGGGCGACCACTTTCTCCATGCTCGCCTGATAGCGTTCCAGCGCCGCGTTCTGCGATTGAATCTGCGCATCGGTCGGGTTGAACGTGTAGTAGCCGCGGCCGATATCGTTCATTCCGAACATGATCGCGACTGAGGTCGGCTTGTGGTTCATGACATCCTCCTCAAGTCGGCGGAGCGATCCGTTTGCGGTATCGCCCGAACGACCTGCATTGACGAATCGGACGGTTCGATCCGGGAAGCGGGTCAGGTAGTAGTCAGACACGTTGGTTTGGAGGCTTCCGCGGGCCGTAATGCTGTCTCCGAGGAAGCAGACGACTTCACCGTCCTGGAATAATTCGGCCCGAGCCCGGGACCCAAATAGCGAGGCGCCTATCAGAATGAGGGCACCGAAAATCATCTTCTTCATCGTCATGCCCTAGTGTATCCCCTCCAGCAGACTGTGCATTGCGGAAGCCGAATTTTCCTCAAGTTCAAGTTGGACCGGCACACCGGCGCGAGGAAAGAACGAAGCGAGCTTCGTGACTGACAAGCAACGCGGAAATGGTGGAAAAGGCGGTATCCATCCGAACCTGACCGCGCAGCGGCAAAAATATCAGAACTTCTAAAAAAATCGGAATATGCAGTCCGTTGGACGGGCTACACTAGCGGAGCCATCCTGGGATAACTGAAATCTTTTTCGTTGGGAACGTCGACCACGAGGCCGACATGTTCCCATTGCAGCGCATCCGCTTTCGCTTTCCACAGGTGGATATGATGCTTCTTGCCGCGTTCGGATTGCAAGGCGTAAAGTTGGCCGGGATGGGAGGGATCTTCGATCAAAAACGGGCAGGGGTGCCCGGCTGAAGAATTTCCCTGTAGGCCCTTTTCCGTCACCTCCCAGTTCTTGCCGAAATCGCTGCTGACGTATTGGTGATAGGCGCGGACGGAGTTTTCCCGGACGAGACCAATCCGTTTCTTCCCTGCATAGATGAAGGTGGGCTCAAAGTAGCGATTGTCGGTGATAACTTGAGGATCACCCCGGGTTTTTCCATGATCCTGAGAGTAAGCGATCCAGATGCCATCGCCCTTCGGTTTCCGGAAATGGCCGCAGACGGCGAGACCTTTTCCCGGAACGGAGAAGACGTGTCCGAACACGGAACCGGTTTTGCTGTTCGCCAATGATGAGGTGTCTACCGGCGTCCAGGTTTTCCCCGAGTCTTCGGAACGCCAACCAAAGATCGTGTTGCGTTCGTCGTTGGTGAAAGCCATCACGAGCAGGACGACGGCTCCATCCTCGGCCACCCCCATCGCGAGATTGGCACCATGCTGGGAGGGCTTGGAATCGTCGAATTCCCGCAGGACGTTCGGCTTGCAGATCGTCATTCCTCCATCGCTGGAAATGGATACCCTTGAAGAAGGCGTTCGCGAACTTCTTGACGGAGTGATCGTTCACATTGACGCCTAAGAGGCGTCATGCTTGGTGCTGAGTTAGCCCTGTCTTCGCCTTCGCTTTGGTAATGTAGGGTTCCCGAATGTAGACCGGTTCGATCGGCGAGTTCGCGCACTGCCAAGCGGCTGCGATGCGGCCAAGGTCTTTCGCTTGCGGGGTCCGTTTTTCGATCCCGGCGAGATCGAGCGGAATCGTTGGGTCCATCGTGGCGACGATGGTTCCCGCTTGCAGAGCATCGGCGACACAGACGGTCAGTTCTTCCGCGGAGACGACCCGGGCCGCCGCCACGAGCCGATAGCCTTCAACTTGGGCGACGAAAAAGGCCCCGCGTCGGGCATCGCCCACGACCATGCCGGAGGCGAAGAGACTGCCGAGGGAGGGAACGCCGAGGAGGTCTGCTCCCGTGGCTACCGCCAAACCGTTGGCCACGGCAATTCCGACCCGGACACCACTGTAGGAACCCGGCCCGGTTCCGACGATGATGCGCTGGAGATCCGAAGCTGCCGCCAAGGCTTCTCTGAGCGGCTCGAAAATTCGCGAATTGTGAGCCCGGTCCGAGGAAAACCGGGTTTCGAAAATCAGATCCTCACCATCGCCGCTCAGAACCGCGATGCTGGCATGGGGAGTGGAGGTTTCAATCGCGAGGATCATGGCTGCTGGCTTTCTTCCACGATTTCTCCGTCTTTCGCAAGGGTCTCTCGGTTTTCTCCTTGGCTCCGGAGGATTCCGCTGAATTAAGGGTGGCATCTTCGGGGAAATTTGGTTTATGATAAACTCGTCTGAAAAACGTCTTAAAAGCCCGAAGACTAACCAAAACCCATTTTTTCAATGCCTAGAATTTTTGCCCAACGAACGACCTGTCTCTGCATCGGCTGGATGCTAACCGTTGCCTTTTTGACCGTGGTTCCCTTTTCCCGAGCCGATAAAATTTTCCTGAAAGATGGAACCGTGCTCAGTGGAGAAATCAGCTCGGAGACGGATGATGTGGTTCGGATTGTGATCGTGACGGGAACGATCCGCGATACGAAGACGGTGAACAAGGTGAGCATTGAGCGGGTCGAGCGCTCCACACCGGAAGACTTCGCCTATGAAATGGCCCTGAGCGTGCTTCCCGCGGCGGAGGGATTGACGGTCAACGAGTACGACCAACTCATCAATCGGGCGGAAGACTTCCTGACCAAGTATCCGGAGAGTTCACGGGGTGAGAACGTAAAGAAGGTGGTTGATCAGCTCAAGGAAGAGCGTGGAAAGGTCGAGATCGGGTTCCGGAAGTTTCGCTCAGAGTGGTTGAGCCCGTCTCAGCAGCTTTCCCACCGCATCAATATGGAAGCGGATCAGGCGCTTTCGCTGATGCGCTCGGCGGTGGCAGGTTCCGAGCGGGGATGGCATTTGGTCGCGCTGCGCGTCTTTGAACGGATGGAAAAGGATTTTCAGGGAACGCTCGCCTACCCGGAATCCATTGAAATGGCCCAGGCGGTTCTGCCCAAGTACGGCGGCTATCTTCAGAACGAAATTCAGTTCGCACGATTCGAAATTTCCAAACGGCAGAAAGCAATGGCGGGAATGAGCGATTTCAAGCGAAGCGAATACCAAGCTCTCCTTTCCCAGGAGGACAAGCGATTTGCGGCCCGGCTCAAAGCAGAACAAGACAGCGGGTTGGTTTGGACAACGGTGGATCTTCTCAACGAGTCGAGCATCAAGTCGGCCGTGGACCGGGTTCGCAAAGAGATTGATCGCCTGGCCAAAATCGATTTGGCACCCCTTCGTCAGCAGGCCGAGATGATTTTCGAAGTTGAGAATTTTTTGGCGGCTGAAGACGTGGTGAGCGCGAAGACGAAGCTTGAAGACGCGCTGAAAATAAAGGGCGGCGTCAGCAAGGGTCGGGACTCCAATTTAAAAGTGCTCGCGGCGATCGAATCAAAGCTGGCCCAAGTGGAAGAGAAAGTCGCGAAAGAGAAAGCGCTGGCGGAGCGTCAAGCCTCTGAAGCGAGCAAGGTCGCGGAAGCGATGAGTAGCGGAGGTGATGGCACGGCTGCAGAGGAAGGTGATGCCAAACCCATGACCGCTGCCGAAGCGATGGCTCAGATCAATGCCCGGAAAGCTGCTGCGGCAAAGGCGGAAGAAGAGAAAAAAGCGGAAAAGAAGAAACCGACTCCGAAACCTTCGACCGCTGCTACGGCTTCAACGTCCGCTTCCGGTGGAGGCTTCAATCCCTTGTTCCTCCTTCCGGTGCTGCTGATCGGAGCCACGATTGGAATCTATCTCCTCGATAAGAAGAAAAAGGCAGCCGCCGCAGAAGCTGAGGAAGCCGAAGAGTAACCTTTCGTGGATCGGAGCGTTCCGAAGCTGCTGATTGCCACAGGCTCGTTTTCGCCGTAGATTTGGCGCAATGTCCTCATCGCGCAGCGCCAGCATCGAACGAACAACCGCCGAGACTCAGATCCAGCTTTCCCTGGACCTGGACGGCACCGGTTCCAGCAAGATTAAGACGGGGATCGGCTTCTTCGATCACATGCTCACGCTCCTGGCAAGGCACAGTCTGATCGATCTGGAGGTCGTCGCGGAAGGCGATCTGGAGGTGGATTTTCACCATACGGTTGAGGATGTGGGGATCGTGCTCGGGCAGGCGATTCGCCAAGGTTTGGGAGAGAAAAAGGGCATTGTCCGCTATGGCTCAGCGATGCTACCGATGGATGAAACCCTGGCCCGGGTGGCGTTGGATTTCAGTGGGCGCCCGTTTCTCGTCTTCGAAGCGCCGGAGCGGATCGATCCCATCGGCGGGAATTTCCCCTTTTCCCTGGTCGAAGAATTCTTCCGGGCGTTTTCGTTCAACGCGCTCATGAATCTCCATCTCACGATTCTCTACGGTCGCGATGGCCATCACATGGCGGAAGCGCTGTTCAAAGGGACGGCCCGCGCCATCGACCAAGCGATTCAGATCGATCCGAGGATTGCAGGTAAAATTCCGAGCACGAAAGAGGCGCTGTAATCCGCCGTTCGTGAGAAATCCGGGTCAACGGCTGTCGAGCTGGAAGACTTGACCGGAGATGTTTTCGGTCGAGCTGAGAAAATCGACGAATCGGGCGACTTCTTCACAGGTGGTGAATCGGCCCAGGGCGTGCATCTCCAGGGCACGGTGGATCGCTTCTTCGGACAAATTTCGCGTCATCTTGGTTTCGAGGAAGCCGGGGAGAATCGTATTCACGCTCACATTCCGTTTGCCCACTTCGCGAGCCAGACTGCGGGTCAGCCCGATCAAACCGGCTTTTGCGGCTGCATAGTTGGCCTGTCCGGGGGGCGGTTGAATCGCGGAGAAGGAGCCGATGTTCATGATCTGGCCATTGCGCCGTTTCACCATCCGTTTGACGGCGGCTTGAGAGCAGAGGAAGGCCCCTTTCAGATTCGTATCGATGACGGCGTCCCATTCTGCTTCCGCCATTTTTAGAAAGAGACCGTCCCGCGTGGTGCCGGCGTTGTTGATCAGGAGATCCAGGGAATCGAGGTTTTCCTCAAAGAACGCGGTGACAGAGTCGCGGGAAGTGACATCCAGCTGGTCTCGACCCGGCGCGTGAATCTTCCAGCCAGACTGCTCCAGCTTCTCGGCGATGGCCCGGGCGAGTTCACCCTGACCACCCGTGATGAGAGCCACCCGACTCGGCGTCATGGGCGACGTTGCAGGGAGAAGTTAGGCAAAAGGATCCAAAGGATCGTTGTTCTGCGCGGGTGCGTCGGTTCCATTCCCGCCAGGGGCTAACATCCGCAGCGGAATTCCGGAGATCGCAAACCGATCATAGCGAAACTGGGTTCGCGTCATCTCTCCGACATAACGAATGACTTCGGAGACCGGCACGTTGTTCAGCTTGAGCGTGATTCGACCTTCCGATTTCTCTTCCGGCGTTCCTTTATACACGAAATTGGGTCGCAGCTGGCCGTTCGTCAGTTCGGCAGTTTTCTGCGACAAATAAGTGAGGACGGTATCCAAATCGGCTTCGTCGAATTCGACGCTTGGAATCACCACGGCGCGGAGTTGGGTCTCCAGGCCAGCTTTGGGCCGATCTTCCTGGAGTGCCATTTTCGTTTTCGCGATGTAGCTTCTGACCCGGGGATCGCGAGGATAGTATTTGGAGACGTATTCGAAGGCCTTCAGCGCTTTCTCGTAATCCTGTTTCAAAAAGGCTTGCTGGCCCATTTGGTAGACTTCTTTCACCGTAGGATTTCCCTGGGCAAAAAGGGATGAACTCAGCAGAACGGCGAAAATAACGGTGAGCCAGGCGGGTTTGATCAAGGTCGTCATGGGCATTGGGTCGATTTAGAAGGTTTTCAGGGATTCCCGGGGTAACTCCGGGCAGCCATTACCAAGATCCTACCATAATCGCGGGATCTCTGTAAATACCTACGAGGAAAAATCGAACGAAAGATTTCTGAGTCGAATTGGGAAGTTCTGCGTCCGGCAAAAACGACGAAGCCGGCGCAGATGCACCGGCTTCGAAGAGAGAGAACGTGGAGAACGGAATTCTAGAAGTAGTATTTCACCCCAATGCTGCCAACGAAGACGGATTCATCTTCATCGATGATCCCGCCGCGTCCACCTGCGCCGGACTGGTAGGCGAGACTCACGGTGAGGTCCGATTTCTCGGTCCAATTCCAATTCAGCCCGCCTGAGACTTCGTGAATCCATTCTTCATCGGCGAAATCCCAGACCGATCCGGCTCGTCCAAAGACGGCGACGTCGCGGCTGACTTCGAGTTCGGCAGACAAGTGAGCCCCAACCGGGAAAAATTCCTCCTCGATGATGCTGTCAGCGAATTGGTTGAGACCGGTCCGGTCGATTAAGCCGAGTCTGGAGAGCTGGCGATCGGTCACGTTGTCCGCGTCGAAGCGCTGGTATTCGGTGGAGAGAGAGCCGTAGATCCCGGAGCGTTCCCGGTGATCCCGCCAGAGCGCTTTGCGGATTTCGCCGTGGAAACCGTAGCCTTCACCTAAATCGGCTTCATCCAGTTCCGCCGTCCGGAAGTATCCGCCGCCCCGAATCGTCAAGTCCGGGTTGAGAGGGCCTTCGAAGCGGAATCCAGCGACATCCTGGAGGCCTGCGAGCGCGATGGCTTGCAGGGAATCGGTCAGCGGCTTTTTCGCATCAACGTAGGCCTCGTAGAACCAGTTGCGCTGGTGGAATGCTTCCCGTCCGTAGGAAAAACCGCCAGAAACACCACCCGGACTGACGCCGCCGATTCGCGCTTCGGCAAAATGGAAGTCCCCGATCCGCTGGCGAGCATAGGCGTTCGCACCCTTCATCTCACCATCGTCCATCTTGAGAATCCGCTCGTCCGATAACTCGACTTGGTGAGCGAAGGAACGCACCCCGATTCTGGTCCGGGGATGGATGAAGCGAGTCACCTGATTGCGAAGCGTGAAGCCGTCGCCCTCACTGAGGGAGAGATACTCGAAGGACGGGGCGATGGAGGAATCCAGGTGAGGCCGGAGATCGCGCAGAATCCGCTGATGGAATTCCTGTTCATCGGCGTGAACGGTGAGAGAGCACGCTGCGGCGGCGAGATAGGAAGTGCTGGCCGCCTCGATATCGCCCATCGCAAGATAGGTTTCTCCCAGCACTGCTTCCGCGGGGAAGGGACGGTTCCGGTAGTGCTTCTCTTTGACGTTCGAAAGAAGCGGCTGCGCCTCGGTGAAGCGCCAGTTGAAGGCGAGCGCCTGACCGTAGAGCATTTGGATGCGTGGCTCGTTCGGATAAGTGGCCAGGTAACCTTCCGCGAGGGCGAGCGACTCTTCACGATGCCCCAGATGCATTTGGTCGTAGGTTTTCTGCATCGCCTCGGAAACGTGACGCTCGTAACTGGCCCGCTGGTGGCGTTGACGAGCCAACTGACTTTGTACCGATACGCCCTTCGAGCGCGAAACCACCGGCTTGCGAACCGGAGGAGACGGCTGCTTCGGTTCATCCATCTTGGGAGTCGGGGCGACTTTCGGATCCGATTCGGGGACCGATTCCCGCAGTTTCGCAGCCAGTTTCGGATCGCGGCGATTGGCCTCCTTGAGGAGGGAATCGACCATGCTCTCGTTCTTCAGATTCCGGTAGATTTCGAAAAGGGAAACGAGCTCTTCTTCGGAGAAGTCCGGCAACATCTGAATCATGGATGCCGAATCCGGAGTTGCGGGTGGCGCGGGATTCTCCTGGGCTGAAGCCGTCAAGAGGAGGGCGGCAAGGACCCCAATTCCGAAACCCCTTCGGAAAATCGCGCCCAATAGATCGTGGTTGTGTGTGCTCATGTTCATAAAAATCATAAATAATATAAATGTAATCGGAATAATGCCGAATCTTTATTATTAATATTTATAAATTTTCACGATAGCACTCCCTGCGGGCCAATTTTTTTCAGGACCGCAATCTTGCTAGCGGAAACGTGCTGAAGCAGAGATAAGTCGGATTCTTTGAAACCGGAGCCCACCTCGCACCGTCTCATACCCGAAGCCCAGAAACTGCTCTTTGATCGCCTGGTTTACCAAAAACGACGTCGCCGCCAACCTCCTGATGATTTCCATCTTGTTGGTGGGATGCTGGGCTGCGTTCACCCAGATCCCGTTGGAGGTGTTTCCGGACTCGGAAGTCAACACGATTACGATTTCCACGACCTTCCGGGGCTCCACCCCCGCTGAAGTGGAAGAAGGAGTGATCGTCCCCATCGAGGAGGCAGTTCAGACTCTGGAATCCATCAAAGAGATTCGATCGAACGCGTCGGAAGGCGGAGGAACCGTGAGCGTGGAAATCGCTTCGGGGTTCGATCCCCGGGAAGCGCTCGATGATATCAAATCGCGGGTGGATGCGATCGTGACCTTTCCCCTCGAAGCGGAGCCGCCCACGGTGTCACTGCAGGAGACCACGGATGGCGTCGTCAAAGTCCTGATTTATGGCGATCTGGATGAAGTTCAGCTGCGAGAGTTGGCCGATGAAGTGCGCGATGAAATCGTCGGCTTGAGCGGGAGTTCGAAGATTGAGCTTCCTCGGTGGCTGCCCCTGGACCAACTGCCGATTCTGAGTTCCGTGTTCGATTCGATGAGCAAAACGGAGACGATTTCCGCTGCGTCGATCGTGGGGGTG
>CAYGQD010000259.1:0-9183 GCA_964351855.1 uncultured Verrucomicrobiales bacterium
GCCCAGAACTGCCCTCGTGCAACCGACCGACGTCCGCTCCGCCACCCAGATCCTTCCCCGGAAGCAGTCTCAGCAGCGGATCCTGAAACGGATCGCTCTCACGGCGCTCTTCGTTGGAATGGCGCTGACGATTTTCGCGATCCAACGCTCGGGAGATGAATCTCAGCCCTTGGTGGCCGCCGAAGAAAGCGCGCACTCGGAAACGGCGAGCGTCGAGCCGACGACCCCCGAAGTCGTCGAAACCGCATCGAAGTCGATCCCTCAGCCCGAAGCGAAACCTCCGGCTCCCGCCCCGGTAGAAATCGTGGCGCCGGTCGAGCCAACTGCCGCGCTCGAGCCTGAAATCCCCGTGGTCCCGGAACTGACTCGCGACGAAATCGCGATGGAGACCGTCCTCGGCTTCCTCACCACTCAGACCCTTGAAGATAAGGAGAAATGGATTCTGAATCCGGAGCTGAATCGGGAACATCTCCGCAGCTTCTATTTCTACGAGCCCCTGGTCCACAATCGCGACCCGGAAGTGGTTCACGTTCGCACCCAACCCACGGAAGACGGCCCCTGGATCAGCCTCTTTGATGTGACCCAGCCGGTCAGCCTGCCGCATCGTGTCCTCGTCGTTCACCCGGAAAACGCCAATCCGAAAGTCGACTTCGAGCTTTACCGTCAAATGCGGGAAAACGCCCTCCACCGCTTTCTCGCCGGTCCGGATTCCGGAACCACCCGCCAGTTCCGCGTCATGCTTCGCCAAGCGAGCGCCGAAACCGCAGCGAACGCCCCGGTCAACCATTTCAAAGAACCCGCCGTCTTTTTCGACGTCAGCCTTCCTTACTATCCCGGCACGCCTGGACTGGTTGGCGTGTCGATCGATTCTCCGGTGCTCGAAGAACTCCAGAACGTCCTCTTCCGCCGCGAAACCGATCTCCCCGCCGTCATCGAGCTCCAATGGCAGCCCAGCGAGGTCGACCCCAGCGAACGAGTCGTGACGATCAGCCGCTTGGTTCGGCTGAAGTTGTGGGATTAGCCGCGCCGCAACCAAGCCAGGCCCATCATTCCGGCGACGGCGATGATGGCTCCGATGATGGCCATGGGCCGGGGGCGATCCCGTTCTAACCAAAAGGCTAACGGCATGACCACGATGGGGGTGAGGGCAACGATGGAGAGGACCAGGGCGCTGTTGGCGGTCTGAAGTCCCCATTGATAAAAGGCCACGCCAATGACGGGGCCGCTGAGGGCGGCGAGGAGGAGCCAGCCGAAGTTTTTCCGCGTGCGGTCGGTTCCGTCAGCTACCCGCGTTCGCTTGACCTTCCGTAGGCAGATCCAGATGAGGCCGGAGAAGATCGTTCCCGGTAAAACGCGTTGGAAAGCTTGGCTCAGGGCGGGGACGGTCACGCCGATCGCGTCGCCCTCGGCATTGGCGATCCGGCTCAAAACCGCTCCGAAACCTTGCCCCATCGCGGCAATCAACGCCATCGCCAGGCCGAAGGCGAAGTGGCCGTAGCGCTCGGAATCCGGTGAAGAGGGCCGCAGGGTGAGGCAGACGCCCAGCAGAATGACGGCCGCACCGATCCCCTCATCCAAGGGCAAGTGATTCCCCAGCCAGAACCATTCCAGGATCGCGGCGAGGACCGGGGCGACGCAGAAGGTGATGAGCACGGTCAGCCGCGAGCCAATCCGGGCCAACGCAAGATAGAGCGCCACATCCCCGATCCCGAACCCGACCAATCCACTGATCGCGAGCCATTTGAAGGTCGGCCCGTGGAAGGTATCCGGATAAAACAACGCCACGATGATGCCCAGCAGGGCGACGGCGAGGCAGAGTCGGGTGAAATTCGCGGTCAGGCTCCCCATGTAGCGCGCGGCCCGTTGCCCGGAGATCGCGGAAACGGCCCAAAAAAGGCTGGTGAGAAAGGCGCCGAGCATAGGGTGAGTGAGGGCGGCACCCTTTCGCCGGATCCGCCAAAAGACAAGCTGCGGATCGTCGATCGCGGGCGAAATTCGCTAACCCTACGGCAGACGCTTTACGGATTTTCCGCAGTGCCCGATTCACCGCCTTCAAAGATGGGGTCCGCCCGGACCCTGGGCCAAAATTTCACCGTTTCGGGCTTGGCAGAGGAGGTAGGATCGTCCAATTTTGCCACTCAGCGGGAAATCTTTCGATCAATGGTGCTCGTTAGGAACGTGATGGGGCTGGAATGCTTTTCATTGCGGACCAGAGCTGCTGTTGAGAAAAACGCGTTCGCCGCCGCCTATGTTTGTCAGTTTGCCAGCTTCACCGACCATTGTTTTCACCGCCCCGGAGGTGAGTGACGCGGTGGTGTTTTGCGAGGAACCGGATGAGACTTCGGAGACGGAGGTTTGGATCGGCGAAGCGACGCCGAAGCGTCAGTCTTGGCATTCGGCCCCGCCGACGGATCGGCAGGCACGGTTTTGCTCGTGGATGGTGGGAATTCGTCCGCGCCGGATGGCCAATCCCGGGAATCTGCAGCGATCTCTGGTGGCGAAAGGCCGGGCGGTGGAAGCCCGGGTGATCCCGTCCTTAATTTCCTACGCGCGCCTCTTTGGCGGTCCCCGGCGCTTGCGACCCGGGCTCGCCCAAAGCGGGACGAACGTCCTACCGCAGCTGGCTCGCCTGAGCCTGAATCTTTCCACCGCCGTGCGCCGTGGCTGTTTCTTAGCCCGGCACGGCTTTTTTATGGGATGTGAGCTCCAATTTGGCGTGCAATTCCCCGTCACAACCCCCAATTTCAAGACAACCTCCCCCTAACGCTTATGTCCTCGAAACTTCTCGAACGCCTCCTTCGGCGAACTTCAAACAATGATGATGCTTCTGATCGGAAGCTGTTGCTCGAAAATCTGGAAGCGCGCCTCCTCTATTCTGCGGCACCGGTGGACGGTGGCGAACCGGCTGGAGGCGAGGCACCGGCGCAAGAAGTAGCGGAAGCGAGTCCTACTCAAGTGGCGGAACGCTCTGTGATGGACGTGGCGCAGGAAGTCGCCGAGCCAACGGCGGAGATCAGTCTTGATCAAGAGGTCTCCGTCCTGCCGGAGGAAACCGCCGGGGAGTTTACCTTAGTGAGCGAGGCACCGGAGGGAGCCGAGACGCTGACGACGGATGCGCCGGAGCACACCGTGAGCCAGGAGCAAATCGAGGAACTGGCGGCGGCGGCAGCGCAGCGTTGGGAACAGAGCGGGATTAGCGCGGAACAGGCGGCGGCCTTGGCCAAGGTGGTTTACCAGATTCAGGATCTGGATGGGAATCATCTGGGATCGGCAGACGGCTACACGATCACGATTGATCTGGATGCGGCGGGGCGGAGTTGGTTTGTGGATGAGACTCCTCTGGAGGATGAGGAGTATGTGGCGATCACGGAAAACGGCACGCAATTGGTGGCCACGGTCGGTTCCGGGACGGAGCAGCGGATCGATCTGCTTTCCGTCCTGATTCATGAGCAAGGTCACGTCTTGGGATTGCAGGATGCGTTCGGCGCGGACCAAACCGGTGATGTGATGTATGGCCTGTTCATCGAGGGAGAGCGCCGAATCGCGGAATCCGGGCAGGCGGCAGGCGCAGAACCGGGCTCGATCGCCAGTGTGCAATACGCGACGCTGGCGGAGGGGTATGACGCGGAGATTCTTCGCCAGAACCCCCAGGTGGTTCTTCCGTTTTCGGAGACTTCCGGCACTACGGTGGCTTCTCCCGTAAACGGGGTAAGCGGGGCGGTTGTTGGCAGCGCGGACTTGGACGTGCCTGGGTTTGACGGGACCGGGAGCGGGATTGAACTCGGCATCGCCACGGGTGACCGGATCGATTTCGGAGCGCACGATGATTTCATGGACGGGGCGACGGCGTTGAGTGGATCCATGTGGGTGAAATTCGACAATGTGGATGACACCCACGACGATACCTTGCTCGCCAAGGGACTATTTTCGAGCGGCCAGCCGATCCTTTGGTGGAGGGACGGCTCTGCCGGTACCACCACGGATGCGATGGCGCTGTTGATCAATGACGGAACCAACGAAGTCCGGGCGACGACGGGTACGAGCGTCTTGGGCGAGGCGGATCGCTGGTATCATGTCGCCTTCACCTTTGAGGCCGGGGCGTCGGACGGGCTGAGGCTGTTCGTTGACGGCGTGCAGGTCCAGACTGCGGACACCTCGTCGATTTCGGGGATTCGAACATCTTCCACTCCCTTGACCGTGGGGATTCCGCATTCATCGGCGACCAATGCGGCCAAGCAGCTAGATGGACAGGTGGACTCCTTTGCCCTTTTCACCCAAACGCTGACGCCGGAGCAAATTCTGGCTCAGTATCATCACGGAACGGTGGCCGGAACCGAGATTTCCGTCGATGGAAGCGGGAACCTCCAGATTCGCGATGTCCGCCACGACACCGTTAGCGATCTCAACATCAGCTTTGATTCCGGGAGCAACCAGTACCTCATCACGGATACCGATGATCTGACGATCGTGACCGGGCAAGCTGGCGTTACTCTGGTGGATGCCAATACCGTCCGAGTCGATGCGGGGTTGGTAACGGGCGGGTTGGTCACCACGACGACGGCGACAGCGTCGATCGAGAAAATCACCCTTGAATCCACGGCCACGTTCGCGGTGCCTTTCACCATCACCGCGGACGAGATCGTTCTGAACGACTACAGCCTGGCCGCAAACCTGAACGTGTCCGGTGGCAATGTCACTCTGAACGGGACCACCAACCTGAATTCACACACCCTAACGGTGGATGTGACTGGAACGGTGACGAACGCGGCGACGGGCGCGCTGAATTTCGGGGCAGGGAAAATCACCATCAACGGCGGCTCGTTCACCAATGCGGGCACGACCAATTTCAACGGCGACTCGACGGATTCACTCGGTGGGAGCGGCTCGTTCATCAACACGGGAACGTTTAACCACGATACCGACGTTGTTTCCGACAATTTTGTGATCGGTGATACGGTTACGTTCGTCAACGCCGTGGGAGGAGAGTTCATCATCAACGGCGGTGGCGATGTGGATCTTCAGAATAGCGCCAGTTTCGACAACCAAGGCACGATCCGGAAGATCGCCGCAGATCGAACCGACGGGGTGACAACCAGCAACGACCCCAGTTTCTTTTTCAGCCGATTTGGAGATGGCTCCGTCGTTAGTTTTTCGAATTCGGGAACGATTCAGGTCGAGGCCGGGCATTTGAATCTGGCCGGGGGAGAGACCTTTGCCGGTGCTACATCGACTGGCGGGACCTTCGATACTTCGCTCGGTGGCGTGCTCTCGTTCTCAGGGAAGTGGAATCAGCTAACCGGTGTTGCGACTGTCGGTCTGGGGGAGATTGAAATTAGTCGGGAAGACCCCGTCAACACAACTCAGGATCCCGCTTTGCCCACCTCTGTGCAGGGAAGGTTCGTGGCGAATGCAGCCATAACGATCCTCAATGTGACGGGAGACGGCCTTCGCATTCAGGATGTAGAGATTGAAACAGCGGGTAACGCGCTACGGAACGACGGCATTCTCAATATCGTCTCTGGTGGAATCAAAACGATCACGGGCGGCGGTTCCTTCCTCAATTCCTCGACGGGCACCATCTCGTTTGTCGACGGAAGCCTGACCCTGGATGGGGTGAATCTAACCAACGAAGGTTCGGTCGTGTTTTCCGGTACGGCTGGAAAGACGTTCAACGGTGGGGGGGATTTCCTCAACACGACGGGCACCGTGGAGATTCTGGCGGGAACGGTCTCCCTCGATGAGGGATCGGATTTCGTCAACAGCGCCGGCACCGTTGAGTTCACCGCCGGAACCATTCAGTTGGTCGCGGCCAGCGGCTCGACGTTCACCAACCAAGCCACGATGAACCTGGGTACCGGAACGAACGTCTTTTCCGGCGAAGGCGTCTTTCTCAATGACGTCGGGGGTACCGTGGACTGGTCAGCAGGTAATCTGAACTTGGCTACGGCAGTCGAGTTTCGCAATGAAGGCATCTTCACCGTCACCGGAGTGGTCGATCGAAACATCGACGGGAGCGGAACCTTTACCAACAACGGGACGTTCAATCACTCTGGAACCGGTTCGAGCGATAATATCAAAGGGAATACCAGTGGAGGCTCGTTTGTGAACAACGGGGTTTTCACCTTCACCACGGAAGGAGACTTTGAGCTTGATCCTGGCTACACCTTCACGAACAGCGCGACGGGGACGATCCGGAACTTCGGAGACGTCGCCAATGAGACCCTATTTTTCTACAATGATGTGGCAGACGGGCCGGGTGGGGTTTTTGAAAACCTCGGAATCATTGAGGTCCGGGAGGGTACTGTGAAAGTCCCCACCTTGACGGGTAGCGCGGGCACCTTTGGCGACGTAGACATCAGCCAGCTTTTTGATGGCGGGATCCTCAAGGCAGGAATCTATGTCATCGACGATGAGGACAATCCCACCAACGGTCCGCGCCTCGATCTGGAACCAGCCGAACCGGGTGGGGTGACGACGATTGCGGATGGAGCCTCGGTCACGCTCACCGGGGTGAAGGCGAGCTTTCTGCAACTGACGAATAACCTGAGCCAGATCGACGGCGAGTTCATCGTGCTCGGGACTCAGGTGTTCGCCCTGGCTGCCGGTGGGGCCACGGTGGGTGCGACGGGGACCTTGGCCGGGACCGGCACCTTGACCGGAAATGTTACGGTGGATGGAACCATTGATCCAGGAGAAGATGGTGCCCCGGGAACTCTGTCAGTAACCGGAGACGTGGTGATCACCGGGACTCTGGAGATCGAAGTGGGTGCCGGTGCCGATAACGCGGATCGTCTCAGCGTGACCGGAGAGCTGGATGTTTCGAACGCGACCTTGTCGATTACCGGCGCTGGAGATCAGAGTCAGTATATCATTGCGAGTTATACAGGGGCGGTCGATCCCACGGCGTTTGCCAGTGCGACGGTGCCTTTTGGGTATCGGCTCATCTTTGATGGCGATGCCAACCAGATTGTGCTGGAGCAGCTTCCCCAACTGGTCATTAATGAGGTCGATTCCGATACGCCGGGGACCGACGCGGCAGAGTTCATCGAGATTTATGACGGCGGGGTGGGGAACTCCTCGTTGGATGGATTTGTGGTGGTTCTCTATAACGGCGGCGACGATTTATCCGACCTTGCCATCGATCTCACCGGGCACCGGACCGATGCGCGTGGCTTCTTTGTGATCGGCGATCCCGACGTTCCGAATATCGACCTCAGCACAGGTTTCTCGGCATCGTCTTCCAATCTTCAGAATGGAGCGGATGCGGTGGCGCTCTATTATGATAGCGCGGCCAATTTCCCGAATGGAACGCCGGTTACGGCGACGAATCTGTGGGATGCCGTGGTCTACGATTCCGGCGATGCGGACGATTCCGAACTCATTAGCGTATTGACGCCAGGGCAGCCGCAGATCGATGAGGACGGGGGCGGTGATGCGCAGAATCAATCCATCGCCCGGTTGCCGGATGGGGGGACGCGTCTGGAGACGGGAAGCTTTGTGACGCAGGCTCCGACTCCCGGTTTTGCAAACGATGTCAATGATGCTCCGTTGGCGGTCGATGACACGAACACGCTGACTGAGGGCGTCGATGGGGCGGTCGTGGCGAATCCAACGGGCAATGTGTTGACGAACGATTCCGACGCGGACCTGGACCCCTTGTTCGTCAATTCGGCTGGCCTTGCCACGGCGGATACGGCGGTTGCGGCCGGTTCAACGAGCACGGGAACCCCCACCTCGATCGAAGGAACTTACGGGACGCTCCACATCGGTGCGGATGGATCTTACGAATATGAAGAAGGGGCGACGCTCGCCCAGGCCGCGGCGCTCGATGCGCTGACGGCCACCGATACGGTCACGGAAGAATTCACCTATGAAACGGCGGATGGTCCGGTCTCCGTTCAGGGGATCACGGGTGCCACGGTCACTGACAACGTCCTGGTGGATTTAACGGTGAGCGACGCCAATGGAGGATCGTTCACCTTTGGCGCAAATGATTTGGTGGGTGTTAATGTGACGAGTTTTACGGCCGGTAATTTTCTGGGTCGGACGGGCGGCACGTTGCCTACGAATCGCGAGTTGCTGTTGGAAGACAACCGCCTCGACACAGGAATCGCCAATCCGAGCGGAAGCGGGGTCGAAGTCACCTTCCATTCTCCGGTGACGACGTCGTTCGTCATGGAATTCGACAATAGCTCCTCAACCGATCCGGAAGGGGATGCCTTTGTGGCCGAGGTTGAGGATGAGTTCGGAACGACCGTGAGCTTGACGATTTCCGACTTCTTCCCAGTCGGAGGAAACGTCGTTTCTGATCTTTACGATGGTGGAGGCACCTTCCTCCAGACGGTAACCCAAGCGACTTGGGGTGCGGTGCTGAACGCGGCGGATTTCGGGTTAGCGTCGATCAAGATTCTGCGAATTCAGACCGGCGCGCCTGAGAATGTGGATCCTACCTTGATTGGTGGGATCTCGGTAGGTTCCGCGACGGCGAATTTGGAGATTTCGATTTCCGGGGCCAACGACACTCCAACGATTTCCGGGGCAGCGGCCAACCAGCCGGTCGATGATTCAGCGACGGTCGCTCCCTTCTCTGCGGTAACGATCGAAGACGCGGAAGGCGATGGCCTCACGGTGACGGTCAGCATCGATGATGAGACCAAGGGCGTGCTGACGAACTTGGGAAGCTTTGTCGATCAGACGGGCGGTGTGTATCAGTTCACAGGATCCGCCGCTGCCGCGACAACGGCGATTCAAGCGCTGACCTTTGATCCGACCGAAAACCGGGTCGGACCGAGCTTGACGGAAACCGCCACCTTCACCATCACGGTGAATGATGGAACGGTGGAGGGGATTGATGCCTCGACCACGGTGGTAGCGACCTCAGTCAACGATGCGCCAACCCTGGCGAACGCCATCGCTGACCAGGGTGCCGGGGCGGACCTGGGATTCAGCTTCACCCTACCGGCGAATACGTTTGGCGATGTGGATGTAGCGGACACCCTGGCGCTCACCACTTCCGCCTTGCCCGCCTGGCTGAGTTTCGATCCCGGAACCGCGACGTTTTCCGGAACGCCGACTTCGGGGGACTCCGGAACGACGTCCATCACGGTGACGGCCACCGATGGCTCAGGCCAGCCAGTGAGTGACTCCTTTGATCTGACGGTGAGTCCGTCCGTTGTCTATGTC
>CAYGQD010000260.1:0-9159 GCA_964351855.1 uncultured Verrucomicrobiales bacterium
CCAGGTTCGCCTCGATCGGGGGCGGCGCTAGATGGTCCATGTTAGGCGCTTACGATCGACCGACTCTTGGCACCGGGAAAGGTCGGCCAAAGCCGCCGTAAACCCCAGGTGTGAATGAATCTGTTGGTCACGCGGCTTTTTTTTCCCAAAATTGGTTCCATTCCCCATTGGCGCGATTGACCCGAAGCTGAGCCATGTTGGCGGCGTTCTCTTTGCTCCACCTTGCGCCCGGGTCATACTTGCCTGCTCGTTTGCAGGGTATTTGAAGAGAAGTCGCAACTGACCTAAAAATTTGGAATTCGAGTCGAATCTTGAGTAGCGACTTAACTGTCGGCTTTATCTGTGCTTGCGACTTTCGAAAAATATTGAAGTTCGTGAGACAAAAAATGCGCGAAGGGGCGATCCGTTTTTACAATTGTAATTTCCTAAACATTGCCTCTTTAGTTTCTAATGAACAAAAAAATCATACCTGTAGTTTGGCAATGCATGGGCGCTATTGCTGTCATCTGTGGGATTACAGGGATCACATTCAGCACCTTCTATCCGTTTAACTCGCCCAATGATGCTGAAATTCGCTTGATGCTTGAGAAAGCGGTAAACCACCGAGACAATACCCTTGCGGAGATTTACGGCCGAACGGCACAAGAACATTTCGATCTCGCTTTAGGCAAGATCGCCGCTGAAGAATCGATTCCATTGGCCGAACTTAAAGTGCTGCTGTCTTCTTATGCCGCGAAGATCGAGTCAAATCCGAAGGCGAAATGGGAGGATCACTATTTTGCAAAAATTGCCGCTGGGTTCTTTTCTCAAGCATCCGAAATTGCCGCTAAAAATGCAAACGAGGCAGTTCAACACATGAATCAAGCCGAAGGGATTTTGAGAAAAGAGAGGCTTAACGCGGCAAAAGCATTTGAAAGGGCGGGGGATGCGCAGTTTCTAACTCATAATTATACCAGTGCCGATGAAGCTTACCAAAATTCTCAAAACTTGCTCGATAAAGAGCTAAATCTTGAAAGCTGGTTTGCCATTCGGGTTAAGAGGGCGCATTTGCTGGTTTTCGATCTTCGCTCGCCGACTGCTGCAATGGAACTAATCGATCAACTATTTCAAGAACAAAAATCAAATTCCGAAAGCGTTTATCTGTTAGATAGCCACATTTACGAAATCAAAAATATTCAAGCGGCTATAAAGGCGGAAACTGGGCGGCCTCTTGAAGCTGTCAAGATATGGATGGCTGCACTGAAAACAGCGGAGGAGCAATCGGTCGCGGACGATTCTCGTATTGATTCGATTAGGATAAACTTGGCTCAATTGCATCCTGATCCAACCTATGCGGAGGCTCTATTGGTTGGGTGTCTTTCTCGTATTAGATTAAGCGATCCCGACTCCCCACATATCGCTCTAATTGAGGCGGCTATTATTAATCGAACGGTTAGGGAGCCTGGAGATCTTCGGAAAGCTCTTGAATGTTATGTTGAACTCGTGAATAGTTATGATGGACGGGCCGAAGAGCCTATCTACCTATACGTCCGCAGCCAATATGCGGAAGTGTTATACGATCTGGATAAATTTCCTCAGGCTATATCTGAGTTTCAAGCCATTCGCGAAGAGTCGAAGAGGTTGTTGGGTATGTCTCATTATAGGACAATAAGTGCAGCTATTAGTCTTGCGCGGGTTTACGGGAAATCAAGGCAAATCAAATTGGCACGGAGGAGCCTTGTTGAGCTAGAGGGTAGAGATCTGCCAACTCAAGCCCTTTATGAGGATATTTTATTCGAATGGGGTCAGATTCACATGTATGAAGGAAATTTTGAGGAAGCAAAATTGTCGTTTCGTGAGGTCGAGAGATTGAGGCTGGGGCGCTTGGGTGAGCTTTCGGAAAAAGTTACGACCGTTTGGAACTCCTTGGCGGTTTTGATGGCGAAAGAAGGGTTCTTTCAGGAGGCGCTAGACCTATTCCAGAAGATTGAACAAAGTAGGGAAAAGAGCCTGGGCTCTCGTCATCCGTTAACATTGAGTTCTCGACAAAATGTCGTTGGAGCATTGAAAGACTGTCAAGAGTATCGTCGCGCTTATTCGTTGTCTTCCTCCTTGGTGATGGATATGAAGGAAGTTTTTGGCGACTTGCATTCAAATACAATAGGAGCGCGTTTCAATCGAGCGGGTTTGCGATTGAAGCTTGAAATGTTTGATGGATTGGGAAGTGAGATTCGAGATATTATTGACTCATACAAGAAATTGAATTCGGGTAAGGATACGCGGGAAAGTGTGGCGTCGGAAGTGTTTCTGGTTCACTTCTATTTAGAAATAGGAGAGACACCTCAACTTTTGTTATTCTATACTCCGACTCTTGATCGGTTGGTAAGAGAGCTTGGCGCTGATCATGAATTGACGCAACTCTTTAGGAGTAGCTTGAAGATTCTACCAAAGAATGGCGGATTTTAGGTTTAGTATCGACCCTTTGTAATCGGTTCAGTCGGTTCTATAATCGTGGTGTTACTTTCTGGCTGGCTGGGCATAGTTTGCCCTACGAGATCATTTCCAAGTCGCTTTCGGGAGCCAACCTGTGCAACCTTCGACTCAAACCGCCTATGAAATCGTTCCTCCTAAGACTCTTTCTCCTCATCTCTCTGACCCTTCCCTGCCTGCTCTCTGCAGCGGAACCCGAGGAAGCCGCCCTGCAGTTGGCTTCCCCTTTTGGCGAGCACATGGTTCTGCAGCGTCGGATGCCGATCCCGGTGTGGGGATGGGGCGAGGCTGGTCGTCAAATCACCGTCACCGTAGCCGATTCGGCGGCAACCACCACGGTCGGCGAGGACGGGCGTTGGCGCTGCGACCTCGCTCCCATTGAAGCCGGAGGTCCCTACACGTTCACCGCCACCGATGGTGAATCCCGGATTCAATACGACGACGTCCTTGCCGGTGAAGTCTGGATCTGCTGTGGCCAGTCCAACATGAAGATGGGACACGACAAAATTCCAGACATCGCCGCTTTCGTGACGGAGACGGTCGACGCCAACCGACCGGTTCGAAGCCTTCAGATCGCCGAAGGTATTTCCTTCCGCGAAGAGGAACGTGTCACCGGGAAATGGTCGGTGATTCCTCCAAGTTCCGCCGTCGCCGCTGTCTTCGCCTGCGAGTTACAGGCCGCGATTGATGTTCCCGTCGCGATCGTCGAAGTCGCTTGGGGATCATCCTCTCTCGAAGGGTGGATGCCGGCAGCCCTGACCGAAGAACTTCCTCACTTCAACGCAATCATGGAAGCGCATCTCGCCGACACCGCCATTGCGGAGATGATCATTGCCACCAACGCCGGAACCGGTGGGGTCACCAAGTTCAGCATGGACCCCAAAGAGAACGCGCGGCTCACAAAGCGATACCGCACCGCGAATATCTACGCCCGCACCCGCCCGAACATGCTTTACAACGCGAGGCTTCATCCCCTCATCCCGATGGCATGTCAGGGGATGGTTTACTACCAGGGTGAAGCCAATACCCGCAGCCTCGAAGCCATGATCCAATACAGCACCAGTCAGCGCGCCTGGCTCGAGCTTCTCCGCCAACGTTGGGGGCGCGAGGACTGGAAGTTCCTCAGCGTGATGCTGCCCGGCTTCGCTCGATCTCCCGAAATCGATCTCGAAGCTGTCGATATCACCACCTGGTCCACGATGCGGGACCATCAGTTGAAAATCCTCGATCTCCCGCACACCGCCGTCGCCTGCACGATTGATCTGGGCGATGCGAAAGACATTCATCCCAAAGACAAGTATCCCATCGGAGAACGGCTCGCCCTCCTCGCGCGACGTGACACCCTCGGGGAAACCGATCTCCTCGCTCAGGGGCCAACCTACACCGGCATGGAAATCGATGGCTCCACCATCACGATCCGCTTCGATCACGCCAAAGGACTCTCAACCTCAGACGGAGAATCACCCAAAGCATTCTGGGTCAGCGCCGCCACCGATCACTGGCACCGCGCCACCGCGCGGATCGAAGGCGAACGCGTGATCCTCACCGCGCCACAAGGCACCACCCCGAAGCACGTCCGCTACGCCTACGCCGCCAAGCCCATCGTGAATCTCGTGAACGAAGCCGGGCTTCCCGCGTATCCGTTTACGACGGATTAGCGTGGAATAACCAGCGCTTCCCTAACCGAACTCCAACCCCGTCAGCGTCCCCGAACTACTGGCAAACTGGTCCGTCTCCAATCCCATCCGTTGCAACATCGAGACGAAGAGATTGGGCAGCGGCGCGTTCTTCTTGCGATTGAACGCGAGATGTTGGCCGTGTTGGAAGCCGCCTCCGGCAAAGAGGATCGGCAGGTTTTTGGTGTCGTGATTGTTACCGTTGCCGAGGTTGCTGCCGTAGAGGAGCATGGTGCGGTCGAGGAGAGATTCGCCTCCTTCATCGGTGGCGCGGAGATCGCCGATCAGTTTGGCGAGGGCGCGGAACTGGGCGAGTTCGAGGTTTTTCAGTTCGACCAGTTTGTCTTCCCGACCGACGTGGTGGGAAAGGTTGTGGCTCTCGGTGCTGACTCCGGGAATGTGTTGGGAGAAGCCGTCTAACCGGATCAAAAGGGTGACGAGACGGGTTGAATCCGTTGAGATCGCCAGATGGATCAGGTCATACATCGTGGAAAGCTTGTCGGGTAGGTATTCGGGATCCTTGGGCGGTTCGGCATCCACTTTCGGCTTGGGTTTGTGTTCCCAGGCTTCGGCGGTTTTGAGGCGTTCTTCCACTTCGCGGACGGAGGTGAAGTACTGGTCCAGTCGTTCCTTGTCGGCTGGTCCCAGTTCACGTTGCAGAGCCTTGGCGCGATCACTGACGGCATCCAGAATGCTGCGACCGACTCGCAATTCGTGGACCTGCCGCTCGATATCCGTCGCATTGCCCACCACGAAGAGCTCTCGAAACACCGCTGCCGGGCTGTTCTCCGCCGGGAGCATGACCCCGCTGGAGGTGAAGGAGAGGGATTGGTTGCCAGGGCGACTGGCGATGTTTAGCGGCAGGCAGGAGACGCGGGTTTTTGTGCCGAGATAGTCGGACGCGTATTGATCCAGGGAGATCGAGTTGCGAAACGAGGCACTGCCGGGATGCGGGGCCGCGGTGAGGTAAGAGACTTCTGCCGAGTGCCCGCCGGTGACGTCAGGGTGCGAGCATCCGGAGATCACGGTGAAGTCTTCGCGAAAGTCAGCGAGCGGCTCCAGGTAGGGCGTCAGTTGATAATCGCGACCAGCGGTTTCCGGATAGAAGTGGCGCTCCAGAACGCCTAAATTCGTGTTGATGGCGACCATGCGTCGGGGCACTTCGTTCGAAGCGGCGCGGGCTGGTCGCATCGCTTCCAGAAACGGGAGTCCGAGGGCGACGCCGGAGGCGCGCAGGAAGGTGCGGCGATTGAGAGAACGATTCATGGGGAGTTGGGAAAGGGTTAAGGCGTTTGCCGAAAAATCGGGCTGAGGACCACCGCGTCGATCAGGGAGCGGACGCCGTAGTCGGAATCCTTGGTTTGAGCGACGATGTCATCGATCACTTTGCGGTCGGTAAAGCGATAGCCTTTGCCGGTTGCATAGATCGTGAGTTGGCGGGCCAAATTCTTGGCGAGCAATTCCGGATCTTCGTGGAGAAGGTCCCGGAACGCGTTGATGTCCTCAAACTGGCGTCCGTCTTTCAGAATGCCGCTGGCATCCACTTCTCCGCCGAGCCGGATTTGCTTGCGGTCACCACGGGTCGTGAGAATATCGAGATGCGGCTCCAGTTGCTTTTTGGGTTCACCTTCTACCTTCACCAGTTTCGGCCGCCCGCCGGCGCGGTAATTCTCGCGCCAAGTCCCGATCACGTCAAAGTTCTCCAGGGCCAATCCCGGCGGATCCATCAAATCATGGCAACCCGCGCACTCTTTCGCCGCACGGTGTTGCTCGACCAATTCACGAATCGTGTTTGCGCCAGATGCGTCCGGCTCCACGGCCGGGATATTCGGCGGTGGCGGTTGAAGATGAATCCCGAGGATGCGTTCCAGGACCCAGACGCCTCGTAAAACGGGCGAGGTCGCCGTCCCATTCGCCGTGACTTTCAACACCGCAGATTGTCCCAGAAAACCACCGCGCGGGCTATCCGGCGGAAGCGAAACGCGGCGCAGTTGAGACCCGGTCACGCCCCGCAGTTCGTAAAGCTCCGCCAACCGTTGATTGGCCAGAACGAAGTCAGAATCGATCACGTGCTCGATTCCCAAGTTCCCCGAAATTAGCTCTCGAAAATACGCGCGCGTTTCCTCCAGCATACTATCCCGAAGCCACGGATCGAATTCTGGATACAATTGCGGATCCGGAGTGGTGAAGTCGATTTTCTTCATCTCCAGCCAAGTATCCAGGAAGTGCTCGACGAATCGGTCAGATCGGGGATCGGCCAGCATCCGGTCCACTTGGGCGAGGAGAGTTTGAGGTCGCGAGAGTTCCCCCTGGATGGCCAATTCGCGCAGTTCGTCATCGGGCAGCGAGTTCCAGAGGAAAAACGAAAGTCGGGAGGCTAACGCTGAGGAACCTTCCAATCCCAAAAAGAGGAAGTCTGGCGATGCCAAAACCGCTTTGTAGCCCGCGACCATGGCATTCTCGAACGTCTCGGCCATGGCGAGCTGTGCTTCGACAATTTCGGCGTAGGGTGCGACTTCTTCCGGCGCGACCGGGCGGCGAAAGGCCTGATCGGCGAAGTCGCGCAGCATCTCTCCCACATCCGGGATCTCCTCCGGCTTCTTGGCTGCGATTTGATCATCATTCAGCACTGCAGTTGGCAGATCCTGAAACAACCGGCGCTGGCTTTCCGGCGGCCAGGTATCGATCAGCGGGCCTTCGAATTCAAACCAATCATAGACCACCGCCGGGCCCTCATAGCTGTAAACGCCATTTGCCGATCCCCAATTCACGGGCCCCCTGCTCGGCAGTGACATCACATGGAAGGAGATCCGCTCGCCGGGCTCTAACCAGACTTCGAACTCGTGGACCGTCGGTTGTTGGGAAAGTGCGTCGAAGAATCCTAACACCACGCCATTCAGAGAGGCCCGCACCACGTGAACCGCTTCTTCATCGCCAAAAAACGCCACGTTCTCCTCGGATTCACGCACGGTCGGTTCCTCCAAAGGCGTGTATTTCCAGCGCTCGATCGGATCCTCCACGATCGGCTCTCCAAGCTCAATGTGTTTGCGGATCACGCTCCGGATCGCAGGTTTGATCTCGCCCCGTTCCCAGCGCATTCCCCAGGTTGAGAATCGCACCCGATACCAACCCGGCGACGTCACCCGAAACCGATCCGGTTGAATCCCTTTCGGCATGTGGGCACCGAAGACGCCGCTAAACACGGCCAAGCTGTCCGCCTCCCCATCAAAATGCGCGGACCGATACGAGTTCCCCTTATTGTTCACCGGATTCCCCTGCACCTTCGAAGTCAGCCCAGGGGCCAGCTTGCCGCTCAACAACGGCGCGGCCGCATGAATCGCAATCGCCCCTCGGCTGCTTCCCATCTCCGCGGCCGTCCCTCTCCAAACCGTCGTTTCCGGGCGCTTCTCGGTCTTCACGATCGCCTGTCGCAGCGCTTTGTCAGAGGCTTCCAGATACTTCCTCATCTGCACGTGGGAAAGGTCCAGGGCTATCGGCACCTTATCGAATCCATGGGAGATTCCATCCTCCGGCAGGAGCTCTTTGACCCGGAGAAGCGGCAGCGCCAGGAGATCCCGGAGCGCGTGTTCGTATTCCGTCCGGTTCATGCGTCGCACCAGTCCGGTTCCACGTTCCGCCTCTTTCTTCGCTTCTGCCACGATCAGTTGCCCGCTCAGTTCTTCGATGAAGGCGGTCAGCTCTGCCGAAGCCGGGCGCGTCTTCTCCTTCGGTGGCATTTCTCCACTCTCTACCCGATCATGAATCAGGGTCCATTTCGCCAACGTTGCCGGATCCGATAGATCCCGGGAAAGCGCCGTCAGATCCAGCCCGCCTTTCGTCGAGAGATCATCGTGGCAGTCGTAGCAATACTGATCGAAAAACGCTTCCTGCTCCGCGAGCAACGGTCCCGTCGCCAGGAGAAAGAAGAAGATCAAGGAAGTTTTCATGGATGGAAAAGGGGAGGGAACCGTCAAGCCTTGGGAGATCGCTTACGCTTGGATTCTGAAATGAGGTCGGCCCGGGTCTGGTCCATTCCCGCTTCCGCCGCCGTTCGTGCCGCCACCGGATCGTGGGCTTCGATCGCAGCCAAAAGAGTTGAGTGGTGACGCAGCGCGACCTTCGCCCCGCTTTGCTTCAAGGTCTTGCGTCGCGACTCGAACAAAAACTGGGCTAACACATCCAGGACAATCCTGAACACCGGATTGCCCGACGCCTCTGCCACCACGTGATGAAACCGCATGTCCGCCAAAATCTGGTCTTCGATCGTCCGCGCCTTCCCAAGCGCGGCATTCGCCTCTCGCATTTGTTGGCAATGCCGGGGAGTTGCATTGGTCGCTGCCATCCCCGCCGCTTCCACTTCTAGCGGACGCCGAACCGCCAGCACCTCTAACAATGACACCTGAGACCGCTCCATCAGCGTGCTCAGCCCGTCCATCACTGCATTCGTATTCGGGGGCAGCACGCGAGGCAGTCGCCCCTGAGAAATTTCGATCAATCCCTGAGACTCCAGGGTTCGCATCGCTTCTCGCACCACCGTCCGCGAAACGCCTAACCGCGAGCAAAGTTCTCCCTGAGAAGGCATTTCCGCCCCTGGCTCGATCAACTCCTCCAGAATAAAGAGCCGCAGCGCCTCCGTCGTGCGGGAGACGAGGTTCTCAGGTTTTAGATCAGTCAAAGCTGCCATTGAAATGGCAACTTGTGTGATAAGTGATGACTGTCAAGTAACCATGCTCAATCGGCCTCTGAGGGAACAGGCGTTTCCGGCACTTCTCCATTCAAAAATCGATCAATCCCTTCGGAATACCTGTCTTTGATGATGAACCAGCTGAAGTAGAGCACGACGAGAATTGCGAGTAGCGCGATGATGCGAATGCTCTTGTAGATCCGGTCCGTGGTAGAGTCGTTGGACATCGATTAGGGCACCTTGTTTTCGGTTCCGAGCAGATCGTTGACGGCTTTGTTCGCCACCCGAATGATGTATTTATTAGGTTGATCTTTCAACGCGGCTTGGAGC
>CAYGQD010000261.1:0-9157 GCA_964351855.1 uncultured Verrucomicrobiales bacterium
GACCAAGGGGGGTGGGGTCAAAGGTTCCCCGGTAAACGCAAGTTAGTTGCGTTTGTGATTTCTCTCTGATCCGCCCGCCCGTGTCATCATATTTTAACCTCTTTCCCCTTCACTGTTTTGTTTCATAGTTTTTGGAATCCCCTCCTTCCTGCTGGCTGGTGTCTGGCCAGTTTGTGCGCTAAACTGAATCTCATTACATGGACAAGAACCCTTCCCTGTTGCCTATCGAGCTGCATACTAGCAACCATCCTTGGCCCTGGACATGGATCATCGTGGACGGCCTGGACGAATTGATTGCTGAAGCGGCTTTGAATATCGAGGGAGAGATTGATTGCGCGGCTGTCTATAACGCCGTGCTGGCTGGGGAGGTCGTTATCTGCGAACACTACGCGGCCAGGCGGCATGAGCCGGGTGAGCGGGCTGGAGATAATCCTCGCTTGTGGAGTGTGTAAGGAATCCTTAATAACTGAGTTTGTGCATTTTCCGCACGAACTGAACCTGTGAACTTTCTTCACGGGTTCGCCTGACCATTTTCCCGGCATCAGGAAAATGGTCTTTCCGAGTGCGTAGAGCGATGAACGGAATGGAAAACTGAGGAAACCCAAAATATCAGACTGGCTATAATTTCTGCTTGCATTTATCAATTACTGCTGCTAAGCATGAAATTCATACATACGCGTTCTTGAGAAAAAAATTTCGAGGGCGTGGCCCTAAGTCCCTGCTTCAAGTGCTGGCTGCCGAAAGGTGGAGAATGGAAAAACTCCAGGGTGAGAAGCAAATAGGGGCGTTGAAATTTCCGGCGTCTGCGTTGCCGGAGTCCAAAGGCCGGGTCGCGAAAGCGGCAAAATGGAAGTGGAAACACAATCCGGGGTGAGGACTCAAGAGGGTAACGCGGACGAATCGAATCACTATTTTCGCGCGATAGCTCAACCAGGCTAGAGCGGCCAGTCGAACGGCTGGCATAGATGCAGGCTTCGAGGCCCTGCTCGCGCGTCCAGTGAACAGATAGCGAACTAAGGTCGCCGGTTAGTCGCGATTCCAGCGGGCGCGTTGCGCCTGGCTCTTATTGCCAACCAAACCGACCTTTAAAATGTCCACTGTAAATTTTAACAAATCTCCCCTCTTAACTGAGTCTGCTGCTGGGGCGCTGAACTGCCCTTCCGGCACTCGCTATGGAGCTTCTGATTTGCTCGGCGCGCTTGAAGCTGCGTCTGAACACGTCATGAAGCTCGGTAACCGATCCTTCACCAATCCTCGCTTCGAAATTTCGACGGTGCGGACGGTGGCTGCTCGCTCCGATCAACCGACGAACAATCGCGTCAATACTCGCTACCGGACTTTCTGGCCGAATTTGCACGCGGTTCGCTTCGACGATCCAACGCCTAAATCTACCCTTGGCCTCAAGGTCAATAAGGACTACCGCGAAATGGGTCCAGTCGAAATTGCTGCAAGTCAGCATGATACGACTTCAATCGGTTGCTCTCCATCCCTCGGCGCTGGCGCGCTCATGGGTAAGGACGTCATGACGCCTTGGGCGGATACCGGGACTTTGAGCCTGGGGCCGTTCTGCGTTACCGAATTCCAAGCCTTCGAAGACTTGGTTGCAATCCTGCGCTCTGCTGCCGATCAGGCTCCAAGCGCGGCTGTAACGGCCTTGCATTACAACCGGATTCGCGACGTCGTTTCGCATTGCCGCAAAAACGCGGCCCCTATCGTCAACCAGCTCTCGCCTCACTTCCAGCGTTACAGCTTCAGCAACTTGCCCGACACGCAAGGAACGCTGGAATGGTGGATCGAGTGGGCTGGCTCCGTGTCGATCGACTTCCCGCGAATGGAAGCTCTCGAAATCTGCATGTCTGCGGGTCTTCTGAAGCATCTCGTTCGCGAATACCTGGCCGCTCATAACGTCCAGTTCGAAGCGATGTTTGGAACCGAAATGGTTTCTGTCGGCAACTACTCTTTGCAGTTCGCCAGCGGTCAATCCGTCAAGGTTATGAACGATCGGACCAACCAGGAAATTCTGTTCAAGTCCACGCCTGGAATCGAGCCGACCTACGTTTACGCCAAGGAAACGGCGTCTGGTCAAATCGAATGGGACTTCCAGCCTTACTTCCGCATTCGCGAGGGCGAGGACACACGCACGGGCCAAGCGTCCGGTTGGGTTCAGACGAAGAGCGACGACTACGGGCGCGCTCGCGTTTATGATCCGGCGACCGGCGTAATGACTCGCGTTTACGAGCTGGTTGCTTTGCGATCGAAAGAAGAGAGTTTCGACTTCGAGACGTTCGCAACGAACCCGTTCAAGTTGAACGGAATGTTCGATTCCGCGAATCTGGAGAGCAACCTTGACGCGCTCTGGAACAGTCCCGAACTCGATTGGATGTTCGGCCACGATGTTGACCGTTATATGTTGGAACCAATGCGCGCGGCTGATCCGTCGTTCACTGGCAATAACATGAACAAAACCTGGTTCGGCGCTCGCCTTACCATCGGCGGAGTCGTCAACGTGGATAATTACGAGAACTGGTCTTATGTCCTGGTTCCCGTTGTCGATGCTCGGCGCGGCGGATCTGCGGCGGTGGTCAAGTCTGACGTTGTCACCAGCGAGTCCCAGCAAATCATTCCTTCGCGGCCTGACGCGTTTGAACCTTGCGAGCCGAACGGCGACGCTCCAGCCAACCCATCCGGATCGGTTGTAACGTCCTGCGGATCGCTTGACGTTCAGCTTCAGCCTGAAGGAAATGACATTTCTTATCCTGTGTTCTTCGCGCGGACAGGTGGATTTGCTGGCGATCTCGCCGACGTCACTGTAACGATTAAAGATCACACGGCGGAAGCTGGTGAAGACTTCGAGGTTCCTGCGGATCTCGTGCTTGAGTGGCCTGCTGGTAAACAGCATCAGTCGCTCAATATCACGTTCCACGGGCGGAATCGTTCGGACGACGCCAACGGCGGCGACCGTTACCTCGTTCTGAAGTTCGCTGGTGACGATCTCGCTGAAGGGGCCTGCACCGAAGTCCGGCTGAACCTCAAGCCTGCGAACGTCTCCGGTGAGGCGATCAACGACACTGAGACGCCTGACACGTTCACGGTGAATTTTGAGGCTGACGCCTTCGATGAAACCGGCGACTCCATCCAGCTCCGTGATTCGGGCGGCAACGTCCTGGCCACGCTGACGGAAGGCGGCGGAAATGATTACACGGCTGGCGACTACGCTGGCATTGCGACGGCCCTGGCTGGCGCTCTTGATCAAGCTGCCGTTGTCGAGGTTGACGCGAACATGGTTATCTTCGGTGATACCGCTCCGACTGTTGGGGCTGTCGCTGTCGCTGACTTGAAGATCGTTACTCTGGACGAAACGGCGGCTGTTATCAGCTAATCGTTTCAATCATCTTAACCCTGGCGCGCGCTGGTTCTATCCCGGCGCGCGCCTTCTACCAGGCAAACCATTATGTCAGAGCTTTTTGATCCGTATGCGGCTCTTCATCCCTATGGCCAGTGTGAACTGGTTGCTGATCCTGTCGCGGTCCCGAAACTTACAACTCGGCTAACCAGCCAGGGCGTTCATCTCACGGATTGCAACGGTCAGGATATTACCCTTGGAAATGTCGGCGGAGTGTTCGCGATCAGTTACCTTCGCCCTGACGTGGGGGTTGTGAACGGCGAGCTGATCACGGTCCATGAACTCTGTGTCGGAACGGCGACGGTTTTCGAATACGTTTTCGAGAGCGTTCTGGCGGAATTCCCTGGTGATATTCTTTCGATCGAGGGCGGCGGTAGCCGCAACCATCTCAACAACTGCGACGTTTCAGATCCTCCGTTCTTCTGCGAAGAGTCCGTCGATGATTGTTGCATGGTCAACTATGCAGGGTCTAACCCGAATACGCCTGACGCTACAGTTCGGCCTGGAACCTTAACCCTGCGGGACGTGCTGGGCCGTTATTGGTTCCGGACGTCAACCGCGATGAACTTCGACGGGCCTTTTGTTTCTGATCCGGTCCGCGCGATCCTTGCGGCCCTCGGCCTTCGCCACTGGCAAACCAAGGCTCTTGAAGAAATTGAAGTCGGCCCGAATGTCCGACTGATTGAAATCAATGAAGCCGCCTGTAACGGCGAAATCAGCGCTATCTGGCAAGATTCGGAAGGGTTGGCCTGGTCAAGCGATTCTGCTCTCCAGGCCGCGCTGAACGATTTCAACAACGGCGTTCCTCACGCTGGGGCCTGGGAGGTTGCCGGGGGGAAAATCAAGGTAGGCACGCGGCGCAAGCTTTACTCTGCCGTCGTTCATAATACCGCAACGGAAGTAACGGAAGAAGTCTATTTCTGCCCGTTGAATTGCCTGGCGGGCGAAGACTCTCTCTCTGATTGCGAAGTCACTGAAAGACTGATCTGCACGATTCGCGACATTGCCAATTTCTAACGCCTTATGAACCTGCTAGTCACTCCCAAAAAAGCCTTTATCGACGACGAGGAATTCGACGTTTCCGGCGTCCCTATGTCGGTAAAGTCGATCACTATCCAGGGCCAAACGGTTCTGGTTTTCTACGGCGGAGATAAAACGTCGAACAAAATTGAGCCGATCGAGGAAGGAACTTTGCAAGCCGTCTTTGAGCGCTGCATTAAACAGAAAGCGGATCGCTTGATTGCTGACATTGTCCCGCTTGATCGCCAAACGGCAGCGATCGCTCGCTATACTGAGCTGCAAGGCAAAGAGTCCCTAACCGAAGATGAAGTAAGCGAAAAGGACGAACTAAAGGGAGCCTGGGCAATCATCGGGCAAATTCGAACGCACCAAGCGGCCCTTCTCAACACGCTGTCGGTCGATGGGTATAGCGGCGTCACGCTGCAAACATCAACCTGGCCTCTCACTCTAGCAAACTAACCTATGTCCTGTCCTTGTAATTCAACCAGCGAATTACCGATCGCGTCGAACACGGTAAAATCTGAAAGCCAGACAACCAAGCCGAACTGCTACGTTGCGCCTCCAGCGCCAACGCTCGCGGGTCGCCTGGTGGAAGGATTGCTTCGCGCAACCTGTCGGCTCGCTACGTGCTTGCCGATCGCTCCGGAATGGTTGCCAAAACTCCCGTTCCAGGGGCGCGGGTCCATGCTGATAACCTGGTTCAATGAGCGCTCTGGAGAGCGAGAGCTGGGCCTGTTGCGTGGGTATCATAACGGCGCGGTGAGGTTCGACGCGGAAAAGCAAGAGTGCTTTATCGGCTATTCTGATCGCGCGGAATTCCTTGGGATGACAGATGATAATGTCGCCTGGGGCTTTCCAATGTTAGCAGAAGCGGAAACGATGGTTATCGACCAGGCCAACGCTCCGGAAACCGCCGTTATTATGCGGGCGGGATACTCCACGCGCAACGCTGACGTCTCCGGTCACTTAACACTGACTCAAGTTCGCCAAGACGGCCAACTGCGCGAGCGCGTCCTCTGCCCGTCGAAAACCGCTCCGAAAGTGGGGGCTGGTCATGTGCTGGCCATGGTCCCGCAAGCCGATCCTTCGCGCCACGGCGGCCAGGAAACGCTATTCCATGAGGTTTACATTCCTGGCCTGGATGGTTTCCAGTTCCGCGATGAACTTTTGCCGGTCGATGATCGCGACGGCTATCGGTTGCCTGTCTATAAAATTGACGCGGAAACCGGGCGGCATCAGGTGGTTCTTATGAAAGTTCCGGATTCGATCGTTGTTGGCGGAGACGAGGACGATGACGAAATCGAGGAAACGACTTTCAATCTGCAAACCGCCACAATCGCGGAAGCGGGAAATTCTTCCTTTGGTGGTTCCAGTTATCCGGGTTGTAACTGGAGCGGGAGCGTCAGTTACTCCGTTGTCGGTCCAAACCAGCTCCAGGTAAACGCCACGGCCAACAATAGCTGTTCTGGCGGCTGGGGTGTCCAGCTCTACGTTTCGCCTGGTCCTGGCGACGGGTGGGAAGAGGATTCCAATCCCGCGACGGATTCACGAAACCAGGGAGTCGGATCGGAGCGCGTGGACGCGCAAAAAATCGTCACGATCACGGAAGCGGGCGTTTACCAGCTCCATGTAAAATCTTCGGATTGGGGGAGCGCGACGATCATTCTCACGATCTCCTAATGGCGGAAACTCCGATCAGCGTCTTTTCTCCTGCCCTCGGCATCGCTCAACGCGTCGATGCGGCGGAATTCTCCGCGTCACCGAATCGCGGCTCGCTGATTTATCACGCGGTAAACATGCGGGCGGAAAACGGGTTTATGCGTACGCGCCTGCCTATGTGGGAGCATACCTTGGAAGGCGACGGCCTGGATGAATACCAGGCTAACGCGCTCCAAGGCGCATTGATCTACGATCCAATGGCAGGGTTTGGCGACGCCTTCCGGGGAGTCGGGAATCCTCGAATCATTGAAGCGGCTGGCGGCCAGCTCTTCAGTATAGAACCGCGCGGCGGCGGGACGGGCCTGGTCAAAAACATTCCAGGGCCTAAAGTCGGCGGGAACTGGCTGGTTGCTTACCTCGCGCAAGCTGAGAACCATGTTATTCGAACAGACGGCAGCCATCCAACCGTCATTTATCCAGGCAAGGATTCCGCGTTCTTCTCGAACGGTTATAACACGCGTGCGACGAACAGCTCGCAGATTCCGCACGCGGCTGGCCCTACGGCCTATTTTGACTATCGAGTTTTCACTACGCAGTTCGATCGACGGATTCTGGCGGGCGATCTGCTGGGCGCTCGCGATCCGAATGGAACGACGGATCTGCTCAACTATTCCGATCAGCGTTACCTTGCGACAATGAACTGGTTCAGCGCTCCAGTAAAGGCTGGCCTGGTCGCGGCCATGATCTCCAATGTGGATCTAGGGAGCGACGCGCGCGGTCAGGGTGAATTACTGGTCCACCATTGGGGAAACATCATCTTCGGCATTCGTTCCGGGGTGCCTCGCGATGCCTGGCAGACAACGCAAATGGTTCGGCTTCGCTCGGTCGAGACGGCGGCAACAGGTCAATACGCCGTTTTTGCCAGGGACGGCGACCAGATTTTTCGATCGAGCGACGGGATCAAATCGCTCAAATTAACGGCGACTGAGCGCAACCAGCTCGGCGCGCCAACGATCAACCTGGGCGAAGAAGTGGAAAGGATATTGGACGCGGACGAAGAAGAATCGTTGCGATGGTGCAACCTGGTGAACCCTGTGGGGCGGCGACGAATGTTTTGCACCGTCTCGCCTCGCAGGGAAGGCCGCCAGCGTTGGGGGCATGGCATACTCAGCGCTAATTCGCAAACACAACCTGGCGAGCCTACCTGGGAGGGAATTTGGCTACCGCCTGGTGCCGAATGTTCAGAAAGCGGGGTAACGCAACTGCTGGCCGATCGCGAGGAAAGCGAACATACCGTTTACGCTCTAGGCATCCAGCGCCAGGCTGACGGTGAGCTGGAAAAGAAAGTTTGGGAAATGCGGCGGAGAGATGGGCGCGATTTCGCGGGCGGCCAGTGGCGAGACATTCCTTGGTCGATCCTCACAAAGAAGCTCTCCGTTGAGGGTTACTGGACGAATCACCACACTACGGCGCTAGGGGTCATGTTCCGCGACGTCCTGACGGCGGTTGAATTCCGGGTCATGGTTCGGACCAGCGAAAACCCTGAGCGCTTTGTTCAGGTAGGAAAGCGCCAGAACTTAGATTTGCGCTCGCCTGGCGGACTCCGTAGCGCGGAGCCTGGCGAGCGATTGATCCCCCTTGGCGATCTGACTGAACTGGTTCGGCCCGCGCGATGGGTGCAATTCAAAGTCGTGGGCAAGGGAACCTGCTCGATTGATCTCACCTTTCTTAGTGGCGCGGTCGAAAACCTCCCCAAAGAGAGCCTTCAGCTTAATGCCTCCTTGCAGAAATTTACTTGCAATCCTGTTTATGATCCATACGCTTTTGATTAACAAGTCCGGATTGTCTGCCTGGCTTGGATATACTCATTCTCATAATTAGATTAGTAAGCGCTCCGCGCCCTGGGTTTCTGTCGTTCCCTGGGGCGCGGGCGCAATTCTCCCAATGAGCGCAACCACTAACATCAACGCCGATAGCCGCTTCCAGATCCGTGTTCAGCCTGCGGGCGAAGATTCATTAATCGACCAGGCTACGCGCGACGAACTTCAGCGGATTATTGAAGTCACGCGAAACGATCAAACGGAAGCGTCGGAGATTGAGGGGCTGGCGACGGCTGACAACCTCGCTTATCTGACGGCTGATAATCGGCTCATGGTTCCGCGCTCGCTCTTCGTTGCCACGGAAGCGCAACAGGCAACAGGGCCTTCTGGTGGCGGAGATATTCCTCTCGATTTTGAAAACCTGGATCAACTAAACATTAATCCGCTCGGTGACGTGTTGATCTTGGTTGAAGCGCTACCAGCATCAAGACATAGCGGCGCGGCGATCGAAACGCGCGAAGCGAATAAAGTATCCATTTTGATCCGCGATATTCCGGAAGGCGATACCGTCGAAGCGCGTCTCTGGTTCTTTCAACCTCCAGCGGCGGACTCCGAAGAAAGTTCTAACTAAATTCTACAAAAAAGGGCGGCTCTTAGCCTGAATGATCCATCAGTAACGGTTCAAACGGGGCGAGGTTGCAAACTCGCTTGAGCCGCCCGCGAAATTTCCAATGACAACCCTGGCCTGCATTTTACCCATCGTCACGAGAACGCTGAATCTGGCCTGGGAAGAACCAGAACATAGGCCCTTGATTCTTGAGCGCGTTCAAGAGGCCAGGGAATACATCTATCTAAGGGAAGAGGGGCGGCGCGCCTTTATGCGCGGGACGGCAGCGCTGCCGATCGGCGAGCGCGGCCTGGTGGTGCTTCCTCCGGAAGCCGCGACGATTGATTCCGCCAGTCTGCCAGACGGGACTGAATTACCCATCTTCGCGGCGCATACCAGGCTGAAGCACCAATGCGGCCTGCATCTTTTCCCGACTGAAGCGGCTCAATCCGTCGCCAGGCTAACGGGCGATCTTGCCGTAAGTGTCCATGCGGCTCCGATCGACGTCGGGAAAACGGTTGCCGTCCATTACGCTTCCGGTGGATCTCCTCACAAAGAGCGGATCACGCTGGAGTTGAATCCGGTGCCATTGCGCTATCATCCTGACGCGATCGCCGATTTCTACGTCGGCAACCAACCTCTGCAAAG
>CAYGQD010000262.1:0-9112 GCA_964351855.1 uncultured Verrucomicrobiales bacterium
CGGTGACTTCGCCCTTGAGGTTGGCGCTGGCGAGGACCGTGGTGCCGTCGATCTCCTGGAGAGTGGCAGAGGCGACTTGAAGTTCGAGCGTCTCGGGTGCGTCAGTTCCGAAGCGCCCGAGTTTGAGCGAGCCATCCGCGCTGCGCCAGAGGAGATGATCGCCGTTCCAGGCGTAAACACGCTCGATCAATTCCGCGCCGGGAAGGATTTCGGCCTCGCCGTCGATCTTCCAACGGACCGCGCCGCCAAAGCCGGCGACGAGGAGAGCAGAGCCATCAGGATGCGCCCGGACAGCGGCAAGAGGTTTGCCGAGCATCGCATCCGGGAACGTTTGAATCCGAATGGCGGTCGTGTCGGGAGAGACTTCCGCCCAGCCTTGTCCATCGGCCACGGCGAAGACGCGATCGCCGCCACCCACGAGGTAGTGGCGAGGCGCTTCGGGCAGGTCCGCGAGTGGCCGAATGGGAGCGGACAGTTCTCCGTCAGGAGACTGAAAGCGAACTTCGCCTTCGGCGTTGATTCCGACGAGCGTTCCTTCGGAACTGGAGACGAGGTCGATCCAGACATCGTCCAAGAGGCGAGCGAGGGCTCCGTGCGGTTCCAGGCGGAAGAGACCGGCATCGGTCGCGAAGTGGACGAACCCGCTGTGCTGAGCCCGAGCGTGGAAGAAACGGTAAGGCGCGCCATCAGGCCGGAGGACGCGGACGCTGGGGCCACCGGCAGAAGCAGCGACTTCCCAAACCCGGGCAATCCCATTCAATGCACCGGCAAAGGCGAGCCGACCATCCGGGGAGAGAGCCACGGCGCTGAGCGCATCCGGGTGCCAGCTTTCCATCGCCTGAAGTTGGCCGCCTTGCCAAAACCGAAGAACACCGTCCTGGCTGCCAGAGAGGAGACTATCTCCGACAACGTGGGCGACTTCCGCGTGACCACGGCCGATGGTTTGCTGACTGGCAAGCTTCCCGGTTTCCAAATCCAGCGTGCTGACGCGCTGCATCGCATCCAGCGCGATGACGCGATCCTCTTCCCGGGTGAGTTGGACGAGGGGCGCAGGCATGGGCGCGTTTTGCCAGGTCCAGATGACCTCCAGAGTCTCTGCCTGGAGACAGCCGACGAACCCACCGGCAAAGCCGATCAGAAGCTGATCCCCTGCAGCCGCGTGACAACTCACCGGCTGCTGCATGGGACGCTCCGCCAGGAGTTTTCCCGTCGCGGTATCCCAGACCCGCATCGCCATGCCGGTAAAGCCTTCCGTCTCTGCGTGATAGAGATACTTCCCTTCCGGACCAAACCACCACTCCGCTAGATTGACCGATTGAACGCCTTCGATCTCGGCTTCGGTATCGGCGGCAGCGTCGATCACCGCGAGACGTTCCTCATCGCCGGGAACCGTGGGCACCTTCTGGTAAAAGGCGTGGGTTCCGTCAGCGGAGAGGAGCAGATTCCGGACGCTCGTCCATTCTGCGGGCCAGGGTTTCGACCAGATGACTTCCAGATTGCTGATTCGACGGATCACCAGTTGTCGCTCGCCGGTTTTCAGCGTTTCCAAACCGATGACGGCATCACGACCGATGGCGCGGGTGGTTCCCTGAATCGTGCCCGGCTCCGACTGCCACAAGAGCTTGCCGGTGGTAACATCGCGAACCAGGACAGCGCTCAATTGATCCTGCACCGCGAGGCGCGATCCATCCGCAGAAAACTGGGCGAAGGCGGGTGCGCGACCGGTGCGAAACTGGTCGCGGAGGTTGCGGCATTGCTCCCAGGCCGTGGCGAACCCGGGATCGCCCTCGACCAATCTACCCATCTCCCGAGCCGCGTCATAATAGAGGATCGATTCGCCGAACTCCCCATCGAAAGCAGCTTCGCGACCCGCCAACTCATAGCGCGCTCCGAGGGCGTCTTCGGCCCGATTGCGTTCGACCAAAAACAAAACCGCCAGCGCCGCCATCACCGTCATCAAGACCAGACTAACCACCGTGATGGACCACATTCGGCGCATCCGCCGAGCGTGATCGCGACGGACCAAATCATCGTACGCCACCCCAAGGATCCCGGCGAGAATCTTGAGTTGCGCGTTGGTCTTCCCATCGCGACCGGGGCGCGCATCCGCCGCGAGCGGTTCCAGACGATGCTCGGTCGGGTCACCATCGCCGCCCAATTTGAACCGAAGCGCGGGGGCGAAACATTCCAACTCCGGATCGAACCCCAGCTTGCTGTCAGACGCATTCGGCTCCCCATCGACGATCAGGCAGAGGATGCGGTCTTCGCGGCCCAGCCGCTTATAGGCCAGAATCTCCTCGTTGACCCATTTCGACTTCGCGGAGCGAGGGGAACAGATGACGATGAGATACTTGGACGACTCCAAGGCGTCTTCGATCATGCGGCCGAAGTTCGATGACGTCGGCAGTTCCTCGCGATCGAGAAAGACAGGGAAGACGCGTTTCGGGACCTTGTAGCCGCGCTCGGTCGGCTGATCGACAAGGCGCGCAGGAACGCGATATTGCTCCAGGGCCCGGTGAAGCCATTTCCCCCATTGGGTATCCAGCTGGCTGTAGCTGATGAAGGCCCAGTAGTTGCGATGCGGCGGCGGAGCGTCGGACATGGCGGAGTTTGGGACGGGCGGACGACGATTGCAACGTTGAGGATCGGTCTCGCGCGAGGTGCGAAGTCGTTCGACATCCGCTCGATTTTTCCCCACCCTATTTCCCATGAAATCCTTGATTGCCCTTTTCCTCGCCCTTCCGATGCTCCTCTCGGCAGCGGATCGGCCCAACTTCATCGTCATCATGGCGGATGACATGGGTTATGCGGGCCTGAGCTGCTTTGGGAATCCCTATTTTGAGACCCCGGAGTTGGATCGACTCGCGGCGGAGGGGATGCGACTGACGGACTTTCACTCCTCCGGCACGGTTTGTTCGCCGACGCGGGCCGGACTGTTGACGGGACGCTATCAGCAGCGCGCGGGAATCGAAGCCGTCATTCATCCGGTGACGGATCATCCGGAGCACCGCAAAGGGTTACAACTGGTGGAGACGACGTTCGCGGAGACGCTCAAGGCAGATGGTTACGCCACCGGCTTGATCGGCAAATGGCATCAGGGCTACCCCCAGAACTCAGACGACTTCCACCCGCAGAATCACGGGTTCGATGAATTTGTGGGTTATCACAGTGGGAACATCGATTTCGTCAGCCATGTGGGCGATCACAACCTACACGACTGGTGGCACGGTCGCGAGGAAACGCCGGAAGAAGGCTACAGCACCCATCTCATCAATCGTTACGCGCTCGATTTCGTGAAGCGACACGGCGCAGGCGAGGCGCCCTTTTGCCTCTACGTCGCCCACGAGGCGATTCACAATCCCGTGCAAGTTCCCGGCGATCCGGTTCGCCGAACCGTGGATGGCTGGGATCGGTGGAAATGGCAAGACGTCAGCGAGGAAGAACAGATCGCGAAATATCGGGGGATGACCTTGCCGATGGACGAAGGCGTGGGCCAACTGCGCGAGGCGCTGGTCGAACTGGGCATTGCGGAAAATACCTTCATTCTCTTCTTCTCCGACAACGGGGCGGCGGGCGATTTCCCGAGCGGAAGCCCGAATCTGCGCGGATCAAAGGGATCCGTCTACGAAGGCGGCCACAAGGTCCCGGCAATCGCCTGGTGGCCCGGAACCATCCCGCCGGGAAGCGTTTCCGACGAGCCCCTCATCAGCATCGACGTCATGCCGACACTCCTCGCCTTCGCCGAAGCCGAGCAGCCACGTCCTCTCGACGGCATCGACATTTCCCCGGTCCTCCTCAAGAACGCCAAGCTCCCTCCCCGCCCTCTTTTCTGGGCCTCCCTCTCCAATCGCGGCGGCCGCTCTGAAGCGATGCGTGACGGCCCCTGGAAGCTGGTCGTCCAGCACCCCAAAGCCCAACCCGGCACGTTCGAAAATCCCGTCGTCGAACTCTACCGTTTGGATCGCGATCCGGGGGAAACGGAGAACCTCGCGACCAAAGAATCAGACGTTGCCGAAACGATGAGGCAGCAACTGCTAGATTGGTATGCGGAATTGCAGTCGACGGCCACGCCTCAGCCCGGCGGCTGGTAATTCGCGAAATCTGCAAAGGATGCGCCCAAGAAGTGGCGCGTAACGAATAATGGGTGTAGCAAGCAGCGAATTCTATGGGCACTTACCAGCGAGAAAAATCCACCCACCCCCACCTTGGCCCTCAACCGGGAAAGACCCACGTCATTGTCCTGGGAGGCGGTTTCGGTGGGCTAGAGTTTTGTAAAAAGCTGGATGACCCGGCGCGCTTCCACATCACCCTGATCGATCGGCAGAATCATCACCTCTTCCAGCCGCTTTTGTATCAAGTCGCCAGCGCGGGATTGGCGGCACCGGAGATTGCCCAGCCTCTGCGCTCGATTTTGAGTGAACACGAAAGCCTGGATGTGCTGATGGAAGAGGTAACGAAGATCGACTTAGACGGACGCAGCGTCACGACGAGCGAGCGCTCCTTGAGTTACGATCATCTCATCATCGGCCTCGGTGTGCAGACCAGCTACTTCGGTCACGATGAATGGGCGCCCCACGTCAAAGGCCTGAAGACGCTCACCGATGCGACCCGCATTCGGGCCAATATCCTCAGCGCGTTCGAGCGCGCAGAGGCGGCGGAAGACGAAGCGGAGATTCGCAAGCTGATGACAACCGTAGTGATCGGCGGCGGCCCCACGGGTGTCGAATTGGCCGGATCCTTCGCAGAACTCACCAAACGGGTGATGGCGGATGACTTTCGCCGAATCAATCCGCAGGATTCCCACATTATGCTGGTGGAGATGGCGGATCGCCTGCTGACGATGTATCCGGAGGATCTTTCGGCTTATACCTTGAAGCGCCTGGAGAAGATGGGCGTGGATGTGCGGCTCAACTCCGCCGTGGAAGACGTGGGCGAAGGCTATGTGGTGGTCGCAGGTGAACGCATCGAAACCGCAAACGTGCTCTGGGCCGCCGGGGTCGCAGCTCCGGCGTTGGTTCGAGAGCTAGGCGTGCCGACAGATCGCGCCGGTCGGCTCAAGGTCGAGCCGGATCTCAGCTTGCCGGGTCACCCGGAAGTTTTTGCGATTGGTGACATCGCGCACCTCGTCGACGCCAATGGCAAACCGGTTCCCGGACTTTGCCCGGCAGCGATCCAGATGGGCGGTTACGTGGCCAAACGTCTGCTTCGAGGCCAAACCGGCCCCTACAAGTATTTCGACAAAGGGAACATGGCCACGATCGGTCGCAGCGCGGCGATCGCCGAAAGCGGCGGGGCCAAGTTCACCGGCTTCATCGCCTGGCTCATGTGGCTTTTCATCCACCTCTTGTTCCTCATCGGTTTCCGCAACCGCATCGCCGTTTTCTGGCAGTGGGTCTACTCCTACTTCACCTACAAACGAGGCGCGCGAATCATCACCGGACACATCACCCATTCGCCTTGAGGTTTCGAAAACGCCTCACGCAAAGGCGCAGAGCCGCAGAGGTGGGTAAAGCCAATCCGAAATATGGTGCTCTGCGTCTTTTCGGCTCTGCGTGCATCGGCAGCGGCTCGGATGCCTTCAGCTCGCCCCCGGAAACACGCGGAAGCTGGTCCCAACCGGCTCCACCACATGAACTTGATCCTGAATCCCGGATTGACCGCCGGACGTGGCTGACGGCTGCTGTTTTTCGATGCGCTTCAGCTCGCGACGCGCGGCGCAGATCGCGGCTTCGCGACTGCGGTAGCTACCGGGAATGGGATAGGCTTCACCGGCAAAGGTGTCCCAACCTTGGAGCTGCCAAGCCTCTTTCTTCATGACGCTTCCACGAAGTTGGGCAAGCCGCTGACCAGTTGCTTCGTGAGTGCGGCGATTTCTCCCTCTTCATACGCTTTTTGCTCCGGATGCCCCCAGACCGGCCCCGGCCAAGCAGGATCTTCCGGATGTCGCCCAACCACGTGAAGATGAAAGCGGGGGACGATGTTCCCAATTGCCCCGACATTCACTTTGCGAGTCGGCGGACGCCGCTCGAGCAGGAAGCGGGAGAGCACGTTGATGTCGGTGAGGAGAAGCTGCTGCAAGGGAAGCGGCAGATCGATCCATTCCACGAACTCGCCACCCGGAACAATCATGAACCACGGGTAGTGCGCGTTGTCCTTGAGAAGGAGCGCGCCGGAAGGCAAGGCCCCCAAATGAGTCGCGCTTTGCAAAAGACGGTCTGGAATTTCAGCCATGGAATTGGTTATGGTTTTGCTTCGATCACCCCAATCTCACCAGCGGAGCCGAAGTGATCGCCACTGACATTCGAAACCGCGCGGACCAACACGTAGCGACCGGCAACGGGTTCGGCACAATCAACGCCTTGCGAGGTTCGCTTCTTGCCGAAGGTGACCGTCGCGACGGGTTCATCCGGAAAGCGATCCGCAGTGTCGCTGACGAAGAAGTGGGTTTCGGCGAACGCACCATTCCAGCCCTTGTCCTGCCGGGCCAGGTAGCGGAACCCGGCAATGGAGCGCGTCTTGCCGAGATCGAGAACCAACTCGTGTGGCGGATGGGCGACCTTTCCGGTGAATTGGCTGTGCCAGACCGTGCGCGGCTTGCCATCGATCGCGTAAATCGCGAGCCGGTCGTTCCCACGGTTCTCGCTCGAGAAACGGGCCAGGGACACTTCATCGGCCGGGATCAGGTTCGGGTCCTTGATCTGGTTCAGCTTCCCGACCGGATCCGGCTGGGACCGCGAGGTGCCGAACTTCGCCCAGCGATCGCGCTGGTGACGGGTGCGCTCAGGATCGCTGTAGGTCCCGAACTCCACCGGCTCATGAGAGGCCTCGGCAAAAGCGGTCATTTTGGCGAGCACATCAGGATGGGCCGCCGCTACGGTGGTGGTTTCGCTAATATCTTCATCGAGATCATAGAGAGCCCACTCCGCCGTCGGCTTCGGGCGCAGCGCTTTCCACTTGCCGAAACGAACCGCCGTCTGACTACCATATTCCCAGTAGAGCATCTCCCGCTCGGCCAGCTCCGCACCAGCCGCTTCCGCTCCCAGAAGCTCCGGCAAAATCGAGATCCCGTCGATGTCATCCGGCGCGGTTGCTCCCGTGAGATGGGCGAAGGTTGGGAGCATATCCGGCTGGTAAAAGATCAAATCGCTGACGCGCCCCGCTTCGATCTTCCCCGGCCAACGCACCAGAAACGGAATCCGCAGCCCACCTTCATAGAGATTCCCCTTCCCTCCCCGGAACTCCGCTCCGGACCTTGGATCCACGTTCGGCCCAAAGAATCCCCGGGGATGCTTCTTGCTCGCAAAGCGGTCTTGCCCGCCATTGTCCCCCGTGAAAAAGACGATCGTATTCTCCTCCAAATCCAGTTCCCGCAGCAGACTCATCACATCGCCCAGATCGTGGTCGATCATCGTCACCATAGCCGCATAATTCTTTACGTCTTGAGGAATGGCAGGATCCTGAATCCAGGCTTCATCGCGATAGAGATCCCAAGCCCGATCATCCTTCGGAATATCATACATCCCATGAGGCGGAGTGATCGGGAGATAACAAAAAAACGGCTCCTCCGCATGCTCCCGGATAAAATCCAGACCCTCTTTCATGATCTCATAATGCGAATAGGTCTCGCCACTACGACCGCCGATATTCCCCGGCAACACCACCTCCTCGCTGTTCTTGATCAAATAAGGCGGATAGAACGAATGCGCGTGAACCTGATCGTAATATCCAAAGAACACATCGAACCCATGCTTCTCCGGCACCCCGGTGGAATCGCGCCCACCACAGCCCCACTTCCCAAATCCGCCCGTGGCATAACCCTGCTCTTTCAACATGGAAGCGATCGTCACCTCCCCTTCCCGCAGCGGCGTTCCGCCATCGTTCGCTCGAACCGAGGCATGGCCCGCGTGCTTCCCCGTCATTAAATTACAACGCAGCGGCGCACAAACCGGGGATCCAGCCAAGGCCTGCGTGAAGCGCAATCCCTCCGCCGCGAACTGATCGATGTTTGGCGTTTTGAGGTAGGGATTCCCCATGTGACTCAGCTCGTAATACGCCAACTCGTCAGACATCAGATAGACGATATTCGGCGACCGATCTGCCGCAGTGGCAATGGCAGAGATGAGGCCAAAGGCGAAGAAAATGAGTCGGGTCATGGTAGATGGGTTTTGCATGGACTTGGGCATTCTGGGACGATTCGGCCAGAAAAGAAAGTCGTTCCGTTCTCGAAAACAACGCTATGCGAGGTGGATTCCAACTCAGGTGCTACGTAAATGGACCGGCAATTCCCCTGGAGTTCTTGCTGCGCCGTTCCATAGCTGATGGATGAAACCCCACCTGCCGCTGAACCTGACAACGCTCCACCTCCTGCTCCTCGCCGCCGTGTCCTCTGAACCTGTTCCCCCTGTCGATCTGGCTCCGATTCTCGCACCCTTGCTCGAATCCTCCAAGCTCCCCTCCCTCGCTGCCGCCGTCGTTGGGGGCGATGAAATTCGCGGCATCGGTGCCGTGGGCGTTCGCAAACTGGGCGATCCCACTCCCGTCACCATCTCCGACAAGTATCATCTCGGCTCCTGCACGAAGTCGATGACCGCCACCCTCACTGCCGCAATGATCGACGACGGCATCCTCACCTGGGAGACCACCATCGGCGAGGTCCTCACCGAAAAGGTTCCTCAGATTCATCCGGACTTCGCAGCCGTCACCGTCGAGCAATTGCTGGTCCACGTCGGCGGATTCGCCTCCCAACCACCGGGCCGGATCTGGAGCCAGGCCTTCGCGGACCAAGGCCAACTTTCGCCGCGGGAACAACGCCTCGCCTTCGTTATGCGTCTCTTGGAATCGATGCCCAGCTACCCGCCTGGCACCCAGTCCGTCTATTCGAATCAAGGCTACGCCACCGTCGGCGTCATCCTCGAGACCCTAGCCGGAAAGCCCTGGGAAACGCTCCTTCGCGAACGCATCTTCGAGCCGCTGGAAATGACCAGCGCCGGATTTCGCGCCCCCTCCGCCGTGGGTCAGGTCGATCAACCCTGGGGACACTCCGGCCGCGAACCGATCCCCCAAGGCCCGCAAGCCGACAACCCGGACGCGATCGGCCCCGCCGGCACCGTTC
>CAYGQD010000263.1:0-9055 GCA_964351855.1 uncultured Verrucomicrobiales bacterium
TTCATGAGGTGCCCTCGATTCCAAGTTGGCGCAGCTTGCCCGCGAGCTGCTTTAAGATGTGATGCAGGCGGTAGCCCACGTTGCTGACGCTGAGGCCAGTTTGTTCGGCGATCTCGGCGTAGCGGAGGTCTTCGAAGTATTTCAGGTGAACCAGTTGGCGGTCGCGTTCCGGGAGATCGGCCATGGTTTGGCGGAGAAAACCGGCGGCTTCCATCCGGCTCAGTTCGGCGTCCGGGGTTTCGGACTTCGCGGAAGGGTCTGCCGCATTGGCGGTTTCGGTCTCATCCGTCAGGACCTCTTTTTGGTGATCGCGATGATGATTGTAGGCCCGATTTCGCACGCTGCGGTAAAGCCAAGCGCGGGGATTCTCCACACCGGTCCAATGGCGATGAAGCTGGAGAAACACCTCTTGGACCAAGTCTTCCGCCACCGCTCTTCGCCCGACGAGGGAGTAAGCGTAGCGGAGGAGAGGCGCTTCTTCGGTCACAAAGAGGGCGCTCAGAGTGATCGTCTCCCGGCTCTCCTCGGCCTCGGCTTCAGGTTGGCTGGGCGTCTGGGGCATAGGGATCGGTTTCACGATTCGCGTCGGAGCGTTGGCAAACTGGGGAGAAGCCTGAGTCACATCGAGTCATCCTTTCGGGGTTGGTCAAGGAAGTGACCCGCGAGTTGGGAAGACCTTAGAACAAAAGATGAGAAAAGGGAATCGCGGGTTGGCGATTGAAGATGATGGGTCGATCAATCGTGATGGGAAAAGTCTACGAACACATCGACGAGAAACTGACGAAGTGGGTCAGCGAACAACATCTGTTTTTTGTTTCTACCGCGCCGTTAAGCGAGGACGGACTCATCAACTGCTCGCCCAAAGGTCTCGATTCCTTCCGTATTCTCGGCCCAAACCAAGTTGCCTATCTCGACCTCACCGGAAGCGGGATTGAAACGCTGGCGCACCTCAAAGAAAACGGGCGGATCGTCATCATGTTTTGCGCCTTCAAAGGCGGTCCGAATATTGTTCGGTTTCACGGGAAAGGGGAGGCGGTGACGCCGGGCGAACCGGGGTTCGACGAATTGATGGCTCACTTCCCTGAGATGGGCGGCGTGCGCTCCATCATCAAAATTGATGTCACGCGAATCAGCGATTCCTGCGGTTACGCCGTTCCGCGATACGAATACGTCGAAGATCGGGACACGTTGTTGCGGTGGGCGGAGAAGAAAGGGGAGGAAGGCGTCGCCGATTACCAGCGGACGACGAATGCGAAGAGTCTGGATGGGTTGCCGGGGATCTAAAGAAATTGATTGTTTCGTTTATTTCGATTAAAGGTATATTCTTTTACCCTGGTTAGCAGGGAGTTTCTGATGCCTTCGAATCAATCAACTACCATGCACATAGACGACAGCAGCAATATCCACAAAACCGAGGTCTCGCCCGAAGATCGCGGATTGCTAGATAAGCTCTATAATGTCATCAATGGAAGCGAGCGCCCGGTGTTGCTCGGTCGGGAGGGTGCGAATGTCCAATTTCCTGAGCCGGTCTTTCACATGCTAGTCGAGATCGTTCGGCAGATGCGGAAGGGAAATGCAGTCTCGGTAATTCCAAGCAACTCTGAACTGACGACGCAAGCTGCAGCCGATCAGTTGGGTGTATCGCGTCCCCATCTCGTCAAGCTACTCGAAGACGGAAAAATTGATTACCACATGTGTGGATCCCACCGGCGAGTTTATCACTCTGATTTGATTGCTTACAAAGAAGCTCGGGACAGGGAACGTAGCGAAAGCTTGGATCGATTGACGAAGCTGTCGACTGAAGTTGGTCTCTACGAAGCGAGCGAAGGCTATACCGGGGAAGACTGATTTGACCTCTGATTTTCGAGTTTGTCTGGATGCGAACGTGATGGCAAACACGGGAGTCAACGACCTGCTCCTCCGTCTCGCCGAACATCGCCTATTCCTTCCCTGCTTTAGCGATGAGATCTTGGAAGAGGTCTTTCGAACGCACGTTGACAAATTCGGTATTCCCGAAGAGGGAGCGCAGGCTTGGCAGCGAGAAGTGAGGAAGGCGTTTCCGGAAGCGATCGTGGAAAACTACCAGCAACTGTTACCCAGTTGCTCTAACGACCAAGGTGATCGTCACGTGCTGGCCGCTGCGATTCGCGGGCAAGCTCAACTCATCGTGACGTTTAATTTACGGCACTTTGGCAAAGAGCATTTGGATCCATGGGATATCCGTGCCGATCATCCTCAAGACTACCTGATCACGCTCTACGAAATGCATCCGGCAAGTGTTCTACAGCGGCTGCACGAGATTTCGGACCTACGCGAGCAGGAGCTGAAAGATACCCTGGATCATCTCTCAAAGTCCGTTCCAGCGTTTGCCCACCATGTGATCGATTCGGTCGGGCTCTAGCTCCTGAAGCTCTTGGGAAGAAGACTGGTAGCTACCCTAAATCCAACGCCTGTTCCGCGTCCCCGAATCGTTGCGTTTCCAATCCCATCCGATGGAGCATGGCGAGGTGGAGGCGGCAGAGTTTCCGGTTCTTCTCGTTGGAGAGATCGAAGGCGCGACCGCCTTGGATACTGCCTCCGGCACCACCGGCCAGGATGATGGGCAGCTCGCGGGAATCGTGGGCGTTGCCGTCCATCAGGCTGGAGCAAAACAGGATCATGCTATTTTCGAGCAAGGTTCGCTCTCCTTCCTGCGTCGCCTGCATTTTCTGCAACGCGGCGGACCACAGCTCGATGTGGTGCTGGTTGATCCGCTGATACATGTCGAGCTTCCGAGCCTGATTCTGGTGATGGGAAATCTCGTGCTGACCGCCTTCGATCCCGCCGAGATGGGAGAAGTTCATCGAGGAAAGGTCATTGTTCAGCATCAGCGAAACGACGCGGGTCTTGTCCATCTGCAGGGCGAGGACGAGGATGTCGAGCATCAGGCGCATGTGCTCGGAGCCTTCGGCGGGAAGTTCCAAGCCGGGGCGCTCCATCGTGGGTTTGGTCACCGAGGGTTGCCAGCCTTGACCATTTGTTTCCTGTTTCGAACGTTGCTCAGAGCGCTCGATCCGCTGTTCCAATTCGCGGACCGAAGCGAGATATTCGTCCAGCTTGATCGCATCGTGACTACTCAGTTTACCGCGCAGCGAATTGGCGTCAGAGAGAACCACGTCGAGCACACTGCGATTGCGCACGTTCGCTTTGCCGTCGGCAAAGAGGCGATCGAAGGCAAGGCGCGGATAAATTTCCTTGGGCGAGGGCCGATTCGGGGACGACCAGCTGATGTGGTTCGAGTAAATCGAGGTGTATCCCTGTTCGGTGACATAGCGGGGTCCTTCCGTGCCGAGGACCAAACTCGGGATCGGGGTCTCCGCCTTCAGTTTCTGGGCGACGAGCTGATCGATGGTGGTTCCAACTTCAATGTCCGTCGTGGTCCGCTTCACCTGCAGACCGGAGAGCACGTTCATCTTGGGGTAGTGCCCACAAGGGGTGGTGGTGATCGTGCTGGGATTGTAGAGGCCCTTGAAAACGAGCAGCTGATCCTTGACCGGCGCGAGCGGGCTGAGCGTCTTCGAAAGCTCCAGGCCGCCGTCGCCGTTTTTCGCCCACCAGTTCGGGACATTCACGCCATTGCCCATGAACACGCAGGCGAGTCGGCGCGGCGCCACGGGGTTGGTCGCGGCAAAGGTCTCAAGCCACGGAAGCGTCATGGTAACGCCAAGGCCTTGGAGGAACGTTCTTCGGGAAGGTTGCTTCATCGATTTGTCAAAACGTGGGTGAGCCTGCTGGCGGATTCGTTCAATTTCGTCGGCTGCGAAATTGCCGACTGAGAACCAGTGGCTTGATCGCGGCACCGAAGCTGCCGTTCCAGGTATCCATGTTCTTCATCATCTCGTCGATCAGCGCCTGATCGCTGGCCAGCACCTCCCGGCCAAGGGCGTAACCGACGAGCTTGGTGCAAAAGTGGCGCTCGAACTGCTCGGATTCGCTGCCGAGCCATTGGCGCAAGCCGTCGATCCCGACGAATTGGGTGCCTTCGCTGGTCTCGCCGGAATCATCGATCGGGCGACCGGCGGCGTCGGTCTCGCGATAGCGTCCAATCGGGTCAAACTTCTCCAGCGCGAAGCCAGGCGGATCGATCCGGTCGTGACAGGAGGCGCAGTTCACATCCTGCCGATGCTGAATGAGCCGGTCGCGCAGGGTGAGATGTTCGACGTCTTTGCCCTCGGGAATTTCGGGAACATTGGGCGGCGGCGGAGGAGTGGGGCGTCCCAGCACTTCGGCGATGACCCAGTGACCGCGCAAAACCGGGCTGGTGCGGAGCGGGTAAGACGTTTTCGCGTGAAAACTGGCCATCCCGAGAATTCCGCCGCGATGATGGTCGGAAACGTCGACTTTTCGAAACTCTGGTCCCGTCACTCCGGGCACGCCATAGTGCTTGGCAAGGTGCTCGTTGAGAAAGGTGTCCTTGGCTTCAACCAGATCCATCACCGGCCGGTTCGACTGGATCACGTCATGGACAAATCGGGTGGTTTCCTCCTGCATGCTCCATCGCAAATCGTCGTTGAAGGCGGGGAACGCCTCGGTGTCGATCGTCTTCAAGTTCTGGATATCGTAAAAACCGAGCCACTGGCCGACGAACTCGCGGGCGAGGGCCGAAGACTTCCAGTCGACCAACATGCGATCGACGTGGTCGCAAACCACCTCCCAGTTCTCGTCAACGCGATCCAGCTTTCCGGCTTTCGCATCCTCTCGAAGCTTGTCATCCGGGGCGCTCGACCAAAGGAAATAGCTGAGTCGGTTGGCGAACTCGAACCCATTCACGATGTTCTCGGATTCGCTCCGGGCTTGTTCGGCGCGGAAGAGAAAATGGGGCGAGACCAGGATGCTGACAAGAACTTCACGGGCGGCGGATTCTTGATCGAGGTCCGTAGCACGCAAATCGCGATACAGCTGTTGCAAGGGCTGAAATTCGTCGTCGGAAACGGGACGGCGCCAAGCCTGATACGCGAAATCCTTCAGGTGGGCGATCACCTTCTCTTCCCACTCTTTCCTTCGTTGTTCCGAAAGTTTCCGCACATCCCAAACGTAGTTCCAATCCTCTCGTCGGCCATCGATCCACCAGCGTTCATCCGGCGAGATTCGCGCGAAAAGCTGCGCGTTGGTGAGTCCATACACGCATCGAACCTTGTCGTCCCATCGGCCAAAATTGTTCTCCGTTTCGAAAACGCGTTTGTCGAAGTTTTCGGGAAACTGCGCCTTCATCCGGCCGAATTCCGCACTCAGGGCGTAGTGAGTCGGGGTGAGCCGTTTCCAGACGGTGAGGACACCGGGTAGGACCGAAGGAACGGATTGGGGACGTTCTCCGGCAACGGCAGTCCATTGGACGCTCGCCTTCTCATTACCCGGTGCGTCTTGTTCCAGCCTTCCTTTCGCAGCGAATTTGGTGGCTCCTTCGGGAACCGGAAAGGTCACGATCGACGGTGCCTTGACCGCGAAGTGTTGCTTCTTCATTTCGCGGTCCGTGGGATGTGACCATTCGAGCTTGAGATAAGGCTCGAAGAACTGCTTCGTCGCTTCATCGCCATCCCGTGCCGTCACCCACATCCAGTCGAACAAGTTGTTCCAGGAACCATCGGCGCGTTGAAAACTGAGTTCACTCCAATGGACGATGTCGCCCTCGTTTCCGTCTCCCAGATCGCTCACCAGAAGATGAGCTTCTTTCGCCCCCTTCAGTTCAACCTCGACGCGATAAGTCGACACCGCACTCGCATCTTGTTGCTGGCGCTGAACCGTGAAACGACCGGCATGTTTGTGATACCAGGACTTCCGTTGAGCCGCGATTTCCGCGATACGGTCCTGAACCAATGGTGGAACTTGATGGGGTTGGTCCGGGTTCGGTCCGGGCAGGGCATGGAACGGCTTGGTCGTCAGGTCGACGTAGCGTGAGGGAGGTTGCTCGGTCGAAAACAGCGCCCACCAGTTGTTCAGGAAACCGGGATCAAGGTTCGCTTCTTTGGCCAATGCCTCGAGCGAAGCGACTTTGGTCACATTGCGATGTTTCCATTTCCAACACGCGAGGAGATACTCCGCCTCCCGCAGATCTTCGTCGTCTTTCGGGATCCACTTCGCGGCTTCCCTGCGATACCAACTCCGCAATGCCTGTTCCGTCTGCGACTTGAGCAAGTTGGGTCCCCGCAAACCAACGGGTTCCTCGTGGAACCGAATCCCGGAACCCGGCATGATCGTCGCGTGCTCGGCGACGTCGCGAGCGGCCTGCAAATACTTTTCCAGCTGCTCTGGACTCACAAAAAGAACATCACCGGTGTTCGAAAACCCTTCGCCACCCCCGGCATCAGGCGCGAACCCGGCCGAATAATCCTTCGAGATATGGGTGAGATCACGCAGCGTGTTGTTGTATTCTGCATTTGTCAGGCGCCGCATCGTCACGATCCCCGGATCGCCCGCATTCTCGTTCGCCATTCGTTCCAGAGCGCCATCGATCCAACTCACCAAATGCTCCCGATCCTCCGCGCTGGGCTGCTTTTTCTTCTTCGGCGGCATCTCGCCTCCTTGGACCGAACGCAAAGCCCGATCCCAAAGCTTGTAGTGGGTGATCTTGCCGTCGTGATCGAAGATCTCGCTCAAGATCACATCCCCCTCCGCCGAATCCTCATCGTGACAGGTCAGGCAGTTCGTCTCCAGAATCGAAATTGTGCGGTCCCAACCGGGGACCTCCGCAGAGGAAAGGATCGGGAGAACAAGGAGTGTCAGGCTGGCGAAAAGGCGGCGCATTGGTGCAGACTTTAGACGGTTTGTGAGCGATACGTTCGAAATTCGGCCCCGCGTTCCAAGAATTCCAAACCTGGAGGGCGATGCTCCGTCATTGCCGATGATTGGGAATGCCTTGGCGGGGGGCGGAGCGGAGGGGCGGTTCGTGCGCGGGTCCTGTCTCCACCCGCCAGAAGCGAAGTCACGGCGACGACGGAGCGTCGCCCTCCAGACGCAATCGGGACGAACCCGAGCGCACCGCCGTCACATGGTTAGATCTGCGTTAGGTATCCTGATGGTCCGAAATAGCCCTGTCAGGAGAATCCATAACTGGATGGGAGCCGCCCGGTGTGGACTCGCATACCTGGTGGTGGAGAGGGAGAGGGTTCAATCCCTGTTCCTTTCCGATTCGACTTGTTAGATTTTGATTTACATATCGGTCTCAGCGAAATAGCCCAAACCAATCTTATCGCTACACCTAGCCAAGGGCTCAAAAACCCTCAAAAATTCTGTGTAGGGAGTTCCCTGTTCCACCGTTAGATAGATCCACGGAAGAAGTTGATCTTCCTGCGCTATCACAAACTGCTCAACCCTTATCTCCTTGGTCTTCGCGTGTGGATAGCGAATCACGTCGTAGGGGGATGCGTCTATCAATCGAGAATCGCGGAGAAACAACTCGGTCGTCTCCTTCCATCCACTACCAATTGCTTGGTAATTTCCAACCGGACGTACACTGTCAGACTGTTTCGGGGTAGGGTAGAGGGTAATGATCCTATCATGATGAACGAACAGTCGGCTGACCGGCATCTCGCGGTCATCATGAACTAGTCTAAGTTCAATCTCCCGTATAGAATTCGTTTTATCATGGAAGACCTCCTCCAAAACGTATTTGTCTGCGACTATCAAGCGCCGATTAGATTCGAAGGATTTTTCGCAACCGATCGTTGAAAGCGAAACTACGATTGCTACTAAATTCAGAGTCGCACCTATACCAGCATTGTATGGTCTCGCGAGAGCAGCTGACAGTACAGTTTTCATCTAAAAGTGGGAAGCTTCCATCATTTGGAGTATCATCGTCCGACAGAAAATTCTTAGGGATGTTTTCATGTCAGTGCGCCAAAGGCAACTCGATAAAATGCCGTTCGGAGAAGACATTCCTGAGCCATGCTTACATTCGTTTCTGTTTCGAAAGCATCTGCTGCAGGCGAAGATTGTTCTTCCTCTGGATGCCTATCCTGAATCAGTTTCCATCGCGGCCCAGCATTCCAAAAATCCCCCCGCAAAATCCCGGGGCCTTGCTTCGATCCATTGACTGACGACTTCGACTGGGAAGAACTGGCCGAACTCGATTTCGCTGGCGGGCCACTTCGGTTTGGCTTTGGAGGTGGCGCGGAAGAGTTGGATGATTTCCTGGCCGTTGGCTTTGCTGGGCGGTAGTTCGGCGACGAATTCGAGGTCCGCGCTGAGGCCGAGTTCTTCGACGATTTCACGAGCGGCGGCGGATTCGTAGCTTTCCCCGGCGTCGAGATGACCGGCGGCGCTGGAATCCCAGGCTCCGGGATGGACGTCTTTGAGGCGGCTGCGTTTTTGGAGGAAAATCTCGTCGGCCGGATTAAAGACAAAGATGTGGGTGGCGCGATGCTTGAGGCCTTCGGCGTGGACTTGGGCGCGGGGGGCTTGGCCGGTGACCTGGTTTTGATCGTCGACGACATCGAAGAGCTCGTCGCCTTTTTGCGGATTGTCTTTGAGCGGGTGTTCGTCGAGCAAGTTGGTCAGGTCGATCCATTGTTCGAGGCTCAGTTCTTCGGCGCGCGCGGTTTCGTTGAGTTCCAATTTCGCGGCGATCTCCGTCCAAAACGCGGAGTCGAGATTGAGACATTTGCGAAGCTGCTTCCGACGCTGAGAGAATCCGCGGCGAATCGTCGAATCAAAGAGTCGCAGATCGTAGACCGGGAGACTTTCCGGCGACCGTGGCGTGAGGCGGATGACGGTGGAATCAATCTGGGGACGCGGGAAGAAGCATTCCGGGCCGATGTGTTTAAGGATTTTCGGCTCCCAACGGGACTGAACCCGCAGCGTCAGCACGCCAAAGTCTTTGGTTCGCGGTTTTGCGCAAATCCGTTCGGCGACCTCGCGTTGGAGCATGAGGACGGCCTCACAAACCGGCGAATGCGCGCCGAGGAAGTTCTTGATGATGGCACCACCGGCGGAATAGGGGAGGTTGCCGATCAGCTTGACCGGTTGGCGGGGAAAGAGGGTGCGGGAATCAAATTGGCAGGCGTCCGCATTGTGGATCCGG
>CAYGQD010000264.1:0-8978 GCA_964351855.1 uncultured Verrucomicrobiales bacterium
GGACGGGGCCGAATGGATCGAATACAGCGAGGACTATTTCGTGATTGAGCAAGTGGTTCGGGCCGAACTCATGAAAGACAAAAAGTGGGATTCGATGCGGGGTTCGCTACTTGGACAAATTAGGATGCGATTTCGAGTGGAACTGGAGGTCCGCAAACGCATGGAAGAATGCGCGCCTTTGGAAGCACTCTATTCTTGCAGCCATGGTCTCACTGCCGAGAAAGACTAAGCCGGCTTCATCCCCAACACCCGCCGCCGCACCAACTCCATCGCCAGCCGCGTAACTCGCTCTTTAAAGCTCATCCGATCGGCAACGACACGGTGGTGTTTGACCCAGGTTTCTCCGTTCTTGGAAGCTTGGCCGATGTAGACGGTGCCGACGGGTTTTTCGTCGGTTCCTCCGGTGGGGCCGGCGATGCCGGTGACAGAGATGGCGTGATCGACCTTGCTGCGTTCGAGACAGCCTTCGGCCATGGCTCGGGCAACGGGTTCGCTCACCGCTCCGTGTTCGGCGAGCATGGCTTCGGGGACGCCGAGCAGTTCCATCTTCGCTTCGTTCGCGTAGGTGACGTAGCCTTGCCGGAAGACGCCGGAGGAGCCGGAGACATTGGTGATGGTGTGAGCGATGAACCCGCCGGTGCACGATTCCGCCGTGGCGAGCCATTGGCCCTTTTCGGCCAGGAGTTTGACGAGCGTTTCTTCGAGGGTGGAGCCGTCACAGTTGATCAGTTCATCGGCGAAATGGGCCCGCACCAGCTGCTCGGCTTGGTCCAGGACCGGCGGCTTCGCGATGACGCGGATGTCGACTTCGCCGAGCCGCGCGCAGTAGCCGATTTCCACGTTCTCCAACTGACGCAGCGGTTCCTCGATCACTTCGGCGATGTGGCTCTCTCCGACCCCAATAATCCGGAAATTCCGATAGGTCGGGACGTTCCCGGTTTCCGCGCCAACCATTTCCGCAAGGCACGGCTTCACGAAATCCTGAAACATCGGCTTCAGCTCGCGGGGCGGCCCGGGGAGGACGAAGATGTGCGGATTCTTGCCCTCAATGGCAGGGAAGTAGAGCCCCGGCGCGGTTCCATTCGGGTTTTCGAGCACGGACGAGCCGATCGGTACCATCGCCTGGCGCTGGTTCGTTTCCGGCATTTCGCGGCCGAACCGGCGGAACATCCGTCGAATCTGATCCACCAAATCCTCCCGCAGCTCCATTTCCATCCCGAGCATTTCGGCGATGACCTCGCGCGTCACGTCGTCGCTCGTCGGCCCCAGCCCACCGGTGACGATCAAGACATCCGCCCGCGGAAAGGCCTCTGCCAACATCTCGGCAATGGGATCGCCATCCGGAATGCAGGTTTGGCGCTCGATCCGCAGCCCCAGCGGCAAGAGTTCCTCACCCAGGTAGGCGACGTGGGTGTTCACGACTTGGCCGAGGAGGAGTTCGGTCCCGGTATTGATGACTTCAAGCTTCACCGGTCCAGATTAGGCAGTCGCGAGGACGAATCCAGAGGTTTCCGGCGCGGTTCGGAAAAAGCCGCGTCAGATGGTTCGACTGCTGCCGCAATTGCGTGAAACGGCAGGAATTTGCTGAGACCCTGCTCACCGCGCACCGGGAACCGTGAGGTCAATCGCGTAAAAGCCGGTCCGCGCGGTGATGTAGAGCGTCTGGTTCTCGTTGCCGCCGAACGTGACGTTCGCCGGTTTTTCCGGGCAAGCGATGTCCGCAACGAGTTCACCTTCCGGCGAAATCACCAGGACGGTGCCGGAGGTGAGGTAGACGTTGCCGAGGACATCGACGGTCATGCCATCGCTGCCGCTATCGTAGAATTCGCGCTTGTTGGCGATCTTTCCCTCGCCATTGACGTCGAAGGCGAAGATCTTTTTTTCATCGGTGTCGGAAACATAGAGCGTCTCGTAATCCGGGCTGAAGATGACGCCGTTCGGCTTGGTGACATCTTCCGTGGCCAAGCTGATGTTCCCTTTCCGATTCACGTAGTAGACGCTCATCTTCTCCAACTCGCGATCGTCGTTCGAGCCATATCGCGGATCGGTGAAGTAGAAGCCGCCGACTCCATCGAGCGCGACGTCGTTCGGGCTGTTGAGCTTCTTCCCATCGAACGAATCAACCACCGTGGTGATCTCATCGCCGAGTTGCAAGGAAACGCGACGCGCTCCGCCCTCACAGTAGAGCAGCCTTCCACCCGGCGTCCACCAGAGGCCATTCGCCTTCCCGGTATTTTCCCGCCAAACCACGGTTTCTCCCGTCTTCGGATCGTAGACGTGAGTGCGCTCGTTGGGGATATCGTTGAAGTAGATGCGACCGTCCGGACCTCTCGCGGGCCCTTCGGTAAACTTGAAGCCATCCGCCAGGAGACGAACGTTGGCTCCTTCAGGAACCAAATTCTCCGTCGAAAACCCTTCCGCAGGGTCAACCGGCTCCGGGCTCGGCTCGAGGTTTTCCGTCTGGATCCGAATGTTCCGCCAACGATTCTGCGGACGATCCTCGCGTTTGCCAATCCCATGCACCTGGAGCGCGATGAACCCACTCGGCGTCATCGAGTCCTTCAGATCTGCCGCCGGCACCCCGTTGATGAAGGTGCGGATCCGATCGCCGATCGCCTCGATCCGGTAGTGGTTCCAGTCGTTCTGCTTGAAGGCGTAGCGCGCCGCGTCGTTGTCGCGGAGATCGTCGAGCCAGCCCCGGCGGCCCTCGTCATAAATTCCACCACTCCAGCCTCGGATGCTGGGATCGATCTCGACTTGGTAGCCGTGAACCCGACCGTCTTTGTAGTCGTCCAGGCTTTGGCTACGAATCTGGACTCCGGAGTTGAGGGTGGGATCGACTTTGAACTCAACTTCCAGGATGAAGTCACCGTAGTCCTGAGCCGTGCAGAGAAAGCTGTTCGGCGACTTGGGAACGCCAATCCCGATGATCTCGCCATTCTCCACCGTGTATTCCGCCTTCCCACCTCGCTGAACCCAACCATCGAGCGATTTGCCATCAAAGAGCGGTTTCCATTCAGCGTGAGCAGGCAGGGCGACAAGAAAGGCGAGAGCGAAAAGGGGTGAGAAACGCATGATCGGTTGGGGTTTGGGAGATGAAAAAAGGGACTTACTGCACGTGGAGATTGGGAGCGACCTGAGAAATCGCCGCTCGCCAATCGGCCATTTGCTGTTGATTCGCATTGCGAATGCTGATGCGCTCCAGCGTGCTGATCCGAGGAAGCAACGCAACGAATTCTTTCGTCAAACAGCCGTAATGAAGGGTCAGTTGCTTGAGGGAGGGAGCCGAGGCGAGGTCTTCGATCCCCGGCCCCAACTTCAACGGAGCGTCGATTTGCAAGGACTCGAGCAGCGGAATCCGCCAGAGCGAACCGATTCCGGACGCGGAGTAAGGAATCGCGCCGATGTCCCATTCGAGGTGGAGCGAACGCAGGGTGCGGCTTCGCGAAATTTGTTCGAGCGCCGGATCACTTAAGCCGACGGACTCCATCCGCAACCGCTTCAGGAAATGCAACCGGGGAACCGCGTAGGCGAAGGCTTCTCCGGCTTGCGTGTTGCTCAGTTCGAGGTTTTCGAGCCGTTCCAAAGACGTGGCCAGCTTCGCGATTCCGGCGTCAGTCAGATTCGCGCATCCTTGCAGGTTGAACTCGGCCAACCGCTCCAGCCCCTTCAACGGTTCCAGGTCCGCATCCACCACCTGTTGGTCGGAAAGATTGAGCTTGGTCAGTCGCGGAAGGGATTCGACCAGGGTCTCACTCCCCGCTCGGGTCCAGCCGCCTTCGAAATCATTTCCCTGGGCGCGGGAAACTTGAAGCACCCAGAGCGGTCGCCCCTTAAACGCATCGAGAAACTCACCCGTCACTGCGGAATGATAGACCTGCAAGGCGGTGAGATCGGGGTTGCTGGCCAAGTGACGCAAACCGGCATCCGTCACCGCACCCGGACGACAACCGGCATAGAAATTGTTGAGGCTGGTGAGGGTGCTGAGCTGTTCCAGATGTTCGTCCGTCAGGCCCGTTGAACTGAAGTCGATCGATTCAATCTCCCGCTGCTTCGTGGCGAATCCCGTCAGGTCCACGTCCGCCAATCCATAGCCGCGAATCGACAGCACCCGGATGCCTTCCGCCCGAGTCAGAGCGTCCCACGTCGGTTGGGTCCAAGGCTGACCTTGGGCCCGGTGAATGCGATGCAGCCCGGGAATCGTCGCCGCCAGTCCGGCGTATTCTGGCGTGAGTGCTTTTCGATCCGGAAGCGCAATCTCCGCTTGGCGATTTAAGGAAGAAAAGCGAGCCCCAAACGCCTGCAACGCCGCGATGTTGGCAACATGCTGATCATGCGGATTCGAGAACCGAGCAACTTCTTCCGCCGTCGCCTCTCGCACTACCCGAAACCCGATCGTTGCGGTCGCCTCGTTCCCTTCAAAAAAGTTCCGCGCGGAACTCCTAGCCGAAAGCGGTCCCAAATACCAGCTGCCGCCGCGCACCGTCCGCAGCTCGTTGACATCGGACTCTTTCTCCGAGCGATTGACCGGATCCACCGCGACCGGCTGCGGCCCATCCCGAGGCGGGTCCCAGTGATCGTAGTAGTTGAACCGAAAATAGTCCTCACACCACTCCAGCACGTTCCCGGCCATGTCATGAAGCCCGAACGCGTTCGGCTGAAAACGTCCGACCGGCGCGGTGTGGACGAACCCATCTCCCGGCTCGTTCTCGACATCGACCGCCCAGTGACGCATCGCCGCTAACTTTCGTGCTCGCTCCAGATCGACGTCGGCGATGTTTGCATAACGCTGAATCTCACCCCGCGCCGCGTTCCCCCAGTAGAAATGCGTCTTCCCAGAATTCGCCCGCGCCGCCATTTCCCATTCCGCTTCCGTGGGCAGGCGATAGGTGCCGTCTCTTGTTTCGCTAAGCCAGGCGCAATAGGTCTTCGCGTCATTCCAGCTCACGCCAACCACCGGATGATCGTCCGCTTGCGGAAAACCGGGATTCTTCCAGGTGAAATCCGGTTTTTGTTGAAAGTCATAACGCGGCGCTCGCCAGTCTGGCGCCTGCTCGTCTTCCGCATACTGGCTCGGGTCCCAGCCGATGATCCCTTTCCCAGATTTCTCCGCTTCGGTGACATAACCCGTCGCTTCCACGAATTCCCGGAACTCCGCCACCGTTACTTCCATCTTGGCAACGTGAAACGGCTTCGTAACATAGGCGTAGTGAACCGGTCGCTCGTTATCGCTGTAATACTGGGCGACGACGGTCAGAGGAAACGACGCTTGGAGGTCATCGCCGCGACCGCGAAAAGTCACGCCCGGCTCGATCAAGACGAAGTCGCTCGCGACACTGAGACTGGTCAGGAAGACGGTGAGCAGCAGGGGAATTCTCATGCTTACTTGGATTGGAACGCCGGGCTCAGGATGATCGACCGGACCGCGGTTTCGAACTTCCCGTCGCTCGTTTGCAACGCAGCCACCATCTCATCGATCAGCCCGCGGTCGACCGGTTCCGGGATTCGGCTGAACGCGTAGGTGAAGAGTTTCTCGCTAAATCCCTGAAAGAAACGGTCTTCCATCGCCCGTAACGACGCTTTGTATTCCTGGAAATCGCCAAACTTCCTTCCATTCGGCAAGGTGTCGGCTACCTGAATCCGGGTCTCTTCATTCTCGCCCCAGTAACGATTCTCACCATCCTGGTAATCGCGCCACAGCCCGGCCACGTTGAAGTTCTCCATCGCCAGACCGTAGGGATCGAGCCGACTGTGGCAGTTTGCGCAACTTTCAATTTCCCGATGCGCTTCCAGCCGTTGTCGAACGGTGAGCTTTTCGCCGTCCACATTCGGCTCCACTTCGCCCACGTTCGGAGGCGGTGGATTCGGCGGATCATTGAAGAGCACATCCAGCACATACTTGCCGCGATCGACCGGCTTCGTCCGCGAGCCGTCGCTGCCCCACTTGTGAATCGCTCCCATCCCTAACAAGCCGCCCCGAGGATTGTCCGCCGGAAGCGCTACCCTGACAAACGCCTCTCCATCAGCGATCCCGTCTGGCAAGTCATACCATTTGGCGAGCCGCTCGTTCGCCATCGTCCAGTCGGCCGAGAGAAAGTCGCGCAAGTCTCCGCCCTTCCGAACGATCTCGCGGAAGAAGGCGATCGGTTCCTCGTTGAGATCCTCATTGATCCCGGTGAACTCGTTTTCGTGGAAGCGCTTGTAGCTGTTCCGATCCGGTTCAAAGCGATTGAACTCGTCCGCCTTGAGCCATTGCCGGGCAAAGCCATCGACTAACGCCTCCGCGTTGTCGTCCGCGAGAAGGCGAGCGATTTCCGCGTCGAGCGATTCACGAAGCTCACCCGCTTTGGCCAGGCTGATCAAGCTCTCGTCCGGCATCGTCGACCACAGGAAATAGGAAAGGCGAGTCGCCAGCTCGAACTCGTTCAGCGGACGACCTTCGGATGCCGAACCCTCCCCTTCCGGTTCCAGCAGATACAGAAAACTCGGTGAGCAGAGCGTCGTTACAATCGCTGCTTTCAGACCCGCGACAAAGGAATCCGCCGCCTTCCATTCGGCCTGCGCCACATCAAAAACGCGCTGAACTTCCAGATCGCTAACGGGACGCCGAAAGGCCCGGGGCAGCAACTTCGTGATGACTTCGCGAAGATACTCCGGCGTCTCCAGGCTCGGCTCTAACCCACGGGGTAAGACCACTTCCACGCTTTTCGGTGGCCATTGCTCATAAAGCGGTCCTTCGATTTCGAGATAGTCCAGATAGAACCGAGGATGAGCGCTCACGTCCAGCATGGCCGCATCGGGCCGACTCATTCCATACAGCCCTTCCACATTCATTCGCGCCTTGAGGAAGCCCGCCCTTTTCAAGTCCCCTGAAGACGCGGCTTCGTCCGACTCTGCCGATAAATTGCGCTCGTAGCGATTTCCCGCGCCCCGTGGCCGCTCCACCAGATTGAACCCCATCTCTCCCCCACCCGTCGCATCCAGTTCCATGATGACTTCGTGCTCGGAGGGATTCTCCAACGTCCCTTCGATCTCGCCGTAAAAAATCGTCCCCGTTCCACTGCGGTCCAGCTTGATTAGGACCGGCTTCTCGGATTCGCCCGGGTCCGTTCCCGCGCGAAACCGTATCGCGTACCGTCCCGAAACCGGGACTAACGTGTCGCTGAACGGATGCTTCAGCTGACCAAAGGTGCGAAAGCCATCGTACCAGGTGATGACCCCGGTTCCATCCGAACTGAGCGACTTCGAGCGCGAAAGCTCCTTGTGAATCGACCCCGGCAAAATCCCCGTTTCATACTCCTCATATTCCAGCCGCGACCGGATCGTCGGCACCGGAGGATCTCCCAGCTGCACGGCCCGAGCCGCCACGATCTGCGCCACCTCAAAATAGGTATCCATCAGTGAAGGATCCAGCACCAGACCCAAGCTGACTTTGTCGAACCCGTCCATCGCCCCATCCGGCGGCAGCAACGTCAGCGGGTTCATCTTCGGTTCGAAGACCACTCCGAGCAGATCACGCACCGTGTTCTCATACTCCGTCCGGGTCAGCCGACGCAGCAGCGATTTCCCGCCGGTGGAATTCGCCTGCAACCGCGCGTAACGCAGCTCCTCCGCGATCCATTCCGCGACCATCACCCGATCCTTCAGCTGCGGCTGGGCCTTGTCCTCCGGCGGCATCTCCGACGCGTTCAAATCGTCCATCACTTCGATCCAGTGTCCCGCCACTTGCGGATCGCCAAAATCCGCCGCCAGCGTCTCCAGATTGAAATCGCCCTTCTCGGAATCAGAATCGTGACAGCCATAGCAATACTTCACCAGAACCGCCTCCACCTTTGGCCAAGCGTCGGGGTGAGCCAGTTCCGCCCGGGCTGCCGGAGCCGCCAGAGAGCCGAGGAGAAGGAGAAACGAAAGGGTGCGCCGAACCATAAACCTCAGAAATTAGCTAACGAGCTGCTTGAGAACTCCTGGCGAGTCTTGGAACGCCCCATCCGCCTCCACCGCACCCATCTTATAAGCCATCGTGTGCCACACCGTGGAAAGTGGCGTGAGCGGCGGCAGCTTCAGGTGACCTTGGTGCTCGATCCCCAGCGCCTTCCCGCCACACAACACCGACGGCAGGCGATCTTTCGAGTGGCCGATCCCCATCCCGCTGGAAAAGCCCAGCATCGTGTGATCCAACAGCGAGGACCCGTCGACCTCCTGGATCGAACTCATTCGATCGAGAAACTCCGCCCAGCGTTCCATGTAAATCCGATCCGCCTTCGCCAGGTCGGCCAGCTTCCGCGGATCATTGTTGTGATGGGTAAGGGTGTGGAAGTCTTCTGAGATCCCGAACTCCGGATAAACCCCGCCCGCCAACTCGCGCCTCACATTATACGTGATGACGCGGGTCGAGTCTGTCTGAAACGCCAGCGCCAACAGGTCATACATCATCCGCGAGTAATCGAAATAGTTGAACTCCGACGCGCTCACGTCCTCTGGCCCGCTCGGCTTCGAGTAATCCGGATAACCGGACAGATCCACCTCCGGCTTCGGCTTGTCGGCCCATTGGATATTGCGTTCCAGCTGCTGCTCCACCTCGCGAACGGAATTGAAATACTCATCCAGCTTCCGCTTATCCTGCGCAGAAATCGTCGGCTCCAGCGCTTTTGCTTGGTCCATCACCGAATCCAGGACCGAGCCCCGCAGCCGAAAACTCGCCTTCCGGTCCGCCGCCTGATCCGGCGAATCCTGTTGGAACAACCGGCGAAAAATGCGATGCGGATCATTCTCCGCCGCCAGCGGAATCCCGTTCTTATTCCAGGAAAGCGTCGCCAAAGCCTGCGCCCCATACCCCGTCCCCCGCTTCACGGACATTTGCAACGTAGGATAGCGCGTCTCGCCCCCCACCCGTTCCGCCACGAACTGATCCGCAGAAATCTCGTTTTCAATCCGGCTCCCCTTGTGCGCCTGCACCCCCGTCAAAAACGTGTAATCCC
>CAYGQD010000265.1:0-8926 GCA_964351855.1 uncultured Verrucomicrobiales bacterium
CCTGAAGGATATCATTCCGGTTCTGGAAAAAGTCGCCAAAAGCGGACGCCCACTCTTGATCATCGCTGAAGACGTCGAAGGCGAAGCCCTCGCCACGTTGGTCGTCAACAAGATCCGCGGAACCCTGAACGTGACTGCGGTCAAGGCTCCTGGATTCGGTGATCGCCGCAAAGCGATGCTCGAAGACATCGCCATCCTCACCGGTGGTAAAGTCATCACGGAAGATCTCGGCATTAAGCTGGAGAACGTGGACCTCTCTGACCTCGGTGGTGCCAAGAGCATCCGCATCGACAAAGAGAGCACCGTCATCATCGAAGGTGAAGGCAAAAGCAACGACATCAGCGGCCGGGTCAGCCAGATCCGCCGTCAGATCGACGAAACCACTTCCGACTACGATCGTGAGAAGCTCCAGGAGCGTCTTGCCAAGTTGGCCGGTGGTGTTGCCGTCATCAACGTGGGTGCCGCAACCGAGACCGAAATGAAGGAGAAGAAAGCCCGTGTGGAAGACGCCCTTCATGCGACTCGCGCTGCTGTTGAAGAAGGTATCGTCCCTGGTGGCGGCACCGCTCTGATTCGTGCGCAAGCCAACGTCGGCAAGATTAAAGGACTGCGTGGTGACGAAGCTACCGGTGCCAAGATCGTCGAAAAAGCGATCGAGTATCCCTTGCGCCAACTTGCCGCGAACGCTGGTGTTGAAGGCGCGCTCGTCGTCGAACGCGTCAAGCAAGGAACCGGCGGAGACGGCTACAACGTCGCGACCGGTCAATACGAAGACCTCATCGCAGCTGGTGTCGTCGATCCGACCAAAGTGACCCGGAGCGCCCTGCAGAATGCAGCTTCCATCTCTGGCCTTCTCCTCACCACCGAATGCCTCATCAGCGACATTCCTGAGCCGCCGGCTGGGGAAGCTGGTGGACACGACCACGGCATGGGTGGAATGGGCGGCATGATGTAACGCCTCGCGGTCGCCGAACTCTCCGGAGCAAAGCGGCCTGGTAACGCTTTTTGTAAGCAGCAAAATACCAAAACTCAGCCGGGCGGACCGAAAGGTTCGCCCGGTTTTTTGTGCCCCCGGAGAAATTACCCGTGATTTTATCATCGCTGAGGATTCTAATCCGCACCACGATGGCGCCTTTTATGGAACTGCCTCGACTCGGAAATCAGCGGATCGATTCTCTCGACCTCATTCGGGGAATCGCCATCTGTGGCCTCGCTCCCATCAATATCCTCGACTTCGCATTTTCGGAGGATTACTACCTTTCGCCGGGGAATCTTAGCGGCGTCAGCTTTTCGCTGTGGGTCATCGTCCTCGTCTTTGGGATGGGGAAATTCATCTCTCTGTTTTCGCTGCTCTTCGGGGCTGGCATGGTGCTGCAGACTCAGCGCAGCGATCTCTCCCGGGGCAACACCGCGACGAGCTACCTCCCGCGGCTGGGGTGGCTCCTCCTGTTCGGGATGCTTCATGCCTATCTCATTTGGTATGGCGACATCTTGGTGGGTTATGCGGTAACGGGTTTCCTGATCTTCTGGTTTCGAAACTGGTCCGCCAAGGAGCTGGCTTCGGTCGGGATTCTGTTCTATACGGCCCACCTGCTGTTTCTGGTCCTTGTCGTCCTCAGCGTGGCGCTCTTTGTTCAACCCGGCGAACTCTGGGACTCGATCTTTCAGCCGAAAATGGCGGAGGGAGTTTGGGATCCTGAGGACATGAGCGGGACCTGGACGCAACAGTTGCCCGGTCGCGGTCTCATCGCTTTTTGTGTTCAGCTACTGGCGATTCCCTTTTTGATCCTTCCCGCGAACGGCAGTTTGATGTTGATCGGGATGGCGATCTTCAAGTCGGGCTTCTTCGAAGGAAGCTGGAAGCCATTTCACTACCGCCTTGCTCTGGGGCTCGGGCTCGGAATTGGTCTCCTCTTTTCCGCGATCGGTCTGGTTCTTTGTGCTCAAGCTGAATGGGAGATCCGAGCGTTTGTCCTCCATGCCGGTTGGTTCATCCTGGCCACCCCGTTCCTGGTCTGCGGATATGGCTCGGCCTTCGTGCTTTGGTCGCAAACTTCGATCCTCCATCGCCTCCAAAACGGGTTTCGTGCCCTCGGAAAAATGGCCTTCACGAACTACATTGGCCAGTCGATCATCTTCCACCTGGTCTTCTACGGAACCGGTTTCGGACTCAGCGACCGGTTCGACTTCGCCACCGTCATGCTCATCCCGCTGGCCGTTTGGGCGTTTCAAATGACGGCATCGATCCTGTGGTTGCGCAGCTTCCGGTTCGGTCCGCTGGAATGGATTTGGCGTTGCCTGACCTATCGGACGTGGTTGCCGATCCGGTAGCTTTTGAACACGAAAAAGGGCGACCTTTCGGCCGCCCTTTTCACTTGGGGTTTTTTCAGGGGTGAAGTCTGGAGCGTTACAGCGAGACTTCGTCCGTTGCACCGCGGTAGCTGATCGTCACCGTCTTCTTCTCGTGCTGAGGGGTGACGGTCGCGTCGAAGGTCGTTCCGCGATATTGAACGAGGCGGGTGCCTTGTTGCTGCTGGAGTTGGTCGGTGCGCTGGTTCTGAAGCTCAGAAAGTTTAACTTGGGCTCCGCGATAGCTGATGATTCGGTCTTTCATATTCGTAGTCTGTTTTGGGTTATTGTTTAGAAGTGTTTCGAACGTTGCCGTTCTGATGATCCCTTATAAAGCATTGCCCATGCCAACTTTTTAAGAGTCTATTTCAAGCGACTCATTATCAGCTACTTACAGAAGAGATTTAATTTCTAGAGATTTTTTAGCCCGTTTTCCCACCCTTTTCTGGTAAGTGAGTTACCACTTTTATTGGAGATCCGGTAACGCGTTGACCTTCACTTCCACTTCCAGCGTCCGATGCTTCCCGCCGCCGAGCAAACTTCCCCGAACGGGGGCCACATCGTGGTAATCTCGACCGTAGGCCAGGGAAACATAGCGCTCATCAACCCAACACTGATTGGTAGGATCGATTCCTACCCAGCCCACTCCCGGCACGTAAACTTCCACCCAGGCGTGGGTCGATTCCGCACCGATCAGCTCCGGCGCGTGCTTCCCATCCAGGCCCGGATCGTAGAGATAACCGCTCAGATAACGCCCGGGAATCCCGAGCGCTCGGCAATATCCCAGGAGAAGATGAGAAAAGTCCTGACAGGTTCCCCCTCCGTTCTGGCGAACCTGGCTAGCGGTCGTCATCGTGTGAACTTTCTGATCGCGATACTCATAGTTCTCGAAAATATGATCGCTGAGAGCCTCGATCACGATGCCATAGGTCGACCCACAGTTGAGATGGATATCGATCGCATCTCGCCAGATTGCCTGATCGCTCTTCACGAAGGTGCTATCGACGAGGAACTCGTGGAGCTCCTCGTGGTCTTCAATCGGGGCCGTTTCAGACAGGGGCACGTTCTTGGCCTGATGCGTGAGGAAGGGGATTTCCTGCGTCGTTACATTCGATTCCGCGAGAATGGAAAGCGTCTCGTGCTTCTCCTCGACCTCAAAGGAGTGGACCAGGTTCCCAAAGAGATCGCGCATTTCGGAAAGCTTCGCGCCCGGAGCGGTCGTCAACTCCAGCTGATCGGGAACTTGGCGCAGATTCTGTTCCGGAGCCAGTCGCAGCTCGTTCTGGCTCGACCAAGCCGGGCTGCTGTAACAATACGTGGTGCGGTGGGTGACCTTGAGTCGCATAAGGAGAAAATCTACGTGAACTCCGTGGGCATCTCTAACATCGGCATCAGAAAGGCCCAGAGGCTGACTTTGGGATTCTGAGTGAGGAGGCCGGATTTGAGGTCGAGCACCCAGCCGCGCTCGTGGCGAATCCGGAAGACTCGGGTGGAGCGATCCATCATCAAGGCAGGCTCGGCACACACGCGACGACACGCCTTCGAGATCGATTCTTTCTTCCGCAACGGGATCACTTCGATCCCTCCGTATTCGAATCCCTGACTGGCAAAACAAAATAGCTCCAAGCCGGCTTCCTGTTCCATGAGATGACGAAAACCCGGGCCTTCCCCGTAGAGAAAATAGCTATCGCTTGCCAAAAAATTGGCGACCGAATACTCCCCAAAGGTCTCGACCCGATTCTGCTCCGGATGAAACCAGACGATCTTCTTGGAGAGCGCCGGCGGATTCTGAAACAGGCGAACGTAGCTTTCGATCCAGTGCTTGTAGACTTCGAACCGGCCTTCCACCGCGCTGCTCTTGAGATCGGTGCGGTTGAGATGGAAGCGCACCAGCATGCGATCCGCGGAGGCGAATTCCGGCTTGCTCAGGTATTCCACCTCGCGGGCGTGCTGAATGAGCTGATTCGTCTGGTGACTGACCGGATCGAGAACTTGAGCCTGCTCCGCCAGTTGCTCGATGAGATACCCGGAGTCCGCCCCCTCAAAGATGTCATTGAGCAATTCATCGGTGTCGCGTTGACCAATGTGTAGCTGCTTCGGTTGGTGACCGAACCGGCTTGGCTGATGGACGGAACGGCGGCGTTGACCGGGCTGGGCCGCGCCCTCGGCGGAATGCTGCAACTTATCGCGCGCCCGGCGCAGTTCCATGAGTTGCTCGCGAACCGCGTAATAGTGCTGGTCCACCGCGCTGAGGCTGGCTTCGTCCGGCTCGCGCCACGCCTCCATTTCTTCGTCGATCCGACGGACAAACTGGTTCGCGGAGCGAGAGAGTTCCAGAGCGCGTTTCGCGGAAATTTTGGCGGGGCCAGGGCCAACCATGGGGACGGCGGAGAGCTCGTGAACGCCCAGATGCACCTTCCCTTCGCGCACCCCTCCCCGGATAAAGGCAGGACGACGCCCGGTGGTGACGCTGAGCTGCATCGCCAGCGGTTCGACCAAGTGATCTTCGACCGCCCGGCGCAGCGCTCGCGCCCCATATTCCTTCTGAAAGCCCAACTGGGAGAGCAGATCATAAACCTCATGATCGAGCGACAGACTCATCTGCCGCTGAAAGAGTCCCTGCCGCTGGAGCGCCCGGCTGACCAAGTTGCGGACAATCCCCTCGATGTGCTCACGCCCCAACTCGTGGAAGGCGACGACCTTATCGAGCCGATTGAAAAACTCCGGGCGAAAGAACTGCCGCGCCGCATTGAGATACACCTCGGTGTCTTCCCGATCCGCGCTGTCGAACCCGATTCGGCTCCGAGCATCACGCGCGCCGAGGTTCGAGGTCATGATGATGACCGCATTGCAAAAGTCCGTCGTTACCCCGTTGGCATCGGTCAGGCGACCATCATCCAACACCTGGAGAAGGAGATCGAAGACGTCGGGGTTCGCTTTTTCGATTTCATCCAGCAGAATCACGGCATGGGGCCGACGCCGAACCGCTCCGGTTAAGATGCCTTGTCGCCCGCCAAACGTGCCGATCAACCGCGGCACCGCGTCCCAGCCGTTGAACTCGTTCATGTCGAACCGAAGGAGCCGGTCTGGCGTCCCGAAGTAGAACTCCGCCAACGTCTTGGCGCTCTCGGTCTTCCCCACGCCGGTGGGGCCGAGAAAGAGCATCGAGGCGATGGGGCGCTCCGGATCGTTCAGCTGCGCCTTGGCCAGAACGATCGTGTCGATCATCGCCTGCAAAGCCTGACTCTGGCCGAGAATCCGCTCGCGGAAAAAGCTCTCCACCGCCTCCGTCTCCAGCTGTTGAGCCCGATCCATGAACCGCTGCCGAATCCCGGTCTTGTTCTCGAAAAAGCGATACAACTCCTGTTTCCCGATCTCTTCGCCCGGATGCGTCGCCGCCACTTGGCGCAAAATTTCCGCCCCCTTCCCGGGAAAGGCACGCCCCCGCACAAACCGGCGCGGCAGCTCCATCACCAGGGGCAAAATCTCTGGGGCAAAGACGCAATCATGCTGCTGCTCCAAATCCTGAATCGTCCGAATCAGAATCCGCAGCGTCTCGACTTCCGCCGGCTCGCGCAGATGCAACACGGTGAACAAATCCGCGAACGCGCGATCCACTTCCCGCAGCTTGCGCCAACCCGCCGGCGTCGCCTCCGCCACCACCCGCAGCTTCCCCTCCTCCATGTGCAGCTTGAGGACCTGGCCCACGGTCAGGTTCGAGTCGCGGCTTTTCCCGGCGTGAAACAGACCGATCAAATCGTCAAAATAGAGCACTAGCTTCTCCCGAATCGCCTCTTCGAGGATCGAAATCACCCGCTCTTCCCATTGCCCCAGGTAGCTCATCCCGGAGATGAGGCGCTGCGGCGAAAGTAACCACACCGCAGGGCGGCGTTTTTCCTCCAACTCGCTCGCACGATAGATCCATTCATGCACCAACGCGGTCTTGCCGACCTGATTCGGCCCCACAATCACCAGCGGCGGCGGAACCTCATTCTCGTCCTTCCGACGGCGTTTCTGGAACCACTCGCTGATTTGCCGAACCTCGTCTTCCCGCGCCATCGCCCGGAGAAGATCGTTCGGGTACAGGCGATTCAGACAACGCCCCGTCCGCTCCAGCTCCTGGGCTCCGGACAGCTCCTGTTGCGCCCCTAAAAACGCAAACGGCCGATCCTCATCCTCCGCCGGAACCTTCTGCTCGGCCGTGACTCGCAGATCGATCGTGTCAAGGTGCGCGTAAACGATCTCGCTGAACTGATACCCGGAAAAATCGACGCCCTTCTTCTCCAAGTAACGAAAATGCTCCGTATAAACCTCTTCAGCCCGCTGCTGAACGCTCTCGCCCTGAAAGACTTCGAAACAAACCTCCACGATTTGCGGGCACGTCACCAGCGTCCGGTCCAACGCCTTGAACATCACCACGAAGAGTTGCATCCGCAGGGTGTGCTTCCGCAGGGTCAGGTTCAGATCCAGCCGCCGATGCTTCAGCTCCGGGTGATAACTCCACTGGGCAATCGTGTCGTGCCGCAGACTCGCCGCATGCTCGGTAAACGCGGTGCGAAGCCGTTCCCGCAGAAACCGCATCGCCCGGTCTTCCCGGGAATCCGTACACTCGAAGCCATCGATGAAGACGGGGCGGGAGCGATAATAGGCTTGCTCTCCCTCCGGCTGCACCTTCTCGATCAAAATCGGTACGGAAACCTCAAAGTTCATGCGCTGAAGAGCCATCTTCGGGAGGTAGAACCGCTTTGCAAATAAATGAGCCCGAACGCGACGCCTCGAACGCGGACAACGGAGGCCTAACATGGACGGACAGGATGTTCAGGATCAAGAAAGGCAAAACCCCCGCACCGTCCCCCGAAAAATTCCTGTCCATCCTGACCATCCCTGTAAAAAACCCGTAGCCCCAGCATCGAACCCAGACAACGGGGACCTAACATCGATGAACAGGATGTTCAGGATCAAGAAAGGCCAAACCCCCGCATCATCCCCCGAAAAATTCCTGTCCATCCTGACCATCCCTGTAAAACCCCGGAACCCGTTTTCCTCCCTCCACTTCGCGTTCCTGCGATCCGCACCATCGTTCCTGCGAACTGCACTCCCGTTTCCCCCAATCCACCTCTCGTTCCTGCGATCCATCCACACATTCCTGCGAACCAACCTCCCGATCCACCCACCCAAACCTCCGTTCACCCCTCCCCCACTCTCATTCCTGCGAGCGTATCACGCGTTCGTGCGAATCGAACCCTCGTTCACAACAATCGACCCTCCGCCATTCGAAATCGAACGCATGAACAGAAACGGAGAAGCAAAGACGCCCCATCCAACCGTTCGATCGGGATTGCGAGGAAGGTTGCAAAATGGTAGAAGTGAATCCGTATTTATCGCAAACCAAAGCGGACGCCTCCCTACGCGATACTCCGTTTCTCGGAACTAAAGGTTTTCCAACTCGATAGCCTACTGAGATAATGCAAGCAAAACGACCAACGTTAATCGGATCGCTGCTCATCGTTGGCGCGATCGCAATGGTTGCTGGAGGGGTAGCCGATCTCAACCGTCGAACGAATGACGCGAATCGAACCATCGAAAAATTGTTTCATGAAATTCAAATTGGAATGACCGTGGGTGAAATCTCTTCCCTGACGACGGATCCTGAATATGATGATCTCAAATTGAGCAAACAAGGTGCCAACAGATACATTCTCCTACCTGCGGATTTGTACATGTGTACCGAATGGCTAATCGATCTATCACTTTCCAATGACTTGGTCTCTTCTGCGCGAATACGAAGCATTGATACTCCTTGCCGTAAACCTGATGATGCACCTTCAGATAAGGAATGAGGGACGAAACGCTCACGATCCAACCCGAAAGGCAGAATGGCGCCAGTAGCGAACGTTTCCCCAGGAAGGGCATGTATCTGAGATGAATCAATTGAAATGAATAGGTCGACTATCAAAATCATTTATATTTCTTTTACTGCCTTAGGCTTTACGGCTCTTGTGGTTTACCTAAATATGTCGTCCACATACCAGCTCCCTAAAGGCTTTGTGGGGCACCATGTGTTTGAGACTTTCACTTCCTCTGTTCTCACTTCTCAAGGCGGGCCCCTTCCGGGCGGCCCACACTACGCAGGTGATCTCGATCTCACTAGGATTTGGGACAAACACCAGTCGAATTCGATGATATATCACATCGAAGTAACCGCCGAGCACCCCACAGTCATCTCCACCTCGATTGGACTTGCCGTTTGGTGTGACGATGACGTTCGGGTAAGCTATGTGGGAATGAAGAATGTAGGCACGAATCATTGGCGCTCAGGGCCGCTTCTGTATGTTGGAAAAAAGTCTAGGGATTGGCGCGGTGGGGTACGACTCGCAAGCAGACATCAGTTTCCGATCGCAATCGTTACCGATGAACCTGTTGAAGGATTGACCGTTCCAATTCCAGAATCAATTCGCCGAGAATAGAAAACTCCAACACAGGAAGGCACCATGGTGCCATCACCACAATGGGTGTCTCGATTGTAAGCGCCTAACATGGACCATCTGAGCGCGCCTCGCGCGCTTCCTTCCAAGCC
>CAYGQD010000266.1:0-8838 GCA_964351855.1 uncultured Verrucomicrobiales bacterium
CGGGAACCAACGCCTCACTGCCGCTCAAGATCTCACCTGGGCCCTGATCAACAAACCCGCGTTCCTCTTCAATCGGTAGTCTCGGTCTTTCCAACGTCGTCATGAGAAAACCGTGATCGGTTTGTAATCGCCGCTCTCTTCTCTCTTCGTGTAAGAGTAGAACCATGAGCGAAGAATCCATTCCCCCAGAACAGCCGGAAGAAATGCCTTCCGGAACCCATGGTTCCACCCGCAAAGCCTTTGACGATCTCAAAGACGCCGCCAAGCGCGCCTTCGACGAAACCGTTCGCGAAGCCCGCCAATCGGCGGATCAAGCTGTGCCGAAGGCGAAGGAAGGTCTGGAACGCGCCGCCTCGGAACTGATCCACGACCTCGCCTTTGCCTCCGAATTCACCGCCACGGTCATTCGCAACATCGTTCCGGAAGTCGCTGTGAAAGCGAGTCAAAAAGGTGCCGCATCTGGCCAAGAAGCCGCCGAAGAATTCCTCCGGAAACGGAAGGAAAAGAACGTGACTCCGGCAGCCCCACCAACTCCAGAAGACCCGGCACCGGCGGCGGGATAGGTCTCCAGGGGGGGGCCTGCAACCGGGCCAGATAGGTCCAGGGTCGATAACGTTCACCGCACTATGATCAGTGATCACGAATCCCAGACTCTGGGCGAGTTCATGCTTTCTCAGATCGAGGAAGAGACGGTTGTCGAGACGAGAGGATGGGCAGCGGAAATCGTGTCCGCCGCCGCGAAGTCTCTCCAGGCTGCCCGCCCCGGGAAAGAGGAATTCCAGGTCGTTGTTTATTGGGCATCCTTAGTCACCGCCTTCACGTTGCCGGGGAACCACATCTTTTTCTCACGGCGCCTACTCGAACGATGCCGAAGTGAGGCGATGGTCGCATTTGTCATCGCGCATGAGATTTCCCATCATGATCTCGGGCACCTGGACCTCTTTCCGTCCTGGACCCAAAGGTTCTCAGAATTGCGCGGTAGTCAATTCCTGGCGAGGGCGGCTCGTTTTGTAGAGAGAAGGCTATATGGTCCCGAACAAGAGTGTGACGCGGATCGAAATGCGCTCAGACTCTGCCATGAAGCGGGCTATGACATGGAAGATTGCCTGGCGATATTCGAGATCCTCGAAGCCCACTATCTCGATCTTGGAGCGATTGATCTTGCTCTCGGACTCGATCCCGATTCGGATCAAGAACTTTCACCAGACGCTCCGGCCCTCACCCGACTGCGAACTTGGGCATGGACCCGAACCGTTGGCTACCTTCCCATCCAAGATCGAGCTGCGGAGGTTCGGAAATACGCCGAAGAGTTGAAAGCAGGTCGCGAATGCGGCAGCCTGACTCTTGAAGTCCTGGCTGAGGACTGAGGGGCGTTACCTGGAGAGGGTTAAGACCGCTCACTGCGAAAATCGCCGACTCTCTACTCCAACCGCTGAAACGCTTCGATCGCTTCGTATTCCGCCATCCCGAGCAAGTCGTAGCTTTTCGCATTCTGGCGGTTCGTGGCCGGGGCTTCCATTTCATCTTGGCGGATGGATTGGAATTTGTTGATGGCGGCTTGTTTGCGTTCGAGCTGGCCGGGGCTGAGGGGAACAGCCATGTCGATTTCGTGGGGCTCGAGCGGCTTCTCTTTGCCGCGGTAGGCCCAGATGCGGCAGTCTTTGCGCCACTTGGCTTGCTCGGGGCGTTGGATCGCTCCCATGAGAGCTTCGAAGCAGAGGGCTTGGAGGGAGCTGGGATCGGCGACGTGACCGGTGACGAAGATTTGGTGGGGCTGGGTGTCTTCGAGGATCTTGGCCATGGCGTCGATGTCGGCTTCGCTGAGGCTGAAGCGGCGGTAGCGGCCTTCTTCGTAGAACCGGAGATCGAGGAAATCGACACGTTCTTCGATGAGCTTGCAGGCTCCGGCGGCGTCGCGCAGTTCGCCGCGCAGGATCAGTCCTTTGAGCCAGCGGACATTGTCGGGATCGATTCCAAAGTCGCCTTTCTCCTTCAGCTGATTCAGGATCTGGTCGGCATAGGTTTTTTGGTCGGGCCAGGAAGAGGGGCCAGCCATCTCACTGAGGACACTGGCGAAGGTCCGCGCCTCGGCGTCGGCAACGCGGAGGTTTCCGGAGGTTTGGCAGGCGAGGGTAACGGTGTGACCTTGCTCCACGAGGCGCTCGAGGGTTCCTCCCATGGAGACGATGGCGTCTTGAGGTTCTGGGCTGAGGACAAGGACGTTTTTCGACTGGGGTTTTTCACGTTCTGGCCGATCCGTGTCATCCGCGCCGAACTTTCCGCCCGGCCAACCGGTGATGGTGTGTTGGAGCTGATTAAAAACGTCGATGTTGGCCTCATAAGCATTGCCGTGGCGGGTGAGCAGCTCGGACATGCCGTGCTCGTTGTAATCTTCATCGACCAGTTTGAGGACCGGCTTCTTGAGTTTGCGGGAGAGCCAGACGACGGCTTTGCGAGTGGTCTGTTGATTCCATTCTACGCTGCGGACCAGCCAAGGGCATTGGAACCTGGTGAGCTGAGAAGCAGCCGCTTGGTCGAGGACGTAGGTCGCATTTTCGTGTTCCTGAAGGAAGCTGGCGGAGACGCTGTCCGTGACATCCTGCTCCACGGCTTCCCGGATGATTTCCGCTTTGTTTTCGCCCCAAGCCATGAGGACGACGCGCCGCGCCTTCATGATGGTGCCGACCCCCATGGTGATGGCGAATCGCGGGACATTTTCCTCGCCGAGGAAGTCGCTGGCAGCATCGCGCCGGGTCACGCGATCCAGGCTGATCATCCGGGTGAGGGAGTCGCGGGTGGAGCCGGGCTCGTTGAAACCGATGTGACCCGTCCGACCAATGCCGAGAATTTGCAAGTCCAGCCCGCCGGCTTCATCGATTCGGTTTTCGTAGCCCTGACACCAGGCGAAGGATTCTTCCACCGGGACCGTGCCGTCCGGAATGTTGATCTGATCCGCCGGGATATCGATGTGATCGAAAAGCTGATCGTGCATGAAGCGAAAGTAGCTTTCCGGGTGATCGCGCGTCAGCCCGAAGTATTCGTCCAGGTTAAAGGTGACGACGTTCTTGAAGCTGAGGCCCTCTTCCTGGTGGAGGCGGATCAATTCCCGGTAATAGGGCACGGGGGACGATCCGGTGGCCAAACCGAGCACGAGACGGCGCCCCTCGTCATCCGCCTTGCGAATCTCCGCTGCGGTTTCGGCGGCGAGTTGTTGGCTGGGAGTGGAACTGGATTCGAAAACGAGCGAGCGAACGCGCTCAAAGCGTTCTTCAACAGGGCGTTTGGCGGAGGAATCGAGGATTTTCATGCGAGGGATCGGAGGTTGGGTAGGGGATTCTTGGGACGACTTTCTGAAAACTCAGGGCGTTGGCTGGGCGATGCAAACCAGTTTGCTGCCGGTGCGAGCCACGATGTGCGTGGCGGTGAGAGCAACGCCGTAGACGCGACCGCCACCCAGGGCGGAGACGGGATTTTTCGAGACGACTTCGGCTTCTGTGCGATTCGGTTTGAGAACAAAGCTGGTGCCGTCTTTGCAGAAGAAATAGAGAAGGCCGCCGGCGGCGACAGGCGAGGCCCAGCAACTATCGCTGAGGCGGGATTCCCAGAGCAGACTGCCATCGGCGAGGTCGGTGCACTGTAGGGCACCGGCGCGATTCACGAAGTAGGCGCAGCCTTCGTAGACGAGGGGGGAGCCAAAGCTGCTGGTGACCTTTTCCGCGATCCACAGGGGGGCACCGTCCCGGCTGATGGCCTGGCTTTGCTGCGGGGCAGAGGCACCGATGACCAAGACTTGTTCATCCGGAGACAGGCTGACGGAGGCGACGGTGTTTCCTTCCAGGCCTTCGACCGCCCAGATTTGGGAACCGTCGGAAACATCCAGAGCTTCGACAATGCCGTTGGAGGAAATCCAGATGCGATCGTCTCTGACAACGGGACTGTTCCAGGAGATCCGTGAGGGCCGATCGAGTTTCCAGCGATTCTCCCCCGTCGCTTTGTCGATCGAAAGAAGGTAGGACGGTCCCTGGTGGTCTGCGAGGACGATCAGAGAATCCGAGGTCGCGGCGAGCGAACTGCCGAGGCCGTGTCCGCCTTCGTAGATGCCGTATTCGTTGGTGAGGCTGCGTTGCCAGAGCTTCTCGCCGTCGTGGCTGAGGGCGATGAGGTCTCCGCTTTCGAAAAAGGCGTAGAAACGCTCCGCATCGACGAGTGGGGTCGGGGCTCCTCGGCTAACCATGTCCGTTGCGGGGATCTTGACGCTCGCCGGGAAGGTGCCTCGCCAGAGCGGTTCGCCGGTTTCGAGCGAAAAGGCGGCGACGATGAGGCTCTCTTTTTGATCGCCGTCCGCCGTGGTGAGGAAGACGCGATCTCCCCAAATCACGGGGCTGGATTGTCCGTAGCCGGGAAGGTCTTGGACCCAGGCCAGGTTCTTTTCATCGCTCCAGATGGTGGGAAGTTGGGTGGGGCCATCGATCCGGCTGGTGCCATCGCCTCGAAAGGCAGGCCAGTTCAGGGAGGACGGTTGGTCTTCGGACGAGGCAGGCGATGCCCCGAAGAGGAGAGCCAAGAGAGGGATGAGAATTCGCATGAAAGCAACGTCGCGAACTTGAGGAGAACGTCAACCGGGTCCACACTGGGCGAAAGATCGATCAATCTGGTCTGTAAGGTGTCAAACCACAAACCCCACGAATCTCTTATGAAATCCTCTTTCCCAACGTTTGTTCTCACCCTCGCCGCCTTGGCGTTCACCGGATGTTCCGCGCAAAGCGCCGATCCGTTCGAAGAAGGAGCCAAGATGAAGACGCCGAAGTTCGCCGCGCTTCCCGTGCCGGATGAGACGATTCCGGATTCAGCGGAAGTTGCGACCTTGGCTGGCGGTTGTTTTTGGTGCACGGAAGAGGTTTTTCACCAGTTGGATGGGGTCCATGCGGTTATTTCCGGTTACATGGGCGGAACCGCGGAAAACGCCAACTACAAGGCGGTCTGCTCCGGAACCACCAAGCATGCCGAAGTGATTCAGATTCACTACGATCCCAAGAAATTGAGCTTCGAGCAGTTGCTCGACACCTTTTGGGACGCCCATGATCCCACAACGCTGAATCGCCAAGGACCAGATCGGGGACCGCAGTATCGTTCCGCGATCTTCTATCATTCCGATGAACAGAAGGCCCAGGCCGAAGCCTCCAAAGCGAAAGTCGACGCATCCGGAAAGTTCAATCACCCCATCGTGACGGAGATCACCAAAGCGGACGTCTTTTACATTGCGGAAGATTACCACCAGAATTACGCTCGCCTTAATCCTGGGAATCCCTATCTCAATCAGCAGCTTTTCCCGAAGCTGGTGAAGCTGGGCCTGACAATTCCGATGGGAACCGACGCTAAAGAGGTCAAGGGTTCCGGCGCGAAGCCGAAATAACGGCGAGCGTCCTTAGAACGGGCTTTCCGTATCCTCGTCGCCGAATCCTGCAGGCGGCTCGCTGAGATGGGATGGCGGGGCACCGGTGTCACCGAAGCTGTCTTCCGCGACGCGGCTGCTGCCCGTTTCTGCCGCCGCTCCGCCTTTCTCCAGACGCCAGGCGTTCAGATTCACGAAGTAGCGTCCATTGTATTCGTTCCCTCGGATATCGAAGTGGACCGTGACTTTGTCTCCCACGCTGCAATCATCCGTGAGGGAGGTCTTATCCTTCACGCATTCAAATTTGATCATTTGGGAATATTGCCCATCCATTGCCTCGACCACGAATTCGCGCTTGGTGAAGCCACTCTTGAATTCTTGGACGTCGTCAATCTGGTGGATGGTTCCTTCGAGTTCGTAACCTTTGGCCATAATGGGATATTTCGGTCAGGTGTCAGGGTGAATCAATGGGAAATCCAGGAATTGACTCCCCCGAAGGCGGATAGGAGGAGAGAGGGCCGGTAGTTTGGCCGAAGTGAAATCCTCAAAACCCGTCCAACTTTCGCGCTCCCCGTTCGCTTCCTCGTAAACTGGCCGAATTTGAGGCTTGGCGAGAGGGCGGAAGGAGGCGATACTATCATTTTGCCAAACCGAATTTTGGCCTTAGCGAACCTGAATCACCATGAGTAAACTGATCATCATAACGTCTGTAAATACCGCATCCACCGTCGAAGCAAACGGCCAAGATGTCATGATTTGTGATAAAGATCGGGTGATTGAAGTGAAGGGTGCCTGTGGAGAGTTGAAAATCAACGGGATGCGCAACAAGATCAAAGCATCGCAGGTTCAAAGTTTGGTCGTGGCCGGTGAAGACAATGCGCTGGAGACGGGGACGCTCGGAGATGCGCGAATCGCGGGGAGCAACAATCAAGTGACTTGGGTGACCGCGGCCAACGGTTCCGCACCCGGTTTTGAGCAGCATGGTCCTGGAAACCGACTGACCCATCGTCCCGCCCAAGCCGCGCCTGCTCAAGCTCAAGTCAAACCTGTGCAAGCGGAACCCAAGCCCGCTCCGGCAACCAGCCCGGCCACTCCTGCGTCGAAACCATCTGAAGAGAAATCATCTGAAGAGAAACCCGAGCCCGGAAAGAAGCCGGAAGCTGTTCCTGCCAACAAGCCGGCGACTGCTGCAGACGTTCCCGTAAAGCCTGCGCCAATGCCGCCGGGGAACGCTCCTGCAAAACCAGGGTCGCCAGCTCCATCCGGCGGTGCTCCCAAACCAGGCGGCAACGGAGGAAATCCTTCCGGCTCGCCTAAGCCCTGATCAGGCAATCAGGTCTTTCAAGACCTGTCCGTGGACATCGGTTAAGCGGAAGTCCCGGCCCGAGTAGCGGTAGGTGAGTTGCTTGTGATCGAAGCCCATCTGATGAAGAATCGTGGCGTGGAAATCATGGATCGAGACCGGGTTTTCGGCGACTTCGAGTCCAAAATCGTCCGTCGCTCCATAGACCATGCCTCCTTTCATCCCTCCGCCAGCCATCCAGATGGTATAGCCATCGATGTGGTGATCGCGCCCAACCTTTTGCAGGTCGAACTTCTTCACCGCTTGAATCGTAGAGGTGCGCCCCATTTCGCCTCCCCAAATCACGAGGGTATCTTTCAACATGCCACGACGCTTCAGGTCGGTGAGCAAGGCGGCGATCGGTTGATCGCTCTCTTGGCAAAGAGCTTTGATTCGAGGAACCAAGCTGCCGTGATTATCCCAAGGCTGGCCCGCTCCGTGATAGCACTGGATGTAACGGACGCCGCGTTCCGCCAATCGTCTGGCGATGAGGAGATTGCGTCCTTGGATGGTGTCTCCGTACATCGCTCGAATCTTCGCGGGCTCTTGCTCGAGATCAAAGACGTCCGAGGCAGCCGTTTGCATGCGAAACGCCATTTCCATGGAGTGAATTCGGCTTTCGAGCCGCTCATCCCCGGGATGCGTTGATAAATGACGGCGATTCAGCATCTGGGTCAGCGCAACCTGAGACCGCTGCTCGGCCGGATGAATGTCGTTTCGTTGGAGATTGGGGAGCAGGGATTTCTCGTTGGTCCCGGTATCGATGTGCATTCCCTGATAAACGCCGGGAAGGAAGGAGCTGGTCCAATTCCGAGACTGAGCCGTGGGCAAACCTTTCGGGCAAAGGACGCCAAATCCTGGTAGATCTTCGCTTTCGTTCCCCAATCCGTAGAGCAACCAGGAACCCAAACTGGGACGGGCCAGAGTGGAGTGGCCGCAATTCGTGAGAAGAAGGCCCGGGGTGTGATTCGCGATTTCGCCCTTCATCGAGCGAATCACGCAGAGGTCATCCGCATGTTTGGCGACATTCGGGAAAAGTTCGCTCACTTCGAGTCCGGATTCTCCGTGGCGCGAAAACTTGAAGGGCGAGCCAAATAGGGTCCCGACGCGATTACGCTGGGTGGCCTGAAGCTTGGCTTTGACGGAATCCGGAAGCGGTTTGCCATCGAGGGCGCTGACTTCGGGTTTGGGATCGAAGGTGTCGATCTGAGACGGACCGCCGTTCATCATCAGATGAATCACCCGTTTGGCCTTGCCGAAGTGATGGGGGGAACGAGCAGCCAGCGGAGAAAGCTCCCCGGTTTTCGCCAGCAGACTGGTGAGGGCGAGCGAACCCAAGCCACAGCCGCCTTTTTGCAACCAGTGTCGCCGGGAGAGGGATTCAGGGTTCATATCAGTCGAGATAGTGAAATTCGTTCGTCATCATGAGGCTTTGCGTGATCAGCGACCAGGACAACGGCCGGTTTTCCCGCTCCACAAAGCGGAGGGTGCGGGGAAGTTCCAGGTGATCCGGTTCGCGTTGCAAGATCGTCCGGAAGAGGTGGGCGATCTTTTCCTCCTTCGTTTTCGCGGCTCGGAACGCTTCTGAGCCGACGATGGTATGGGCGCGCTCAATGACGAATGGCGAGTTCATCGTGAACAAGGCTTGGGTGGCGACGATGCATTCGTCCCGTCGCGGTTGACTCTGCATCGGCGTGGGGAAATCGAAGGCGCGCAAGGTGGGATCGAGATTGAACCGATTGATGAAGCCGTAGATGGCGCGTCGCCGGGTCGGTTTATCGCCCCACAGGGGACTGGGTCTCCCTCCTATCTTTGGATCGAGCTCTTCCGAAACGGCGAGGAGACTATCGCGGATCGCTTCGATCGAAAGTCGCTTGCGGTTCGCCCGCCAGAGTTGGCGATTCGTCTCATCGATCGCTGCCATTTCCGGACGATGATGGCTCGACTGCTGATAGGTTTTCGATTGCACGATGCGCCGAACGAGGTGCTTGACCGACCAATCATGATTCACAAAATCAGCAGCGAGCCAGTCGAGCAATTCCGGGTGCGTCGGCGGAAGGCCTTGAAGCCCGAAGTCCGAGGGGGTGGCCACAAGGTATGAACC
>CAYGQD010000267.1:0-8815 GCA_964351855.1 uncultured Verrucomicrobiales bacterium
GGCTTATTTTTGCCACGGAGCAAACGCGCTACTTGGACGGCCACGTCACCAAGAACTTGATCCTTGGCATCAATGATCCACCAGGCGCGATCCACTTCTTCCGCTTTGGCTGAGTATGTCTTCATCACTTCGAAAAACTGAGAAAAAAGGTGCTCCCTGTCGGTTTGAAAGGGGTTGCGACCCTACGTGGCAGCTTTTCTTCTGTCAAACGCAGATTCAGCCGATTTTGAACCCTTGATCTCGAATCTTCGAAGGACAAATCTTGATCCGTCCTTTCATCCCATGTTTAATCGCGAAAAGCTCCTCTTTTTACCATCAATCCATGAGTCTACCTAAACCCCGTCTCCGCTGGCGAATGATCGCTGGCATCCTTCCGTTGGTTCTCGTCTCGATGCCGACCGGCTCCCACGCTCAATCGGCCCCGCTGACCGAAACCCAGATCGCAGCGATCAAAAAACAGCTCGCTGAACTCCGCACTGCGGCGACCACCAAACATCTGAGTCGAAATTCCAGCGCCGAGCAGGTCTTCCGATCTGCTGCGTCCAGCCCCAAAGCGGCACTGGATCTGTATTTGAAGTGCCATCAGGAAATCAACTTCACCCGGATGAACAAATCGGACAGCGACTTCCGAGAGTGGCGGGATGCCAATAAAGAGCAGCATGATTTCGAGCCGTTCCTCACGGCGCTTCAGCTTCAGTTGGAGTATTTGGCTCTGGCGACCCGCTCTGCCCAGGAGGAAGAAGTCTCTTCTGTGTTTGGAGCGCTGACTACCTACATGGCCAAACTCTCCGCCCTGAGCGAACCACCCCACCCTGCGTTAAATCAGGACATCAGCGGGACCATCTTTGCGGAGGTTTACGAGTTGGACGAAGCCTTGAGCCGGAATGCGGAGCGTTGGGAGGGGAATCCTCTCAACATTGCAGGGGTCTATGACAAGACGATCCTTCCATACCTTCGAGAGAAAAACCCAACGAGTCTTGCGAAGGCCTGGACTTCCCGCATTCAACAAGAAATTGCCATGGCGAAGCTCTTCATCGAGTTCGAGGAAAAGATGGAGCGATATCAACAACAAAACGACGGTGAGTCCCCAGCCGTGAGGCGCCAAGTCGGGCAAATGGCCAACTTCGTCACCAATCGCGCAAAGGCCGCTCTCCAGTTTGAAAAGGAGCGACTTCCCGTGTTGCGCTGGATGCAAAATCGAGACGAATTCGCCTATGGCAATCGAGCTCTGGCAGCCAAAACGATGCTCGATTTAATCCAGGCAAACATCGGTCACGACAATGTGGAGGCCTGGATTTCCGAGTTGGAAGGCTTGGTCGGAACCGGCCCCACCGAATCTTAGAATCCTCCCACGCTCTGATGAACATCCCTATCCTCGCGTTGCTCGCCTCACTCCTCGTGCTTTCTGCGCATGGCCAAGATCGCCAGCGGCTTTGGCCCCAAGGTGCCCCTGGCGCAAAGGGGATTGAGGACTCCGATCAACCATTCATGGACGTTTATCTCCCGGAAGTCGATAAGGCGAACGGATGCGGTGTCGTCGTTTTCCCGGGAGGCGGCTACGGAGGTCTTGCGGTCGATCACGAAGGCCACCAGATTGCCAAATTCTTCAATGATTTTGGCGTGGCCGCGTTCGTGGTTCACTACCGCCTGGGCAGCAAGGGCTACCATCATCCCACGCAGTTGAACGACGCCCGCCGCGCGATTCGTTCCGTGCGAGCGGAAGCAGAGACCTTTGGGGTCGATCCCAAGCGCCTTGGATCGATGGGATTTTCGGCCGGCGGCCATCTCTGCTCCATGACCGGAACGATGTTCGATCACGGCGAGCCCAACGCAGTCGATCCCATCGAGCGCAAGAGTTCGCGCCCTGATTTCCTGGTGCTCTGCTACCCGGTCATCTCGCTTTCAACGGAACACGCTCACGCTGGTAGTCGGCGAAATCTACTGGGAGGCGACGTTCCAGCGGATTCCTACAAGGCTCGGCAAGTCTCCACCGAACTCCAAATTCGACCCGACACCCCACCCACCTTCCTCTTCCACACGGGCGAAGATACCGCCGTTCCGGTCGAGAACAGCATTCTGTTTTACCTTGGGGTTCATCAACTGGGCATTCCGGCGGAAATGCACATCTACCAAAAAGGCCCTCACGGCGTCGGCTTGATGCAGGGCGACCCGATTCTCGGCACCTGGGGAGGACACCTCAAAGCTTGGTTACAGACCAATCAGTTCCTGGGAATGGGAAAACGAACGGCTGTGAGTGGAACCGTCATGCTGGATGCGACTCCTGTGAGTTGGGGAGCCCTAACGTTTTATCCGGAAGATCCCGACCTCCCCGTGACCACGATGCGGGTGCGCCGGGGGAAATTCAGTGCCAATGAAGCGAATGGACCCATCATCGGAACCAGCCGGGTCGAATTCTCAGGATCGATCTTTGAGGAAACGAAGAACCCTCAGCATGGACTGGTTGAAGTAAAGCCTGCCTCCAAAGTAGCGGTTCAGCCGGACTCGATCTTTGACTTCAAGTTCCAATCCTCGTGAGGACTCCGATTCTCTTGCTGTTTCTGGCGGCACTCCCTTCTTGGTCAGCAGAAGGCCCCAAGCGCGCGGATCTGGAACTGATTACGAAAAACGTGGCCGAATTTACCCTGGAAGGGAGCGTTCCCGGAGTCTTGAAGCTGCAAGAGAACAGCGCCGCCGAAATCTTGAGCGATGAAGAAGGACGTCCCTTCGGTGCTATCGGGTTGACCGGAACGCAGGGCCGCATCGCAGCTTTCGCTCATGGCTCCTTCCTCATTCCGGGGTCCTTGATCGACCAAGCCGGAGTTCGGGATTTAGTGGCCAATACCATCCGTTGGACCGGCAAATCTGCCAAGCCGAGCGTTGGCCTTTCTCCCAAACTGGCCCCGCTCAAAGTGATTCTGGCGGAGTTGGGCATGGTCGCACGTGTCATCAAGCCTGAGGATCTTAACACCCAAGTCGACGTCTACTGCTTCATTGGTCACGAATCGATCAGCGAAGAGGGCATCGAAAGCGTTCGCCGTTTCGCCTTGAAAGGTAGCGGGGTGGTCATCGCGGCGACGCCCTGGCCCTTTGGGAACCAATACCCGGATTTTTCGACCTTCCCGGGCAATCAGGTCGGAGGTCTTGCCGGAATCACGTTTCTCTCCGATGGATACGCCAGCGCCAAGCGGCCCATCTCTCTCGGCCCTCCGCCGACCGATCCCTCTGGCGTTCCCCTTGCCACGACCACCGCGCTCGCCTTGGCCAAGGCACCCGAAGAGGTCACCGCTCAACAACTCAAGCATGTCCGTAGCGGCGCTCGTCTAAGCGGCAGAGAACTAGACGCCTTTCAGGACGCCCTTTTTGCCCTAAACCAAGCCATCGGGCCGATTATTCCGACCCAGAAAACGCCGATTTTACCGGGAAACTCCCCACTGACCGATGCCGTTGTCGAGGTAACTGATCGGCTGAACCAAAGCCTTCCCCCGGAGAAAATTCGTCCGATTCCAGCCGCTGATGATTATCCGGGCGCAGCTCCTAAAGACGCCAAGCGCGTTTCCCGGACCCTGGTGATCGATAGCGACTTTAAAGGCTGGATCAATGGCCGAAACGCGGGTGCCAACAATGCCCCGGAAATGCGTCCCACCGGCCTCTACGCCGCGCCAGGAGAGCCCATTCGGGTCACGGTGCCTTCCGCAATTTCAGCGGCAGGGTTTCAAATCGTAATTGGAGCTTACCAGGGAAATCTCCACAATCGGGATCAATGGTGCCGCTGGCCAAGGCTGCAACGCGCCTTTGCGATCGAAGAGAAACAGACCCTCGCAGCCAACGGGCTCGGTGGGTTGATCACAATCCGCGTTCCTCGCGGTGCCCGTTTTGGTGAGCAATCCATCACCATCGAAGGTGCCATCGAAGCTCCACTTTATATCCATGGAAAGACTGCGCTCGAGGAATGGCGGTCCCGGATTCGCCACAACCCGGCTCCCTGGGCAGAACTCGCCAGTGAACGAATCATCATCGCTCTTCCCAGTGACCATATTCGAAACTTAGAGAATCCAGATGAGGTGATGGCAGTCTGGAACTCGTTTATCAATAAAGCGGCAGAACTTGCCGTCGTTGATCGCGAAAACTATCGCGCTGAACGGATCGTGTTTGATCGACAAACCGCTGCTGGATCGATGCATTCCGGATATCCGGTTGCCGCCCATCTGGGAGACGCTTCCGAACAAGCCGTGGATGCGGATTCCTTGATGCAAAACGGGAACTGGGGATTTTTCCACGAATACGGACATAATCATCAACACAATCTCTGGGCGTTACCCAACACGGGCGAAACAACGTGTAACCTCTGGAGCGTCTATCTCTTTGAAGAAGTGATTGGCAAGCATCGCGATAAGACCCACGGAGCGATCAATCCCCTTCGTCGTCAGCAAACTCGCAATGCCTATTTCAACAACGGACGCAAGTTCCAGGAAGAATGGTCCATGTGGGTCGCTCTGGATAGTTATCTCCAGATTCAAGAAACGTTCGGATGGCAACCGTATCAAACCGTCTTCCACGAGTATAATACACTTCCTAAAGATGAATGGCCCAAAACTCAGCAGGAAAAGAACGATCAATGGGTCATCCGAATGTCGAAAGCCTGCAATGCCGACTTGGCCCCGTTTTATGCAGCGTGGAACCTGCCCATGAGCGACTTCGTGGCCAAGGAAACCGCGAAGCTTCCTCCTTGGGAAGACCATCCCGTGCGTCGTTATGTCAACTAGCCACCTTCTCGCTCGTGATTCAGGCAGCGAGGCTTTGCGATTGGAGAAAGTTTGGCTAAATTGCCGCCCTTCCTGAAACAACCCTGCGACCGATTGTGATTTTTAATACCCTGCTCGGAAAGCTCTTCCGAATCCGTGAAGATTCCGCCCAGCGGAATAGAGGCCTTGGTGCGGATGATGGCTTCGATAACGCGGAAATGCCGTTCCTGGATCATTTGGAGGATCTGCGGAAAATGCTCTTCCGCATCATCATCACCCTCTTGATTGCGATGATCCTGTGCTTCTCGGTGAACGACCGCTTGCTGGACTGGATTCGTCTGCCGATGGAGTGGGCCAAAATCGGGAGTGGTGGTCCTGCCTTTTTCGTCAGCAAGGAGAAGAAAGACGCCCAGGCCGAGGAAAATGCGATCAAGGTGAACGACTGGGTCGTCACTCGAGGCGGGATCGTTGGCCAAGTGACCGAGCTCAATGAAGAGGCACGATTGACCGGCATCTCCGTGGGGGATGCTCCGAAGGCCATGTTCCAGACCAGCGAGTTGGTAAAGCTGGAATCGCAGGAAACCGATGAGGAAACTGCGGAAGCTTCCTCAGAAACCGCAGAAGACGAAGCTTCCCCGCCGGAGAAGGCTGAAACCGATAATGTTGCGGAACCTGCGGAGCCTGACATCGTGGAAACGACGGAAGCTGAAGCCGCAGAAGCCGACGTCTCGGAAACCGTCGCCACCGATGCCAGTTCCGAGAATCAACCCGCAGATGCAAAACCTGACCCTGCTCCTTCTGATCGCGCTGAAGAGAAGACCGGTCTCCAGCCCGGAGACCAGGTCAAGACACCTGCGGGCTTGATCGGAACCTTCGTTGAGATCGACGAGAAATCCCAAACCGCCATCGTCGAAATCGGGAAAGCGCCAGAGCTGCTGCTTCGCTCCAGCGCGATTGCCACGAAGCTCCAACAACGCTCGGATATCCCCGAGAGTGAAACTCTCGACGCCAATGATCCGCGAAGCTTGGTCGCGAACCAGAATTTCCTCATCATGGAAGTCTTTCAGCCCTATGAGGCCCTAGTTCTGACTCTGAAGCTCGCGTTTTTTGCCGGGCTGGTGCTGTCATTTCCTCTGGTGACGTTTTTCATCGCCCAGTTCGTGCTTCCCGGACTCCGGCAGGTGGAGAAGCAGGTCATTTTTCCATCCCTATTCGTCGGTTTCTTCCTCTTCCTCCTCGGCGCATTCTTCGCCTTCCGCGTCGGCTTGCCCCTGGCCTTGGATTTCCTGGCGCAGTACACCTTGGAACGCGGGATCGAACCGGGATGGCGAATTGGCTACTACATCAAATTCGTTACCCAAGTGACGCTGGTCTTTGGGCTCGCCTTTGAGCTTCCCGTCGTGGTCATGTCATTGGTCAGCCTCGGCCTGCTCACCTATCGCACGATGCGCGATTCCCGGGCTTACGCCATCGTCATTCTGATGGTCCTTTCCGCGTTCTTGACGCCGCCGGACCCGATGACGCTGCTTCTGCTGTCCGTCCCTCTCGTTCTTCTTTACGAAATCTGCATCTGGCTGGCCTACTTCCTGGAGCGCAAGCAGTTGAAACAGGAAGCGGCGGAAGAACGCCAGCGGGCCGAAGAACGCGCCAAACGCGAAGAAGAGCGCGCTCGCAAGGAAGAAGAGCGACAGGCGAAGTTGGCCGCCGGGGAAGAACTGACCGAGGACGAAAAACGTGAAGCCGTCGCTGGCGACATTGAGCGCTATGAATCCACCGTGACCGATGACGATGTTCACGCCCTGGATCATCACGATGATCCCCATCATGGCGATGACCACACCGGCGAAAGCTACGACGACCCGCATCACGATTGGGATCATGATTATCACGAACACGATCCGCATCATCACATGCCCGCGATGGTCGATATCAATCACGCAACCGTCGAAGAACTGCAGCAACTGCCGGGTGTGGGTCCGAAATTGGCCGAGCGATTGATCGAAGCGCGCCCTTACTACAGCGAAGATGAGCTGGAGTTCCACGCGCATTTGCCCAAGAGCGTCATCAAACTGATTCTCGACCGCATCTACTACGGATAGGTCTGTGACAATTTCCGGGGCTTGGCATAACGAGGGAAAACTGCTTATTTTCCTGATCGCACCATGAAGAAGTCCCCCATCAGTCGCCGCACCATGCTTCGAGGCCTCGGTTCCATCGGAATCGGGTTCCCACTTTTGGAAGAAATGATGGTCACGAATGCCACGGCCGCCAGCGCTACCGTTCCCGTTCGTGCCTTTAACTTATTTTTTGGTCTCGGAATTCCTGCGCCCCTTCAGCCGGAAGGGTTTGATGGCGTTTTAGAGCCGCTCAAGCCGCTCCGGGACAAGCTCCTGATTCTCCAAGACGTCGATCAAGTCCGCTGCGATGCAAAAGGGATCAACGCCCACTTCGATGGAGCTTCCGGGGCCTTCACCGCAGAACCTCCCGTGGGCGAAGCCAAGTCCGGTGGAGCGTCGATCGATCAGGTTATCCGCCACACCTATTATCCCGATGGCATGCCGCCCGGAATGGTTCCGACCTTGCTCGCGGGCACGTTTTTCCGCCGCAGCCGGATCAGTCGCTACGTCCACAGCTACAATCCGGATGGAACCGTCGCTGGCGTGATGCAGGAGAGGCCGCGCGACCTCTTCGATCGCGTCTTCGGAAGTCTCGGGAACGTCGGGAATGACGATGCCCGCACCGAACGCCTCAAACGCAGCGTCCTGGATTCCGTCGTCGATCAATACAAGTTTTATCAGGGGCCGAATTCACCACTGGGCGCTGCTTCGAAAAGCCGGATCTCCGAGCACCTCGACCGGATTCGCGAATACGAGCAGCGCGCCTACGAAATGAACGATCGCGATGCCAACGCTCCCAGCATTCCGCCCCGTTCCCAGCTGCTCCACGGCGGCCAGGCGGATCCCGGCGGTGAAGGGATCGATATCACCCTGGAAGAATTAACCACCGGATGGAGGTTGATGGCGGATATGTATGCGCTGGCGATCCAGATGGATCGGGCCCGCTTCGGATCCCTCACGTTTTTGGCCGCGGGTGAACGCATTCGCCTCACCGGAACCTACCAATACAACGGCGAGAAGCGGTTCGAGTTCGATGACAGCAAGCACCTCAACGGCACCGGTTCCAAGGGCTGCAGCCACGAATACTGGCACCGATTCAATGAGAATAAGGACAATCCGGAGATGCGGGCGCACATCCACATGAAGATGCAGGAATTGGCCTATTTTCTCCAACTACTGGACGGCGCGGATGCTCAGGAAGCGAATGGAAAGTCGATCCTGGAGAATTCCCTGATCACGATCTCAACGGAAAGCGGCGACGGTCGTCACTCCGACACCACCCGCGAGCTCTCCGGCGTATTTCACGCCATCACCGGAGCGAACGGTCGATTCAAAACCGGCCAAACCCTTTCCGCCAACGCCGAAGGACTCGATCTCTACAACTCGATTCTCAAAGGAATGGGAGCGAAGAAGAAACTGGGGCCGAACGATCGGGAAATGCGGGCAGTCGACAAAATTCGGGTATAGTCTCGCCCATGAAACAGCCGTTCGTCCTTTCTCTCCAGCTGGCCCTCTTCCTTTCATCCTCCGCCGTGGCGCTGGATTACGAAAAGGACATCATGCCGATTTTCGACGCCAAATGCGCCGATTGTCACAGCGCCAAAAGCGAGAAGGTGAAAGGCGGATTGCGACTCGACGATCCGGAACACTTTCAAAACCGCTTCGCCAAAAATGACGTCGTCATTCCGGGAGATTGGGACGCCAGTTACCTCTTTGTGACGCTGTTTCGCCCGCCGGAAGACGAGTCCGCCATGCCGCCAAAGGGCAAAGGAGAGCGCCTCACGTTCGAGGAAGTGACCAAAGTGATGGAAAGGATCGCGGAAGGCGCGCCGATCACGATCCTCGAGGATACGGGCGTCTATTTCAACGGCTACTCCTGGTTCCGCGTCCAGACCCAGACGGGCCAGCAGGCCTATCAATGGGGTGGCATCATGTGCGTGCCGGGACAGGTCGTCC
>CAYGQD010000268.1:0-8810 GCA_964351855.1 uncultured Verrucomicrobiales bacterium
GGGCAGGGGGAGGAGGATCGTTGAGGAGGTAGTGAAGGACCCATGCGCCACGTTCGACCGGGCTGCTCTCGATGCCGTCACTTCCCATCGCGTGGATCGCGGCCATGCCTAACAAACCTCCTCGGGGAGAGTCGGCGGGCAGAGCGATTTGCTGGAAATCGTCGCCGGTGACACCGTCAATGCCGTAGTAGGTGGCGAGCAAGCCGTTGACGAAAATGGTGTCGCTCTTGAGGAGTTTGCCGAGGCGACCGTTTTCCCGACCGCGAAGGAGATGAGCGAACGATTGATAGACTTCCTCGCGGGCTGCGGACCGGGTGCTTTCGTCAAATTCGCGATGCAGGGTCACGTCGAACTGGAAGAAGTCGAGCCGCTCCATGTCTAGCCATTGATGGACGAAACCGAAGACGAATGCATCGGAGCGGGAATCGGCGATGAGACGATCGACCTGCTGTCGGAGCACTTCGTGTTGGCTTAGTTGATTGCGTTCTGCCAATTCGAGCAGTTCATGATCGGGCGGGGCACTCCAAAGGAAGTAGGCAAGCCGCACCGCGAGTTCGCGATCGGAAAGTCTGCGGCGTTCGGATTCATCAGAGGGCTCATTGAGATAGAGAAAGCCGGGTGAGGCGAGGATGATGCTGAGCGGCAATCGAATCGCGACGTCAAAGGGATCGCCGGAGGCGCGCCGGGATTCGAAGATGACTGACAAGCGATCCATGAACTCGCTCTCTGCCGGAACGCCGCGGAACGCGTTGAAGGCAAACTGCTCGAGGATCTGTCGGGCGCGGACTGACTCGTCCGGAGTGGTCCGGGGACTGACCCACCATTGGGCGAACGTCGAGTCGTCAGACGAAGCATCGAACGGGCCTTCCCATTCGACCCAGTCGATCCAGAGCGCGGGAGTCGGGCCAACGCCCGTTTCTTGGCGGGCGGCCTTGGTGCGGGCGTGGTCAGCCTTTGGATCCCGTTTTTCTCGCAACGCGAATCTCCGGGAACCAGCTTTTGTTAGGGTGACTGGGACTTCGAAGGTTTGCGGCTGGTCGGTCGTTCCGGTGATCTGAAAGGTTTGGAGATGGGTGAATTGGTCCTTGTCGGGAGCCTCGCCCAGATCCACGAAGTGTCGCTCGGACGGGGTGCCTTCCACCGCACCGATGCGAAAGCGAAGTTGGTAGTCACCAGGCGGGAGCGTATCGATGACATGCTTCGTTTTGCGCCAGCCGGACGGGTGCTCGGGTGGCAGCGCGATAAACTCCTCTTTATTGACGTCGGAGATCGTGAGAAACGATCCGGTTTGCGTCAGCGGATCCTCAAGGTAACGGCGGAAGCTCGGCCCGTTTTCTTCGAAGGCCCTGATCCGGAACTTGGCCTCCTGTTCGTCCTTGATGCCCTTTTGAGGTTCGCCGGTTTCGAGGAAGGCTTCCGCCTGTTCGTGACCGCCTTTGAAATAGCCGTTGTAGGTGCCACCGACTTTGGCGTTGGCATGTTCCTCGACCTCACGCCGCTGCTTCCAAGTCGTGGGCGTTCCGCCAAGGGGCCCTTCGAGTTCGACCCAGTCGATCCAGATAGCCGGAGGTGTCCCGTAGCCGTTTTCTCTTTTATGACGGTGAAAGTCCGTGCGAACCGTCTTTCCGTCGGTGGGGCGTCGCTCCTGAATGCCGAACTCGCGCGGCGTATCGACTCCGATCTCGACGGTCGTCTCGATGATTTCCGGGTTGTCCACTGTGCCGGTAACCTGGTGACTGCTGAGCGGTAGACTGGAGAACCCGGCCGGTACTTGATTCACCCGCTGAGGGTGACCGATCTCAATGAAGTGTCGGGAGGCAGGAGAGCCCTCCACCGTCCCTGCTCGAATCCTCAGTTTGTAAGTCCCCGGAGGAACGTCATTGGGATCTGTTGAAATATCGATGCGCTGGATGTCCCAGGCCAGCTTGAGGTAAGTGCCGCGATCGCTGTGGGGAAGCTCGAGGTAGTGCTTGACGTAGGCGTGACTCCGGCCATAGCCGCCCTGAAAGGAAAAGGAGGCGGCGTTGGCATCCCGGAAGCCAAACTCCTGGGCATCCGGCACACCTTTGAGCAGGTCGGCGTTTTGATAGAGCCTGATGCTGTCGGTCAGGTCGGTAAGTTTGTACTTCTCGCGAATCTGCGCGAGAACGTCCTCGTTTTCAGGAAGGAGGGCGGCTTTATCCACCTCGGCTTTCCAGAGGAGATAGCGTTCCTGTACTTCCTCCATGTTCGCCATTTTCTCGCGACTCTGAACGTTGACCGTGTTTTCCGGTTCGACCCGGAAGACCTTGGTTTCCTGTCCCATCGCCGCCTGACGCTCGAACAATTCATCGATCGCACGGCGACCGAGTTTTAGATACTGCTCGATCTGATCGCTGGAGATGAACTGCGAGGCCCCCACAGTATCGAAGGTCCCGGAGCCGCCATCAGCGGGCAGCGCGTTGGCATCCACCTGGACACCGGTAAGGTATTCGATGCTGTTCTGGTATTCGCGTCGGTTGAGACGACGCATCGTGATCTCGCCGCCGGAATCGGATAGCGAGCGGCGGGCCTCGACCATGGTCTGGGCGAGGGCATCGAGGAAGTCGGCTTTCTCCTGGTTCTCGGGTTGGGTCTCGTCCTCCGGAGGCATTTCCCCGGAGTTCATCGAATTGAGCACCTTCTGCCAGAGCTCGGCATCGGGAATATTGGCGATCTCAAAGGAAAGCTCTTCCAGGTTCACCTTGCCCTTCTCCGTGGCGGAATCATGGCACTCAAGGCAGTAGTTTTCGAAGAAGGCGAAGTGCTTCTCCGGGAACCGGACTTCTGAATTAGCGCCTCGCACGAAGGCACAAAGAGACAAAGTCAGGGTGAAAATAAAAACAGCAGATTCTCTCATTTCTTCGTGCCTTCGTGGCTTTGTGCGAGATCCACTACGCCTGCAGTTCCTTCACGATACCCGAGCTGTCTCCGTGGCGTTCCAGTTCAATGCCCATGCCTCGCAACATCGTCAGCCACACGTTGCAGAGCGGCGTATCCTTTGGCAGCACCAAATGCTCACCGAGCTTCAGGTTCGCGCCGCCTCCGGTGAGGACCGTTGGGCAATTATCGAGGTAGTGGATCGAGCTGATGTTCGAGCCGAACACCAGAGCCGTGTGGTCGAAGAGACTCGAACCGTCCGCTTCCTTCGTGGCCTTGAGTTTGTCGATCAGTCCCGCCAGCAGTTCACTGTGGGCTTTGTCGCGAGCCTGGGAGGCCAGCATGCGCTCGCCCGGAGAATAGTGGCTCACATTGTGGGCGCTGTGCTTGAGTTCGAGACTCTGCAGGAGCGTGTTGCCGGGCATCCGGTAGGTCAGCGCGCGGGTGCTATCGGTCTGCATCGCCGCGACGATCAGATCATACATGATCGCGATCTCGTCTTTGCCCTTCAGGCCGGGTTCCGGTTCCCCGATCGGCGGGTTGGCCTTGGGAACATCAAGCCAGGTTTCGTCTTTGCTGAGCCGCGTCTCGATATCGCGGATTCCCTGGAAGTACTCGTCCAGCTTGTCAGTGTCGGTTTTGGAGAGACCCCGCTGCACGCGCTTGGCTTCGGTGAGGACAGCATCGAGAACGCTGCGATTTTCGGCGATGGCAGCTTGGCGTTGTTCCAGCGGCATATCATCTGCCGAAAACAGTTTGTGAAAGGCCCGAACCGGATCACTGAATCCCGCGACCGGCTTGCCGCGTTGATCCCAGGCGAGTGAGAGCCCCGGACCGTGCCCCTGGTTGTCGGGGCTGCTGAGCTGGATCGAGGAAAAGCGGGTATCCTGTCCCAATTGCTGTGCCACAACCTGATCCACGGAGATGCTGTTCGCCATGCTTTGGCCGGGCACGGAATAACGATTCGCCCCAGTCAACCAGAAGGTGCTGCCCCAGTGGGCTTCGTTGCTGTATTGGTTCGCGCAGCCCTGCACCACGGTGAGGTCCGACTTGTGCCGAGCCAGGGCGGCGAGCCCCTCGGGCAGACGGTAATCCGATCCTGTTTGGGTCAGGTCAGGAAACCACGTCTCCTTCGTCACTCCAAATCCGATCCCGAGAAAGACCGAGCGCTTGGGCGGTGTGGAAGGCGCACCAGCAGTTGCTGAAGCGAAACGGCGGAAACCGATGGACTCGAGCGCGGGCAGGGCGATGAGCGCTCCGGTCCCGCGAAGGAAGTGGCGACGATTGAATGACGTTTTCATGATGCTATACGGTGAAAGGTGGGGTGGATTATTCGGTGCAGTACCAAAGGCGGACTGAGTCGACGAGGATGCGGCAGCCTTCGCCACCCTTGAAGATGACGCGATGGCCGTTTTGAGCCTTCTCGTTGATGATCGCGCTTGAGAGCTTTCATCGCTTCTTCGCGATTGGTGAACTCGGCTTCCATGATCAGCTTTCCGCCCTCGATCTTCTTTCCCTTGGGTGCCCCCCAGCGCTCGTGGTTCCATTCACCATCAAAATCATCCGAGTATACCAGGGTGCCGATTTCAAAAAGTTCCGCCTCAAAGGCCGGTTCTTCGGCATGGAGGCCGAAGGCCAACGCTAGGAACAATGCGGACAGGGAATGCAGGTATGCCTTTTTCATGATGAGATTGATGATGGCTGCTTCACTTCACGAAGCGGACCGGCAGTTGCGGCTGCTTAATCACGGTGAGTTGAACATCATCCACGAAGTAGCCTCCCAGTTTAATCGGGGGCTTCGACGCCGTCATGGTATTCACATTCACAGAGATGAGGGCGATGGTCGCTTCCGGATCCAGAAGGCAGGAGGCGGAAATGGTGCCTGATTCACCGCCAGGACCAAGCCAACTCCCGTCAAGAGTACAAAAGCACCGGTGATAATCGCAGCTGAGAGTTGCTTGGGCCAGGCAAGGGAATGAAGTGCGCGATCCCTTTTGAGTTCGGGGGTAGGGAAAGGAATGGTTTCCAAGTCAAGGGCCAGTGTTTCATCGCCTAGCGCACCATGGATTCGAGCTGCCTTGAGATACGCAGAACGGACCCCCTCATCCCTGACGATTTGCTCCGACAGGGCAGTGGCTTCCTTTTCGGAGGTCTGTCCGTCGAGGTGTTTCTGAATGTGGGTTTGCCAATCGTTTGAGTCAGTCATGCCAGTTCGGAATTCATTTGCGAAGCGAGTATCTTGAACTGACGAGAGTTCTAGCGGGGTGAACTGTGCATCACCAGCGTTTACTCGAAAAGAAACCCGCACTGTGGTTTTTCCTCCCGGCTTCAAAATCTCATCGACCACCTTGTAGTGGCTGATCCATCGCTCGGGTGTGAGGTCGCAGAGAATGTAGCCTCGTTCAGCTTTGTAGAATTTCACGCAAGGATTGTTGGCGGTGTAAAGGCCCTGCTCGTAGTCCTGGCAGGAGGGCAAAGTTCGTGGAGATTTCTCGGCAAACAGGCCGCTTTCGTGGAGCATATCATGTGAATGACGAATTCCGACCGCGATTTGCACGACCGGTTTCTTCGGCTCTTTCTGGAGCATGAGGAGTCGTTGCGCGTTTTTGTGAGTTCGCTGCTGTTTGACGGGGAAGAAGAGCGCGAGGTGATGCAGGATGTCGCGGTCGTGCTTTGGAGGAAGTTTGACGGTGAAATGGACAGCCTCGCGTTTAGGAGATGGGCTTTTGGGGGGGGGCGCGGATGGAGGTACTCTCCTTTCGGCGCGATTGGGCACGCGACCGCCACTGCTGCGGCGATGAGGTCTTCGAGGTGCTGGCGGAAACGGTCCTGGAGCACTCCGATGTTTTCGAAGAAGAGCGCCTCGCCCTCGACTTCTGTTTGAAGAAACTTCCCGACGAGCAGCGCGAGTTGGTGGAAAAAGCCTACGCACCTGACGTGAGGATCGACCATCTCGCGGAACGGTTGGGCCGGACCGCCATGTCACTCTACAAATCGCTGCACCGAATTCGGCTCACCCTCATGGATTGCACCCGCAAATCCCTCGCCTCAGACGACCTGCTATGAATACGTAAGATGACACCCGCTTCGAACTGATCCGGCGCTGCCTCGACGGTGATGCCACGGCGGATGAAGAACAGCAATTGGAAGCTCTCCTTCTGGAGGACGCCGGTTTTCGTGAGGAATACCTCCGCTACATCAACACCGACCTCGGCATGCGCAGTCGAGTCAGAAAATCATCGGCAAAAAGCGGGAGGCCATCAGCGGAACAACCAACCAGCCGGAGTTTCTGGCTGAAGTGGTCTCCGGTTTCCGCTGCGGCTGCCGGTCTTGTCGCCGGGTTGTTGAGCACTTCGATGTTGTTTGGCTACATGATGCCTTCGCTTCAAAAGGTGACGACGCTGCTTTGGGAGGACTTCGAATCTGGCTTAGCTCCATTGTCCGAAAATCTGCCGCTGCTTCCCGGTCAATGGAGCGGCGATTACTCGGAGGTTTCCAGAGCAACTCAGGGCGTGACGCCGGAGGGCGAATCCAAGATGCTGAGATTTCTGCGGGCGGACTACGGAGGTAAGCCGCTTCCGGATAGTTTCAGCAGTGATGTGTTTCGTCTCATTGATGTGTGCCCGCATCAGCAGCGCTTTGTAGATGGCGAATCCATGGTTCAGTTGGCCGCGAAGTTCAATGCGGCACCCTTCCCGAAGGACGAAATCTATACCAGCACACTGACCATATTCGCCCTGGACGAAGTTTTGATTGGCAATGAGTTGCTGAGGGGAAGCAACCAGATCTCAGCGGAGTCGCTTGCCTATTCCAGAAGCAGCAAGCTTGCGATGGATCGCGATACCGCCACCTGGCAAAAATTGAGCAGCGAGCTGCGGATACCTCCGCAGACGCAATACCTGATGATTCGTCTCGGCGTTTCCAACGACACCAAAACTCCCGGCAAACGGCGCGACAGTTTCGCCGGTCACTTTGCCGACTCGGTTGAGTTGGTGTTCGCCAATCGACCGGAGATTTCTACGCGGTAGGTCTATGAGGATGAATCCAGCAAAAGCTGCTGCCATTCTATTTTTACGGCCCAATACCTCAAGAAAGGCTCTTGAAAGACCGAGCTCCAACGGTTCAATGAAAGAATGAGAATGATCATCCTGCTCAGAAGTGCGTTCCAAATTGCTATTCTATTTCTGAGCATCCTTCCCGCAATTGCTGCGCCCTCGGGGGGCGGCGACGATTTGGCGAGCGATGAGGCTCTGCTGCTCTATTCCGGTTTTGACGGTCAAGCCGACGCTACATTTGCCAGGGGTGACACGAAGGCAAGCCTTACGATCGTACCGGAATTTCAACCGGGGGTGAGGGGGCAGGCCCTGCTCGTTGGCGCTCCGGTCGAAAGTAACGAGGCGAGAAACTGTTACTATGCTTCGGACGGGAATCTGCACCTCGATAGTGGCAACCTTTCTTTCTGGGTAAAACCGCTCGATTGGAACGCCTCCACGCCGAAGGACAACGCGCTGTTTCATACCTTCGCCGGCAAAAATTATTTCATGGTCTACAAACCCTCGGGCGATGAGGAGCTGCGCTTCATACGCGGCGCGGAGGGGACCTACACGAAAGTGAATTACCATTTCGGGAACTGGGAGACCGGGCAGTGGCAACACATTTCCACCAGCTGGAACCGGAATGAAGTGAAACTTTATATCAATGGTAGGATGGTCTGCGTCCGGCAGGTCAGACATTCTCTTGAGAGCCCCTCTCCGGTGCTGCCTCTCAGCGTCGGTCCTGGAAACGCCTGGAAAAAAGCCTTCGCCGGGGAAAGTCTCATCGACGAGTTCCGCGTCCACCGTCGACCGCTCACGCAACGCGAGGTCATCGAACTCTACGAACGGGACGCTGACGGATCCGGGCGGGATGCGGGGTTGATCACCATCGGCGAACAAACGCCAACACTCGATGGGGAGATCAAGGATTCGGAATACAGCTTCACGGGCTCCGGGTTTTCGAATGTGGATAAGGGAATGTTGTCCCCCCGCCAAAGCCGCTATGGACTCAGTTATGATCAACAAAATCTCTACTTGGCTCTCCAGTCCGAGCTGGCTTCCGGGGCATCGCCCGATCGGGAGGAGGCGGCTTTTTTTGTCCGCGCGGAAGGTATCGACGAACCGCTTCGCCACTTTCTGTTTTCGCCGGACGGCACCATCCGGCAACGCATGGAGGATGGAACAGAAGCAATTCTGCCTGAGGACTCGGTCCGGAGCGTAGTCGCGAATGGAATCTGGACATTGGAGGCAGCGATTCCACTTTCGCAGCAGTCTGGCGAAGATTTGAAGATCAACATCACCCGGCAATTTTCGGATCCGCCCGCACTCACTTCGGCATCCCCGGTCGCTGGCAATCCGTCCGCCCGCGGCAATCTCATGAGGCTTGCTCTTCGGAGCGACACTCCCGCGATTCGCATCGGCAGTCTCTTTGATCTGAAGAACTACCGATCGAGCGCGGACGTGAGCGTAACGCCGACGACCCCTGATACCACAATCCAGTGGATCACCACGACTGACACGACCGAAAAATACGGCCTTCAATCGCACTCGCACCCGCTGTTCTCCGATGGTCGGCTGTGGCCGTTCAAAGCTCCGCAGCCTCCGAGCCCCCCGAAAGCGCTCCAGGAATTCGCCCTGAATGATCTATCGATCGAAGAAGAGCGTGACGGCCGTCGAACGACTCTTTATCAAGCCGAATTCCTCTACGAAGAGCAACTACCAATGAAGACGCTGTTTTTCTACACACAGGAAAAAAGTCGTTTTTACGTTTCGGCAAAACGCCGCGCCGAAGGCAAAATCCGGATTCGCTTTCTGCGCCCGGATGAGACTCTGGCCTGGAGCGATTCCCGGGACATACCCAACGACGCGACCTATTTC
>CAYGQD010000269.1:0-6261 GCA_964351855.1 uncultured Verrucomicrobiales bacterium
GAACTCGGCGACTGGATCGCGCAATCGCCGCTCGCCGCCCGTGTGATGGTGAACCGCATCTGGGAATGGCACTTCGGCCAAGGCCTCGTGGCTTCCTCGAACAACTTTGGTTCGCGCGGTAAAATGCCCACGCATCCCGAGTTGCTAGACTGGCTTGCGGCGAAGTTCGTCGAAAGCGGTTACAGCGTGAAAGCCATGCACCGGCTCATTTTGAGCAGCGCTGCTTATCAACGTGCAAGCGCCGAACCCGCCGCCGCAGATCCCGGAAACAAGTTGCTTGCCCACCTCACCCGACGCCGCCTCACCGCCGAGGAAATGCGCGACAGTCTGCTCACCGCCTCCGGCCAGCTCGATCCCACCCCTGGGGAGGCGCATCCTTTCCCGGCTGAATTGACATGGAAGTTCACGCAGCATAAACCCTTTAACGCCGTGTATGACACGAAGAAGCGCAGCGCCTATCTCATGGTGCAGCGCCAGCGTCGTCATCCGTTCCTTGCCTTGTTCGACGGTGCCGATCCTAACGCCAGCACTGCCGCTCGCCAGACGACCACGGTGCCCACGCAGGCGCTCTACTTCATCAACGATCCCTTCTTCCACTCGCAGGCCGGTGCCTTCGCCACATCGCTGATGAAGCAGGCAACCGATGAAGCCCGCATCGCGCAGGCCTATCGCGTCTTGTTCCAGCGCCAGCCTTCCGCAGCCGAACGCGAACGCTGCCGAGCTTTTCTCGCCAGCTATCCCGCCACCCCGCAGGAAAAATGGGCCGCCTATGCCCGCGTGCTGCTCGCCAGCAATGAGTTCATACACCTCGATTAACACCATGAAGCCAACCGTCGTTCCCCGTCGCCAATTCCTGGCCAGCACCGTCACTGGATCGCTGCTGTTTCCCGGCATCGTGCAGCAGCTGCTCGCAGACAATGCGGATCCGCTCGCACCGAAGCAGCCGCATTTTCCGGCGAAGGCGAAGAACGTGATCTTCCTCTTCATGACCGGCGGGGTGTCGCATGTGGATACCTTTGATCCGAAGCCGGAACTCGTGAAAGGCCATGGCAAGGAGATCAAGGCCGATCACCCCGAGATCAAGGGTCGCCCCGGCTACGAGCGCATCTATTTGAAGAAGCCGCAGTGGGAGTTCGCGAAGCACGGGCAGTGTGGCACGGAGGTCAGCGCCTTGTTTCCAAACATCGCGCAGTGTGTGGACGACATCGCGCTCATCCGCTCGATGCACACCTCGCATTCGAATCACTACAACGCCACGCTCGGCATGCATACGGGCTCGTTCGCGCAGTCGCGGCCGAGCATCGGCTCCTGGGTCACTTACGGCCTCGGCACGCTGAACCGCAATCTGCCGGGCTTCGTCGTCATCGCGCCGAAGCAGACCTATGCGGGCACGCAGGTTTTCGCGAGCGACTTCCTGCCCGGCGCGCATCAGGGCACCCTCGTCGTTCCCGGTGCGGAACCCATCACCAACGTGGCTCCCCGTGTGCCCGCGAGCCGCCAGCAACTCGAACTCGCTGCGCTGCGTCAGATGAATGAGGCGCACCTAGCGACGCGTGACGCCGATCCGTTGCTCACCGCGAGGATGCAGACCTTTGAGACCGCGTTTGGCATGCAGATGGCCGTGCCGGATGCCTTTGATCTCAAACAAGAATCCAATGCCACCCTTGCAAACTATGGCCTGCAACGCGGACAAACTACCGGTTTCGGCTGGCAATGCCTCGCTGCGCGCCGTCTCGTCGAACGCGGCGTGCGCTTCGTCGAACTCATTGACACCGGCTCCTCCGGCAACTGGGACGCACATGGCGATATGATGACGCATGGGCCGCTCGCCAAGAACGTGGATCAACCCATCGCCGCCCTGCTGCGGGACCTGAAACAACGCGGCATGATGGACGACACGCTCGTCGTCTGGACCACCGAGTTTGGCCGCACGCCCTTCAACAACACCGCCGATGCCAAAGGCCGGGAGCATCATCCCTGGGCCTTCAGCTCCTGGCTCGCGGGTGCGGGTGTGAAGCCCGGCATCGTCCACGGTGCCACGGATGAGATCGGCCTGCACGCCGCAGAGAACCCCGTCCACGTCCACGATTTCCACGCCACCCTCCTCCATCTCATGGGCTTCGATCACCATAAGCTCACGTTCCGCCACGCGGGGCTCGATTACCGACTTACCGGTGTCGAGGAAAGCCATGTCGTGAAGGAGGTGCTGGCATAAGCGCGAACTCGCAACAGCCAGAGCAAGACTCTGCCGGGGCACCATCCAGCCTGCTCGGCTCCACAGCCTATCACTGTCACCCGATCATGACTTCCCGCTTTCTGTTTCACACCCCCTTCGCAGCCGCGCTGCTACTCACTGCCAGCCTTGCCTTGCCTGGTGCCGTCATTGGAGTGGAACCGTTTGAAGCTTTTCTTGAGAAGCATTGCGTCCGCTGCCACGGCCCGGAGAAGGAGAAGGGTGACTTGCGCTTCGACCAGCTCTCTCGCGATTTCAAGTTGGGCGCGGACAGCCATCACTGGGCGGAGGCCATCGAAAACGTCAACAGTGGCGAGATGCCTCCGAAGAAGGAGGATAGACCGACGCAGGAGGAAATGGCGGCCTTTGTCACGAATCTCGATTCGCTTCTCAAGCAGGGTCGGGCGGCGCGAATGGCGGCGCGGCCGACGGTGGCGCATTATCTTCTGAGCCGGACAGAGTATCAAAACACGGTCTATGACCTTCTCGGCGTAAGATATGATCCCACCAAGCCGGGGGAGCTGAACGAAGACACACTCTGGCACGGCTTTGAGCGCATCGGGTCGGAGCTTTCGCTTTCGCCCTCGCATGTGGACCGCTATTACCGTGCCGCAGAACTCGTGCTCGACCGTGCCTTCCCCGCTGCGAGCGTGGAGCCTCGCAAAGTCCGCAAGACCGCTGCGGAGTTGCGTTACGGCGGCGGCGAAAATCAGCAGGAGGTGCTGGACCGGTTCGGCATCAACCGGCCGCTGCGTTGCCTTATCTACCCCGGCACATTTCGGATCGCGCTCTCGTCCAACTGGTTCGGCAAGACGGGTCCAGAACACAGCGGGCTCTACAAAGTCCGCTTCAAGGCCAGTGGAATTCGCCCGCCCGGCGGCCAGCCGGCCCACCTGAGCATCGGCAAGGCGACTGGCAGTAATAGGAATAGCGTCGATGGGCTTATCGAATTTGACATCACCGCACCGGAGGACAGCCCGGAGGTCTATGAGTCCGAGGTGGTTCTCGAAATGCCGTTGGCGCTGCAGTTCAACGTGGTCGCCAGCGATGCGGTGAAAGGACTCCACTTCCTCAGGCTGCTCGACAGAGGAGACTATATTTTCACGCATAGCAGCGAGACCTTGCTAACGTCCCCGGCGGCCCCGCAGATGTTTGATGACAAAGGGAACGGCCTCTTCTCGATGGTGATCCTCGATTGGGTCGAATGGGAGGGGCCGCTGGTGTCGGAGGCGGAAAAATCTCGGCGGAGGGACGTGCTGCCGCCGGACGACGCTACGCCCGAGGTGGTGGCGGAGCATTTGCAACGCTTCGCCGAACGCGCCTGGCGGCGGTCGGTGAAGACGGAAGAACTTGAGGACTATCTGAAATCCTACAGCGCCGAACGCGAGGCGGGCGAGAAGCTGGCCGATGCCTATCGTGTCGCGTTGCAGGGCGTGCTGACCTCCCGGCACTTCATCTACCTCGTCGAGGGTGACACGGTAGCCCGCGAACGGATCACCGACTCGGAACTCGCCTCGCGGCTTTCCTATTTCCTCTGGAGTTCGATGCCGGACGACGCACTTTTCGCCGCAGTCAAAAGCGGGCCCCTCAGCGATGATGGACTCGGGAAAGAAGTGGACCGGATGTTGACGGACAGCAAAGCCAGCCGCTTCATCGATGACTTTTCCCGGCAGTGGCTGCAACTGCACCGCGTGGGCATGTTTCCGCCGGACAAAAAGCTCTATCCCACCTATGACGCGTGGCTGGAGGAGAGCATGCGGGCCGAGCCGGTGGAGTTCTTCCGCGAGATGTTCGTGAAGAACCTGCCCATCGATGGCTTCATCGATTCCGACTGGACCATGGCCAATGCCCGGCTCTGCGAATTCTATGGCCTGCCGGAGCCGAAAGAGGGCGGCATCCAGCGTGTCTCACTGAAGCCCGAGGCTCGTCGAGGCGGTCTGCTCACGATGGGCGCGGTGCTCGGGCTGACTTCGGACGGCACGCGTCATCGCCCGGTCCATCGTGGCGTCTGGCTCAGTGAAGTGATCCTCGGCAAGACACCCCCGCCGCCGCCCGCAAACGTGCCCGCCATCGAACCCAACCCGCCGGAAAGCCCCAAGGCCACCATTCGCGAGAAACTGGAAGCCCACGCCAACGACGCGAACTGCGCCGCCTGCCACGCGAAGATCGATCCCCTCGGTCTCGCCTGGGACAACTACGATGCCATCGGTCAGTGGCGCACGCGCGAGAAGGTCGCCGCCGGCCTCGGCGAAAACCCCCTGGTCGATCCCTCCGGCATCATGCCCGACGGACGTGCCTTCAAGGATGCGAACGAGTTCAAGCAGCGCCTTCTGGAAGATCGCGACAAGGTCGCCCGCGCCTTCATCGAGTACCTCTGCACCTACGCCCTCCGCCGCGTGCTCAGCTTTGACGACCAGGAAGACCTCAAGGCCATCGAGGCCGAAGCGAAGAAGAACGGATACGGGGTCAAGGACATCGTCCGCGCCGTGGCTTTGTCAGACCTGATGAGAAAGCGTTGAGGAGCACCCCATCACTCCTGCGAAACACCACTCAAGAACCAACAACAACGAACTAAGAACATTTATGAACTACCTATCTCAATCCTGGCGGATCGACCGCCGCCACGCCCTTCACGCGCTGGGCACCTGCATCTCTCTACCCATGCTGGAATGCATGATCCCGCTCCGCGCGGCTGAGAAAGCGACCGCATCGCCCCGACGCAGTGCTTTCATCTACCTCGCGAACGGTGTCCACTCGCTGAACTATCAGATCCTCAAGTCGGGGAAGGACTACGAGTTCTCCCAGTCGCTCAAGCCTTTGGAGAAGCACCGCGATGCTATCACGCCCATCAGTGGTCTCCATCATCCGGGAGCTCTCGGTCACCATCACAACTGCATCAATGTTTTCCTGACCGGAGGAAAGCTCGGCCCCTCGGATCGTAACACCATCTCCGTGGACCAGAAGATGGCGGAAGTCACCGCAGAACACACCCGCTACTCCTCGATGGAGATCGCGCTGACGCAAGGTTCTCTCGCGTGGACTGCGGACGGCGTGCAATTGCCGGCGTTGCGTCGGTGCAGTGAAATCTTTGCGTCGATGTTCGAGGAACCAAAGGGCGGTATCGAGGCCCAGCGGAAGGCTCTTCGCCGCAAGGCCAGCGTGCTCGATGACAACCTCGCCGAAGTGCGCCGACTGGAAAAGAAGATGGGCGCGGAAGACAAAGGCCGCCTCGATCAATATCTCACCTCCGTGCGAGAGGCGGAGATCCGCACTCGTCGGGCCGATACCTGGCTGGATACGCCGCTTCCCGAGATCTCTGAATCCGATCGCAAACGCACCAACCGTGACATTCCCAAGACTCAGGCGGGCGACTATTTCCGCACCGTCTATGATCTCATGGTGCTCGCCTTTCAGACGGATGTTACCCGTGTGGCCACCTTCAGTCTGGGAGGGGAGGGGGATGCGTTTTCTATTCCGGAGATCGGCATCACCGAGTCGCGCCACCAGCTCAGCCACCACGGCGGCGATGCCGGTTACATGGAGAAGCTCACCAACTACGACGCCTTCGCCATCGAGCAGTTCAGCTATTTCCTCACCCGCCTTGCGGAGACGAAGGACCTCGACGGCAAGCCCCTGCTCGACACAACCATGTCGCTCTTCGGCAGCGGGATGTGCTACGGCCACAGCCACGGCAATGCGAACCTCCCGCTTGTGCTCGCTGGCGGCTCGGGCCTCGGCCTGAAGCACGGCAGTCATCTCGACTTCAATAAGGAATCTGCAGGATTCCAAGGCTACGCGCTGGGCGAAGCCGGAGCCCTCACCACCGCCCATTACCAGCTCTGCAGCCGCCCGGTGAACTCGGACGCCCACATGAGCAATCTGCTCCTCCTCATGGCTCAGCGCATGGGCGTGGAGACGGAGCAGTTTGGCGACAGCAACAAAGTGATCGCGCTATGAAAAAGTTCTTTGTTCCTGGTTCTTGGTTCTTGGTTCCCCGTTCGTGGTTCTTGGTTCCCCGTTCGTGGTTC
>CAYGQD010000269.1:6361-8779 GCA_964351855.1 uncultured Verrucomicrobiales bacterium
TGGTTCTTGGTTCCCCGTTCGTGGTTCTTGGTTCCCCGTTCGTGGTTCAGGATGCTTGTGTGTTCGCTCGTCGTTCAAACGACTGCCTTCAGCGAACAACCAAGCACCAAGAACCAAGAACCAGGAACCGGCGTAGCCGAACCGTTCCGCCCCGAAGCGGGGAAGTTCCCCCCTTTGGACAAGGCCAAAGCCTACGACGGCCAACTCGTGTTCGTGGACCATGCCAATCGCCGCGGCAGCATCCGCGTGACTGGCGGAGAATTGTTTCACTCAACGGCCCCGCACCCCTTTGCCATGCTCCCGTATGGCATCGTCCGCTCTCACGGTGCACCCGCCGATCTGCGAGACATCCCGCTCGGCACCATGCTGCACGGTCGCTTTTATCTGCCACCAGATCCAAAACTCTCCTCCGTGCCGGTCATCACCAAAGCGAGCATCAAACCCAAAGACATCCTCACCCAACCCGCCGAAAACCACGCCATCCTGCTTGAGGACGAGCCCAGTTTCTGCCTCAGAGAGGGCAAAGTCTGGAAGTTGCAGGAGGTGGAGCTTATGGGAAACGATCAAGGGATGATCGTTGCCAATCGCGAACCAATGGCAGGCGGAGAGGGCAAGGAAGACGAGCAACGAATGTCCATTGATGCTGCCACCTGCTTTTGGCGCGGTCGCGAAAAGCTCGGGCTCAAGGACTTGATTGCCGAAGGGGTGTGGCCTGCCGACGGGAAGAAATCCCTCGGCGGTCAGGTCGTCCATCTGGGAATTGCCTGGAAACCGGCAGGGCATTGGGAGCGACGAGTTGGCAATCGCCTTCATATTTCAGATATCTGGTTGGATGAGACGGCGATGCAGCGCGCCACCCAGCACCAGATCGAGGTGCATCGGGAGCTGATCCGGAGCCGCTGGATGCCCGCGTGGGTGGATGCCGTCGAGTATGGCAAGTTCGGCAGCGCCACAGTGACCGCGACCCTGTTCGGCGGTATGGACCCCTCCCTCTACGCCGACTTCCAAAAGGGCATCAATGGGCAGATGGCTGTGTCCGAAGCGAATTTGAAGCATACGGAAGGGTGGGTTAGGCATTCCTTGGTGGCCATCTTGGGACCCATCCTGGACGTGATGAAGCAGGACAAAGAGATCCCGCTGGGCAGCAGCGGGATCCAAATCGGAATGAAGGTGGACCAGATCATTGAGGGCATTCGTCCCGGGAGGATCGTCCGTATCCGACCGATGAACTGGCCCGATGACGCGGTGCCACGGGAGGAATACACAAATGGCCGTTTGGAAGAACGCTTCCCGTCTCCAGACATCTTCCCCAAATACTAATGGCTTCGCGTTCTTTGTTCTGGGTTCTTCGTTGCCCAGTGAGACGCCGAGAATCCTGAACTGGCCGAACCAAGAACCAAGAACAAACGACATGAAATCCCTCGTCCTCTCCGACAACAGCCGCCGCACCTTTCTCCAAGGTTCGGCGGGAACGCTCGCCGTCTCTGCCGGCTTGTTGGAACACGCCAACGCAGAGACGTTGTATGGCGTCGAGACACCAGAACTGCGCAGCCGCGCGGAGGTCGCGGCCGTTCTCGGCAAGGCGCCGAAGGCCGCCGCGGAGTCGAGCCTGCGGCCGCTCACCGTTCTCTTCGCCGGAGGCACAAAGGATCACCTGCCCAAGACCCATTCTCACGATGTGCTGCCGAAGCGCTGGCAAGTGCTGCTCGGCGGTGCCGGTCCGGGCGGTGAGGCAGTGACGAACCTGTATCGCCCGCAGGTGGAGGCGGATCAGGCGTTGATCACTGCAGGCTTACCGCAGGTCAAAGCACTGAGCACCTTGGAATGGCCCACGGAGGAGCAGTTCGCCACGGCGGATGTCATCATGCTTTATCAGAATCCGAAGTGCTGGTCCGACGCGAGTCACCTGCGGCAGGTCGAGGCGTTCCGGAATCTGCGCTGGCGGGAGATCCGCAAAGGCGAGACGATCACGCCCGACCCCGATCCCGACTTCGAACCGATGCCCGTGACCGGCGAGGCGCTTGAGAAAGAGCGGGCCTGGGTCCAGTCGATGCTGGAGAAGAAAGCGAAGCCCTGAGAGAGGGCGGAACCGGGAGACCGCCGGTGACAGAAACGGGCAAAGGCCCAGGCGTGTCCCGCGAACTCGTCTCATTGCCGGAGGTGGTCGGAGTTGACCGGGCTCGCGGCAGTGGTCATCCTCAGTCCGGTGCCTTTTCTCAGTTTCCATCTTCCCGCCCTGTTCCTCGTGAACTTATTGCTGACCGGCTTCGTGTCTTCCGCCGGGGAGGAATCTTCAGCGCCTGACCTTCAGGAAGAAAAGGAGCGGATTCAGGCGCGTTTGGATCAACTCCCCGAAGCGATTCATTCCGGCCAGGTGCACGGGCGCATCGGGTTCTATGGTCGACCCGCTTCGGCGCA
>CAYGQD010000270.1:0-8719 GCA_964351855.1 uncultured Verrucomicrobiales bacterium
ACATGGAAGTGGCGCTTCAGCCACGAATGATTCAGTTCTCTCTCGCTCCGGCTTATCAGCCGAATCCGAAACCGGAAGATCGCAATCGCCGCACCATTTATGCCTACCGGGTTCGGGGAATGGCGGATCCGTTTCTGGAGTTGTTCAATCAACCGAATCCCAATAGTTCGTGTGAAGAGCGTGATGCGGCTGCCGTCACTCCACAGGCGTTTACGCTATTCAATAGCGACTTTGTCACCGATCGTTCGATCGCCTGGGCCCAGAGATTGCAATCCGAAACCGGAACGCTAGAGACTCAAATATCGTCCGCTTTCCTCCAAGCTTTCGCTCGTCCCGCAACGCCGGATGAGGTCCAACGCTTATCAAACTATGTTCGTGAGATGCAGGCGTATCACCGTCAAACCGCAGCCGAACCGGTCGTCTACCCGACCCAAATCACGCGCTCCCTGGTTGAAGAGTTTACGGGTAAGCCCTTCGAGTATGAAGAGATTTTGCCCGCGTTCGAAAACTATCAGGCTGATCTCAAAGCTGCCGATGTGGATCCAAAGACAAGAGCACTAGCGGATCTCTGCCTCCTCTTGTTCAACTCCAACGAATTTGCTTATGTCTACTAACCCATCCTCTATCTTGAGCTCCAACTCGCGACGCGATTTCCTCTTTGGGCTTGGGTCATCGCTCGGTTCCCTGGCCCTCACGAATCAGCTTGCGGCAGAGAGCCCGTTGGCGGTGAAGAAGACGTTGCATCCGCCAAAAGCGAAGGCTGTGATTATGCTGTTCATGGAGGGCGGTCCCAGTCAGGTAGATACCTTCGACCCGAAGCCGAAATTGACAGAATGGCACAAGCAGGAATCGAAACGGAAAGCAGGACTTGCGAATGGGTTTCGCCTCTATGTAGGGAGCCCGTTTTCTTCGCGAAACGTGGGGAGCAACGGCATCGAGATGAGCGATCAATGGCAGTATCTGGCCGATCCTGAGGTTGCCGATGAGCTTTGCAATTATCGTGGCTGCCAGGCCGAGTCTCTGAATCATCCGGAAGCGCTCTTCCACATGAACACGGGAAGTCGCTTGGGCGGTGACCCTTCGGTCGGGGCGTGGGCGACCTATGGGTTAGGATCGGTGAATCAGAATCTCCCCGGCTATGTCGTGATGACGGAAATGGCGCTTCCCCAAGGTGGATCACGGAATTGGAGCAATGGATTTCTCCCCGCTCACTATCAGGGAACGCGACTCCGATCAGAAGGATCTCCCATTCTCGATCTGCAATCCCAGCCCAATAAGACGCGCAAGCATCAACGCCGAGCCCTGGATGAGCTCGCGTTTCTCAATCAGCAACACGCGCAGGCGCACCCGGAACACGCCGCCTTGGCCGCAAGGATGGAAAACTATGAGTTGGCTTACCGGATGCAGGCGGAGGTGCCCGGCGTCATCGATTTGGGGAACGAGTCTCAGGGGACTCAGGAGATGTATGGAATCGATGACTCGGAAACAGAGACCTTTGGCCGGCAGTGTCTCATGGCGCGCCGGCTCATGGAGAAAGGTGTTCGCTTCGTTCAGATCTTTTCCGGGGGATGGGATAGCCACGACTATCTGGAGCGAGGCCATTCTTCCCGAATCCGCAGCGTCGATAAACCGATGGCGGCGCTGATCAAAGACCTGAAGCAGCGGGGAATGCTGGACGAAACCTTGGTGGTTTGGACGGGTGAATTTGGCCGCACCCCGGACAACAACCGCCGTGGCGGTGTCTACTCACTCGGTCGAGGCCACAACGTGGATGCGATGACGATGCTCTTCGCCGGCGGCGGGGTGAAACCGGGCGTAGTAGGGGCGACTGACGAAATTGGCGCGGAGGCGGTGGACGTGGTGCATCCCATTCGCGATGTCCACGTCACCATGCTTCATCTCCTGGGGCTCGATGACAACAAGCTCACTTACTTTCACGGGGGCCGCTATAAGCAGCTTTCCCAGTTTGGCGGTGAGGTGATTCCGGAGCTCTTCAGTTAGAGGCGGAGCATTTCGGAAACCGGTGCTTCGGAATTCGACCCCATGAGATAGCCATTGGCGGTGGCGGACGTTGAGATGACCCGGGCAAGGCCATCGTCTTCAAAGTGTGCCATCACCAGATCATCCAGGGCGATTCCCGGGCTGATCTCCTCATTGGCGAGCATTCGCGTGAATGCCGGGCGGCGTTCGGCTTCGCCGTCGAAGTGAGGGCAACAGCTTCCTTTGAGGAATCCCAGGCAGGGAAGAACGCCGAGAGGCCAGACGGAGTCGGTCACGCCTTGTTCGAACCAACAAATCGCTCCAGCGCTCACTCCCGCGAGAATGATTCCCTTTTCCCAAGCTTCCCGAAGGACCGAATCGACACCCCATTCTCGCCAGAGTGCTAACATACTGCGGGTATTTCCCCCGCCCACGTAAATCACATCTTGGTTGAGCAACACTTCGCGCCAGCCAGGCTTGACCACACCGAAAAGGGAAACCGTGGTTGGCTCGGCCCCCAGTCGGGTAAATGCCTCGTAGTAAGCGGCTTGATAGATGGTCGATTCCGCTGTCGCTTGAGGAAGGAAGGCAATCTTCGGCCGCTCCTTTCCGGTGTGACCGAGAATGTGGCGTTCCAATCGCAGATCATCCAGGCTCCGGCCGAAGCCTCCGCCTCCAATGGCAAAAATGTGTCGTTTCATCGTGATGTTGCACTCTAGACGAGTGCGAGTGGCTGGAAACCGAAAAACCTCGCTGGGTCGTGGCAGCGATTTGCCTTGCGTTCGTCAAGCGGGCGGATAATTTTCTATATTATGGAGCCAGCTTACCAAAAGGACTCATCCTACCAAAATCCCTACGCCGCCCCCCAGACTGCCGCTGATGCCGAAGCTTCTGAACGGGCCGCATTCATTCAACGGACCTACATTCACCTGGCGTTTGCGATTCTCGCGTTTGCCGGATTGGAAGCCTGGTTGCTGACCCAAGAGTGGGCTCTGAACATGGCGCGTTCGATGTTGGGAACGAGCTGGCTGTTCGTAATTGGCGGCTTTATTGCGGTTTCCTGGATTGCGGACAAGTGGGCGTCCTCTTCGAATTCGAAAGGGATGCAATATGCTGGGCTCGGCATTTTCATTGTCGCCGAGGCAATCATCTTTCTCCCGATGCTCATGATCGCGGCGGCTCAGGCTCCAGACGTGATCGGTAAAGCGGCTTGGACGACCGGCTTTCTCTTTTTGGGACTGACGGCGACAGCGATGGCGACTCGGAAAGACTTCTCCTTCCTTCGCAGCATCATCATTTTCGCCGCGTTCGTCGCCTTGGGATTGATCGTCGTTTCCTTCATTTTTCCTTCCGTCAATTTGGGCACATGGTTTTCGGTGGCGATGATTGGAGTGGCCGGCGCGTCGATCCTTTACACCACGTCGAACATGATTCATCACTACCGGACGGATCAGCATGTGGCAGCTGCCTTGTCGCTCTTTGCCAGTGTCGCTCTGCTCTTCTGGTACATTTTACGGCTCTTCATGAACCGCGATTGATCAGTAGGCCTGTCGAATCCGATCAGCTCGGCAGCTTCGCTAATTCCTGGCCGAGGATGGCCATCGTTTCTTGTTGTCGACGTTCGACGAACTTCCGTGCTTTTGCCGCTTTCTCGCGAGCCTTTTCCGGATGGTTGGCGAGGTCGAGGACGGCTGGGGCGATGCCGGCGACTTCAGATTCCTGGTCCAAATCGAAGAGCCAGTCGCCCAAGCCAATATCATCCCACATGATGCCTTTTGAGGTCTGCTCGGCCCAGCGACAGACAATCGCGGGAATGCCGTGACCGATGCACATGATGGGAGAGTGCATCTCGTTCCCGAACAATCCGGCGCTGCGGACATAGGTGCTGACGGCTTCGCCTGTGAGCCAGTAGTTCGGGCGCCAGACGACGCGTTTGCGGATAGAATCCGGTAAGGGATCGAGGAGCAACTCTTTCCCGACCTGCATCTGAGTTTGGTCTTCGGGACACAGCAGAACCTTGAGATCGGTTTGTTGAACCACTTCGACGATCGCTTTCCTCAACTGGGCGTGGTCGTGTTCCTTGAGGCTTTCGTTCCGGGCATGCTTGGTTTCGTCAAACGGGCGATCTTTGATTGTCCAATAGGGCGTGTAACGCAGTCGGGGAATGCAGCAGAGAAACTTTCCTTCTTCCAGTTCGTTCGCTTCGAGAAAGGCAGTGGCCTTTTCCTCCTGGCGCAGGTCGCACGCGAAAGCTCCATCCGGCCCAAACTCCATGATCGGACTGGTGCAGCCACTGTCCTGGGCAAACGCAAGGGACACGGAATCGCGAAAGAAGACAAAGCGGGCTCCACTCAACACGGAGAGGGTTTGGGCCATCGCTTCTGCCGAGGTGGCTTGAGTGGAAGAGGATTTTTTCGGAGGAAGTGTGATTCCGTAGACGCCGTAGGGCTTTCCCGTCTCGTCCCGCCAGCGGATCACATCGCGTTCCGCAACCAGGGAAGGTCCGGAACCATGGAGCAGAAAATCGCATTCTTGGAAGGCGGTTTTGAGTGCTTCCGAACCGTTGGGGGCGATTTTCAGTTTCGGAAAACGCGCTTGAAGTAATTCCTGAACTCCGTTGTCGATTCGACTCGGCCAAAGCGTGACTTCGACCTCCGGCAAGTGCGTTTCGAGAATGCGGAGCACTCCGGGCGTGTGAGCGATATCGCCAATATTAACCGTCTGCCAGGAAGACCGAAGCAGAACCTTCTTGGGACGAGAAGTTGCTCCAAAACTGAGGCTGCAGCCAAGTCCCGCGAGCCCAAGTTGAGCGAGTGCGGCACGGCGGGGGAGGGGGATTGCTTGTTTCATAGACGGGTTCAAGAGGGACGGCCGTCTTCGGCGGGTTTGTCGCCGTGGATCAGCTTGACGGCTTGGCGAGCGAGGCGTTGGCCGAAAAGCGTGTATCCCTCTGTGGTGTAATGGAGGTCATCATGGGGCTGGCCTTGCTTCACTTTGTTGTTCAGGTCGTCGGTATCGACCCAGGCACCACGCTCGTCTTCCGTCGCGATCTTCACGTGAATCTCGCGAACCGCATCCCAATCCTTCTGAAGATTGGGGCCGGGAGAATGATCGCTGAGTCGCCCGATCACGAAGTTGAGGTCGGGACGTTTCAGATCACGCCGGAGATTGGCGATCAGTTGCTTCAGGCTGGCTTCGTAGACGCGGGCCAGGTTCGATTTGGCGTCTCGCTCGCCTTGCATCCAGCAGAAGGTGATCGATGCGAAGGCATCGTGTTCGGCCAGGAGCGCCTCATAAGCTTCCAGGATCTGGGTGTAATACGGCGTCTCCGCGTTCTTGGAATCGATTCCAGCGGCCTCGGTGATCGCGTTCCACTCCGGAACCCAGAGCCGAATCGGCTGCCCGCCTTTCGCGACTTTCAGATGGGCGATTTCCGCGTCGGGGAGCAACTTTGTGACTTCAGGGAGAAACCCGTTTTCCGGCTTGAGGCCTGCCATGTTGGATTGGCCGGAGAGAATGAAGAGGTGAATGGGCTTTTCATCGGCAAAACCAGGCGGGAGAAAGGCGACGAGGAGGGCGGCGAGTAGAAAATAACGCATGGAGTTTTGAGTTGGGTTGATGGGGCTTAGGCTTTACTGAAAGCTTAATTCCTGTAATTCCGTGCTTTAACCACAGCTTTCATCCCTTTTTTTGATCAGAAAATCCCTTCATTCATGATGCCGCAGCGCTTTCTCCTCGCCGCGCCTCTCTTGGCGCTCTTGTTTATCACCCTCGGATTTGCCGAAGAACCGGGAAAGAAAAAGGAGGGTAAGGTCAGTTTTTACGAGGAGATTCGCCCCATTTTTCAGGAGACCTGTCACGGCTGTCATCAACCTGCCAAGGCGAAAGGCGACTACGTGATGACCACCTTCAGCCAACTCATCAAAGGGGGGGAAGAGGGAGGTGCCATTGTTCCTCACAAACCAGCGGATTCCAATCTCCTCGCCAACATCGTTCACGACGAGAAAGGGGAAGCGGAGATGCCACCAAAGGGCGACCCCTTGGAGGTTACGGAGATTGCTCTGATCGAGAAATGGATCAAGCAAGGTGCGATCGACGATACTCCACAGAATGCGGTGGAGCGTTATTCCCCGGAACACCCCCCGACCTACGAGCGGCCTCCGGTCATCACCTCGATCGATTTTTCTCCCGATGGCAAGCTCTTGGCTGTTTCCGGGTATCACGAGGTGCTTCTTCATCAGGCTGATGGATCGGGATTGGTCGGACGCTTGGTGGGATTGAGCGAGCGGATCGAAAGCGTGAAGTTTTCACCAGATGGAAAGAAATTGGCGGTGACGGGCGGGCTGCCGGGAAGAATGGGCGAGCTGCAAGTCTGGGATGTGGCCAAACGGGTGTTGGATGTCTCTCTCCCGGTCGGTTTCGATACCATCTATGGGGCGAGTTGGTCACCGGACAGTGCTCTGATTGCCTTCGGAATGCCGGATAATACGGTGCGCGCCGTTAAGGCTTCGAACGGAGAGCAGGTCGTCTACATGGGTGGACACAATGATTGGGTGCTCGACACCACCTTCGATCAAACCGGAGCTCACCTCATTTCGGTGGGGCGCGATATGTCGACGAAGCTAACCGAAGTCAAAACCGAGCGTTTCGTCGACAACCTGACGTCGATCACTCCAGGAGGACTTCGCGGCGGAATCGGGGCGGTGGTGCTTCATCCCACGGAAAATCACATCTTGCTGGGAAGCTCCGACGGCGTTCCCCAGATTTATCGGACCAAGCGGGAGACGGCCCGGAAGATTGGCGACAATGCCAACTTGATCCGGAAGTATCCGGCGATGCCGGGGCGCGTGTGGGCGGTTGCGTTCCAACCGGACGGGAAGCGATTCGTGGCTGGCTCCAGCCTCAATGGAAAAGGCGCGGTCCACTTTTACCGCAGCGACTACGACGCCACCATCACTCCCGAGTTGAAGAAGGCGATGGAAACCGCGCGGCGTGAAGTAGGTGGAAAGGTCTCTGAGCAACAGAAGCTGATTGATGCCTGGCAGACCAAAAACGCGGAACAGCTCGCATCTCTGAAGTTGGACACCGCGATTTACGCCTTGGCTTGGTCGCCCGATCAAAAGACCGTCATCGCGGCGGGTCAGGACGGGAAGTTGCGTTTCATCAATCCCGAAACGGCGAAGATCGAAAAAGCGATTGTGCCGGTCGAGATCGCGACGGTCGCCAGCCAGGAGCAGCCGAAGAATGCCGATGTGCATCCCACCGTTGATTGGGAACAAGAAAAACTTCCGAAGAACATCGCAAATCTCGAAATCTCGCCTCAGAACCTGAAAATCGATGGGCCGGGCCGCTATCAGCAGGTCTTGGTGACCGCTCATCTCGCTTCCGGGGGCAAGACGGATGTCACGCGATTGGTGGCGTTCGATGTCGATCAGCCCATCATCACCTTGACCGAGCGCGGCAAGGCGATTCCGACCAAAGACGGTCAAGCCACCCTCACGGTGACGCTCGGAAAAACCTCCGCGAAGGCGTCCGTCGTCGTCAGCGGCCTCCGGAGCATCAGTCACCCGGATTGGATTCAAGACGTCAACCCGGTCATCAGCAAAATGGGCTGTAACGCCGGAACCTGTCATGGTTCGAAAGATGGCAGAGCCGGGTTCAAGCTATCACTCCGTGGCTACGATCCGCTCTATGATGTCCGGGCCTTCACCGATGACATCCAGAGCCGTCGGATCAACTTCGCCTCGCCGGATGACAGCCTCATGCTCATGAAAATGACCGGCGCAGTGCCGCATGAAGGCGGGCAACTGACCAAGCAGCACTCTTCCTATTATCGCGTGGTTCGCGATTGGATATCCAACGGCGCCAAGCTGGAAACCAAGGCGGACAAAGTGGCCTCGATCGAGCTGATTCCCAAGAATCCGGTGATTCAAGACATCGGCGGTCGGCAGCAGTTCCGCGTCGTCGCCACGTTTGCCAATGGGATTCAACGCGATGTCACCAGCGAAGCCTTTGTCGAAAGCGGAAACCTGGACGTGGCCACTCACGACGACCATTCCCTCGTCACCACGATTCGCCGCGGAGAAGCGCCCATCCTCGCTCGCTATGAAGGTGCCTATGCCGCCACCACGGTCACGGTGATGGGAAATCGCGAGGGCTTCACCTGGCAAACTCCACCGGCCAACAACCGGATCGATGAGCTGGTCGCTCAGAAGTGGGAGCGCATGAAGATTCAGCCGAGCGGGCTTTGTTCCGATGACGAATTCGTCCGTCGGATCTACTTGGACCTGACGGGACTGCCTCCGACGGCCGATCAAGTTCGCGCGTTCTTGAACGATCCAACTCCGCCGCGGGCCAAGCGCGATGCGCTGATCGATGGGTTGATCGGGAATCCGGAATTTGTCGATTACTGGACGAACAAGTGGAGCGACATGTTGCAGGTGAATTCCAAGTTCCTCGGAGGCGAGGGCGCGCGAATTTTTCGCGACTGGATCAAGGCGGAGGTGGCTGCCAACACGCCTTACGATGAATTCGTCTACCAAATCATCACTGCAACGGGCTCCAACAAGGAGAACCCCGCTGCCAGCTACTACAAGATTCTGCGCGATCCCGACATGATCATGGAGAACACGACCCATCTTTTTCTGGCAACCCGTTTCAATTGCAACAAGTGCCACGATCATCCCTTCGAGCGTTGGACCCAGGATCAGTATTACGAGACCGCCGCGTATTTTTCGCA
>CAYGQD010000271.1:0-8699 GCA_964351855.1 uncultured Verrucomicrobiales bacterium
TGATGCCCAGAACTACGCCGCTTGGGTGGGGAAACGCCTTCCGACGGAGGCGGAGTGGGAATTTGCGGCCCGGGGTGGTCTGGAACAAGCGCTCTATCCCTGGGGCAACGAGCTTCGTCCCGGCGGAAAGCATGTTTGCAACATTTGGCAGGGAAGCTTCCCTCAGACCGACACCGCAGAGGATGGATTCGCTGGAACGGCTCCGGTGAAAACGTTTCCCGCGAATGGCTACGGGCTTCACAACGTGGCCGGAAACGTTTGGGAATGGACGGCGGATTGGTTTTCGCCGGACTGGCATCTCACCGCCGCTCGTGAAAACCCGAAAGGGCCTGATTCAGGGGAGTCGAAGGTGATTCGGGGTGGCTCGTTTCTGTGCCACGACAGTTATTGCAACCGCTACCGCGTCAGTGCGAGAACCAGCAACACGCCGGATAGTTCGACCTGTCACACCGGCTTTCGCCTTGCGATGACGCTGTAACCTGAACGTTTCCCTAGCGCCGCAAGTTGCCGGGAATGAAGCGACGAGTCAGTTTCCGCATGAACCCGGTTTTCTCGGGCTCGGCAGGCTTTGCTTCTTGAGGAGCGGGATCTTCGAAACGGCGCTGCAAGACGCGAGCAACGATCTTTTCGGAGCGGCCTTCTTGTTCTTCGACCGCGACGGAAACTTCCGGGTAACTGGCGACGAGAATGGGCTCGTAGGCGATCGGATCGAGCGGCTCGCCGGACGGTTCCTTCCGGGTCCGAATCCGATTCGGGCTAAGCAGGGGAGGGGTCATCGCGTTGAAGAAGGTTCTCACGGTTTTCCGTTCTTTTTCCTCGTCCCGTCCGCCGAGCGGCAAGGCACCCCACAGCCCGATGAACCCTTCCGCCATGTCTAGGTCGCGATCCTCAAAATAAGCGGACTCGACATGGAAGGCGGAGGTGAGGGCGACATTTTCGTCAGCACCCATCGCCTCTTCATCATCCACGGCCCCTTCATCGAACTCGTAGTAGCCAGCGAACCAGTTGAGATCCGTTAAATCCCCGAGTGGAGCTTTCCGGGCCATTTCAAAGGAACCCGTTGTGGTCGCGGAACGGAATGGAGAAAGCTGATTTTGGCTGGCATCCTCATCGTCATACTTCGCCAATTCTGGTGGGAGGGGAATGGCGGTGGAATTGCCCAATTCAAACGACGAAAAGAGGATCGTCGCGTTGTCCTCTTCAGCGAACGAGCTCCAGACAAAACTTGCCACAATCAGAGTGGCAAAACTCGTTTTGAAGCGGAAAGCCATCGTTGTGATTCTCGCGGAGCGAAAGAAGGTCGGATTCATGTTAGGAAAGGAGGTCTAGAGAAGTGCCAGAGCGGTCGTTTTGTAAATTATTATAAATATTATAATAATCAACTATTTTCATAAACACGAATTAGATAGATTCGAGATAAATCAAGAGACTAAGATTATTTGGCAAACCGTAATCACAAACGAGAAGCTTCGTGATTCTAACATTGACACTACCGTCCCAAAAACCATCCAGAACCCTCAATGTCAAGCAGTCCGAACCGAAAAAAACCGGGTCATGCTCAGCATGCCCGGCTTCTCAAAAAGGGAAATGAACGGATTCGTTATTCGCCGGCCACGTTGAGGAACTCTCTCACGGCCAAGTTCTCGACGAACTTCTGGTTCAGAGGGACCATTCTCATGATGCTGTCCGGCCGGAAATAGGCGTTTTTCTGGAGGATCGCGACGGAACCCCCGGAAGTGGCATCAAATCGGGAAAACTGCCGAGTCGCTGGATTGTAATAGAAAACTTGCTGAACCAGGATCATTCCTTTGGCTGAGCCATTGGTGAGAGCTTGCAAGTCGGCCTTCTTGACGGCGCCGAAGTAATCGCGGTTCGATTGGACCCGGCCATCATCGACGATGAACGAAACCCACTCCAAGTCGGCATTCCACTTCAGATCTTTGGGATCAATCAATTTGGGCGTATTGGCAGCGGCGTTGGCGGCGTTGGCGGTTTCGGCACCTTCAGCAGGAACATTGTCCTGGGCGATGGCGCTGCTGGCGAAGAAAAGAGCACCTGCTGCGGCGATTAGTTTAAGGGAATGGGCTTGCTTCATCGGTGGTGTTTTTAGAATGGTTGGTATTCGTGTTTTTAGGGAAGGGATGAGAAATCAGGGAATAATGGGAGTGACGGACGTTCCAGGTGCGGACATCAGGCGAATCACATCTTCAGTGATATCGTAATTTTCGTCGTAGGCAAAGAGGACCGCCTCATTCTTGGTCAGGACAATTTTGAATCCTTTCTCAAGAGCGATCTGCACCGCGATGGGGCGCACCTCATTGCGAAATTGCTGAATCAAGGTCGCCTGATCGCGGCTGAGTTGCTGCTGGGCGGTGCTTTGAGCGCGAGAAAGCTGGACATTGAGGTTGTTGACCAACTGGGCCATTTGCTGTTGCTGCGCATCGGTCGGAGTCGCGCCGATTTGTTGCTGCTGAAGCTGAACCTGCTGCTGGAAGCGGGACTGCAATTGACCCAACTCGTTGTTGAACTGGCTTTGCCGCTGCTGGAGCGCATTCTGAAGCGCGACGTCGCGTTTGAGCCGGGTCGCGATTTGGTCCAGATCGATGATGGCGAATCCGCCGCCCGATGCATTCGAACTTCCGTCTCCTCCATCGCCGCCGAATTGGATGCCCAGTTTATCGCAGCCTGTCAGGCCGAGGACCGAGGCGCTGATGAGGAGAATGAAGAAGGTTCGGATCATGAGTTTGGTTTTTTAAAAGGGACGCTTGTTGTATGATATGATTGTCGCAGTGTCGAGCATGTGACGTAGTTTTGTTGGTCCGTTTTCAGAAAAGCTGCAGCTGCGTTTCGACATTTTTGCGGAAAAACGCGGTCGATAACTGCATTCGGCGATCCAGCAGGCCTAACCGACTGGCCGAAACTTTAAAGAGCGAGCGGATCTCATCGGCAATTTGTCCTTCGCCCCGCATGCGCAGACCGAACCGGCTGTCGTTGAGCTTTCCGCCTCGCATTTCCCGGATGCGGCCCTCGATTCTTTCCCGACGATCCGGGAAATGCCGCTCCAGCCAATTGAAAAAGAGTTCCGGCATTCCGTGAGAAAGGCGAACCACCGAGTAAAAAGCGAAACTTGCCCCCGCCTCTTTAGCTTCGGCCAAAATCGCGGGAATTTCGTGATCATTGAGTCCGGGAATGATGGGCGCCACGGAAACGCCCGTGGGAATTCCCGCCTCGCTCAGTTCGCGGATCGTCTGGAGTCGAAATTGCGGAATCGAGGCCCGCGGTTCCATGGCTGAGGCAAGCTTGTGATCGAGCGTGGTGACGGAAAGAACCACCGCTGCTGCTCGATAATGCGCCAGCAGCTGGAGAGGTTCGATATCGCGGGTGACGAGGTGGTTCTTGGTCACGATGGCGACCGGATTGCGAAATTCGCCGAGAACTTCCAGGCAACGTCGCGTGATCCCCAGTTCTCGCTCGACCGGTTGGTAGCAATCCGTCACCCCGCTGCAAGCCAGCGTCTGCGGTTCCCATTTCGGAGCGCTCAGCTCTTTCCGGAGCAGATCTGGCGCGTTCTCCTTCACCATAATTCGGGTTTCGAAGTCCAGGCCCGCGCTGAATCCCAGGTATTCGTGATAGGGCCGGGCGTAGCAGTAGCTACAGCCATGTTCACAACCCCGATACGGGTTCAAACTCGCCTCGAACCCCAGATCGGGACTCGCGTTCTCGCTGATGATGCTCTGTGAGTCGTCGCGATAAAAGATCGTCTTCGGTCGTTTCACCGCGAAATCCGGATCTCCCGCCATCAGATCCTGAAAGGCATCCGCGTCCGGTTCCACGGACAGTTGCTCAAAGCGGTTTCCGGGATTTTCCGGCGTGCCGCGGCCTTTGGGGGGATGAAATGGGGCAAACGTTTCGCTCACGTGACTGGGTTCGATCTGGAGTTGTTCGGGTGAACAGTTACGCTTTATTTTAGATATGTAAAGCTCTTTGCCGACTTGCGAGAAATCGCCCGGGGACACCGTGGTTTGAGATCATGAGGCAACTTTCGACCGCGTTTCTCTCCGCCCTGCTCTTACTGATTCTGACGACCGAAGAGACGGGCGCGCAGACCATTGGTTCTTTGCGGAATGATTTGGAGAGCGGGGAGCGAAGCCGAGTCATTTCGGCGACTACGAGGGTACAGGAGCAGAAGCTGGCCGAACTGTATCCAGCGGTTCACGCGGCGTTTTCGGCGACGGACGATGAAACGATTCGCCGTCAAGCGCTCTTCCTGATGTCGAGGGCGGGTGCGCCCCAAGTGCCGGTGATGGTGGTGGAGGCGATTGACGATCCGAAAGCCACCAATCTCGGGAATCGACACCTTTCCGCAAGGGAGTTGGCCTTGCAGCGCGTTCTCCGAACCGAGGATGAATCCGTGATCGTTCCGGCGATTCGGAGGGCGATCGCTGATTCGGAGGTTTATTATCGCAAACATGGGGCGGCGGCGTTGGCGGCTTATCCTGAAGGGCACGAGCTCTTTGCGAAGGAGATCGAGAAATTGGCCACGGATCCGAATCCGGTTGTTCGGTTCACCTTTTTTTCGAAACTGAAGGTGACGCCAACGGTTAAGCCATTCCTCTTCGATGCGATCTATCGGTCGAACGATCCTGGCGATATCATCTCGGCAGCGTTCGCGATTTCCCGCGATCCGGATTGGCCCGAAGGCTACGGGAAAGACGCATCCGGCTTGACCGAATTTATTACCGGAGCGTTGGGGAACCCGGATGAAGCGATGGCCGGAGCGGCGGCGGGGGCCCTTTCCTTTTTGATCCGGAAAAATCAACTGACCGAGGAATGGTTCGACCTGGATCCGCCGGAGAATCATCGTCGAACGGTGATGGTGGCGCATTTGTTTCGGGAACTGAATGCGCCTTTCGATCTCTCGATTCTCCGTCCGGTGATCGAAAGGGGGGAGGAGCCGGAGCAACTCCGCGCGGTGGCGATCTTGTCGGAAGTGGGAACGGTCGAGGCCGTTCCGATGCTTGAGCTGGCCTTACGAAGCGATTCCGCCGACGTCCGGAAGTCGGCCGTGTTCGGTCTTCGCGCGGTGGGGTGGATCGCGGACTTCACTGAGGTGGGGACCAAGCCCAACGGTCGTCCGGTTTCCACCCTGGTGGGGAAGACGGACCTGAACGAGGCAGAACACTCTCGCGTTGCCGCCGCCTCCGCTGCATTGAAGGAAGCTCAAGTGTCTTCGGATGCGGTTGTCGCTCGGCTAGCGACGGATGCGTTGGCTCGGATCGGGGCCATTCCGCCCTCCATCCCGTTGCTGGATCTTGAGGTTTGGAATGCGAAGCCGCGACCACTTCGGAAGCTGAACTATGTTGCCGGAAATCCCCTTCCGCCCGGCGAGCCGCTCGCGATCGGCAACCAGAAGCAACTGTTCATCGACGACTTCATCATCGATCAACTCGAAAACGCGAAGAGAGCCTTTCACGCGTTTGAGAAGCACCCGGCCAATCCCATTTTCCACGCGCAGATGCCGTGGGAAGAAAACTGGGTCGATAACTTCATGTGCAGCGTGCATTACGATGAAACGAGCCGTGACTTCAAACTCTGGTACCGCTGTGGGGCCAATCATACCCTCGGGGCTTATGCCGTTTCGGAAGACGGAATCGCCTGGTATCGTCCCAACCTGGGGCGCGTTGACTTTCATGGTTCGTCCGAAAACAACCTCCTGGGTTGGAAGCCGGAACTCTACCGCGATGCTCACCAGCCCGGCCACAATGTCTCTTACCTGCCCGATGCGGACCTGGGCCAGCGCTATCTTTCCTTCTTCGATTACAGTGGCGAAACGCGCGGTTTCTACGTCAGCAGCTCGCCGGAAGGAATTCGCTGGAGCCAGCCGACTCACGCCCAAGTCATCTACGGAGATGTGGCTTCATTGATCCCCGATCCCGTCGGCGGATTTCTCCTCTTCCCCAAGCAGGCGCTTTGGATCGATGGCTACCGTCGTTCCTTCGGTTTCGCCCAACTCAAAGCGGTCGATGCCTATGCGCCGCGAGCCTATCCCTTCGTCACGCTCCCTGAAAAACACGATGCGCTGGTTGGCCGGGAGGCGGCCCGTTCCTTCGGAATTCTGGCAAAGCGCACCCTCAATCCTGCGGATGGCGGCTACTACTCGAATTGGCACACACAGATTTACTCGGTTACCCCGCTGATTTACGAAGGAATGGTTCTGGGATTCTACGATCTCTGGTATCTCACCGGGAAAAAAGAAGGTCCGTTGGAAATGCTGCTCAAGGCGACTCGCGACCGAAAACAATGGTTTGAGGTCGGCTACCCCAAGGCATTCTTGCCGAGAGGAAAACCGGGAGAATGGGATGCCGGAATGGTTTACGGAGGGAGCAATATTCTGGTGATCGACGACGAGATTCGTTTCTACTACGCGGGTTTCAATCTCGGTCACTACACCGACATTCCCTGGGGAAGCCAGCCCCACCAGATCATGGGAGTGGGATTGGCGACGATGCGTCTGGATGGATTTGCGTCGATTCGCGCTGGCGACAAAACCGGCACGGTGACCACGAAGCCGCTTCAATTCAGCGGCAGCGAACTGCAAATCAACGCAATCGCGAATCAGGGCCAAATTCGCGCCGAAATTCTGGACGAAAACGGAACGCCGATTCCGGGGTTCACCGCAGAAACCAGCATTCCGGTCAAATCCGATGGAGTTCGCGAAATCCTCGCCTGGCAAAACGCCAATCTGGTCGATCTCGTCGGCAAAACCGTCCAAATCCGCTTTCTGCTCGAAAACGCGGATCTGTTCGCGTTCCAATTTCGTGACGGCCTCATTTCGCTCAATTGAGGTCCGCGATTCCCAGCCTTAGCCGCGAAAAAGGTCTTCCTCCGTAGCGGCGACTTTCCAGTCGCCGGAGCCTATTTTCCGCCTGTGGCGACTGGAAAATCGCCACTACCATCCCTCCGCGCAGGTAGGAGAAAATACGAGGCAGGATCGACTCTCAGCCAGGAGTTTTTCACCGTAGCAGCTTCCTCTCCGTGACAGGGAACGGGCCTTGAGCTACTTGGAGGTGCCGCCTGTTGCCGGAGCAGGAGAACCCGAAGATGGGGCCGGAGCAACCGGGGCATCCACCAGGTTTTTTTCCATATCGGCCATGACCCACAACGGCGTATTGACGTCGGCAAACTTGAACAATCGAGCCGAACCCAACGGCGTCATTCGCACGCAGCCGTGAGAGCCGATGTAGGGATGGCCGCCGCTAAAGTGTTTCATGGTCCATTTGAATCCCACCGCAAAACTGGCGTGCGTCGCGATTCCCCGGTAATTGATGAAAAAGAGCGAGTTTGGCATCGGGGCCTTGTATTCCCCGCTGAAGTGATCCTTGACCTTCCGATCCACCTTAAATTTACCGGTCGGCGTGTCGTGCTCTCCATCTCCGGTGAGAATCACGAACCGATGTTTCAACTTCCCATTCTCATACGCGTAGGCGGCCTGCTTATCTTTATCGATCACGATCGCTTTTTTGACCCCCTTCAGCTCCTCCGGCGGTTCGGGAAATCCCAGAAAGATGAAGGGAAACGCCCAGGCAATCACCACGCTGGTGACAATCATGTTGACCGGGCCCGCGATAATCCAAAACCAGACGGATCGGAGAAATCTCCAACCTTTCTTGACGTCGCCAACAGCGTCATCAATACCCTCTTTTGCTTCGGTTACGTATTGTTCCGCAACCTTCTTCGGATCGAATGCCATGAAGGCAGCTTATCAGCCAAAATCTGGAAGTGTGAGCCCTTTTTTTGAAAAGATTTCGCCCCTCAAATCCAACAAAATTTCACCGCCGTTGACCAACCCCTGTTGACGCCCTTCAACCTCTCGTCTTTGCTCCATCATGCTGACCAAAACCCTCACCTTCGCGATTGCGCTCGCCGTTTCAGGCTCCGCTTTCGCGCAGGAAACTCCCGATTCTGAACCGGCGGATGAATCCCGCTTTCTCAGCAATACCCGCCAACTGACCTTCGAAGGAAAACGCGCCGGTGAAGGCTACTTCAGTGCGGACGGCACACAGCTCATTTTCCAAAGCGAACGCGAGGCCGACAATCCCTTCTTTCAGATTTACCTCATGGATCTGGAAACCGGCGATGTGGAGCGCGTTTCGCCCGGGGTCGGCAAAACCACCTGCGCCTGGGTCCATCCCAACGGGAAAAAGGTCCTCTTTGCCTCCACTCAGGACGACCCCGCTGCCAAAGCCGAGCAACAGGCCGAGTTCGATCTCCGGGCCGAAGGGAAAGAGCGCCGCTATTCCTGGGATTACGACGAATACTATGAAATTTACGAATACGATCTCGCCGCAAAAACCTGGACGAATCTCACCAATGCGGTCGGCTACGATGCGGAAGGCGCCTATTCGCCGGATGGAAAGCAGATCGTCTTCGCCTCGAATCGGCTCTGGCATGAGGAACCCAAGCAGTTTCCCAAAGAAGACCGCATCTGGTTCGGGATGAATCCTTCCTTTGGCATGGACCTCTTCATCATGGATGCGGATGGCTCCAACGTGAAACAACTCACCGATGTGCCCGGCTATGACGGCGGCTCGTTCTTTAACGCCGACGGCTCGAAAATCTGCTGGCGTCGGTTCAATCGCAAAGGCGACCAAGCCGAAGTCTTCACCATGAACACGGACGGGACCGGCGAACGCCAGGTG
>CAYGQD010000272.1:0-8644 GCA_964351855.1 uncultured Verrucomicrobiales bacterium
CTCCGGCTTGGGACCAGGGGCGGATTTGAACAGCAATCCGGAAGACCGGGAAGTCGATCAAAGCACTGGGCGCGACGGACGAAAGTTTCCCGAACAATTTCGCTCGGGCTTGGATGAGTATTTTAATTTGTTGGAACGCCAGAGCGGCACCTAGGAGTGTTTTGTTGCATGAATGAAGTGAGTCTGAATAATCTACCACTGGGAATCCTGCGTGGGTTGGGCTACGGCCTTGCTCTGATTTGGCTTTGCTCGACGGCGATCTGCCAAGAATCGGTGCCTGACCCCGCTGCGGCGGACGAGGCCGAAACGACTGAGGAAAAGATCAATCAATACCTGCAACAATTGGCTGATGAAGAGAAGGAGAGCCGGTTCAAGGAGATGAACGCGGTCATTGCCGACATCGATCGCGTGTGCCAGTTGACAGCTCCTCAAAAGAAAACCCTCGAACTGGCGGCCAAAGGCGCGATCGACAAAGGGATCGATGGTTGGCGCACTCGGATGGACGCCTGGGTTCGGGACCGCGCCCGCCATTCCAATCAAGATTTGGATGAATTCCTGGCCGGAGTCGGCAATGTCCGATTCGGCGAATCCCGTCAGTGGGCTCCGGAGCGGCAAGATGTCTGGGCAGCGTCCGTCAAAGAAACGCTGACGACGAGTCAGCGAGAAGCGTACTGGAACGACTTGAACGCGCGGCTCGCCTTCAAGCATCAATCCATGGCCCGCGTCATCGTGGCGGATCTGGATCGCCATCTCAAATTCTCCGCAGAGCAACGGCGTGATATCCTGACCGAAATGATCATCGCATCGGAAAAATACTGGGAACGTCTCGAAGAATGGTCGGGCGATGAAGACAATTTACCGCTCTACCAGATGGGTGCCCTGATTGGAGCCGTCCCGGAAGAAAAGCTGAATCTGATTCTCTCCGACAGCCAATCCGAGGGGTGGAAAGTCTATTTTGCCCGGCATTCCGGAGTTTGGGACACCATTCGTGGGCGTCCGGAACCTCAATTGGATCATTTTTTCCTGGCCCCCTGAATTTTATCCTCTTCACGCGATGATTTCACCTTCCAACCTTCGCTTTTTGACCTGCTTCGGCCTGCTTTGGACTCTCCCTTCGATCCAGGCAGGGGAGCCGGTTACCATCAACGGGCTGGACCTGGAAATCATTCTTAATGACCACCATCAGTTTGAACAACCGAGCGTGGAAACCATGCGCCCGCTCAAGCTGGCGACGGAGGACACGCGCGAGGAACTCTACCGCTACATGTCGGATCAGATCGCCGAATTGGAGGACGCCTGCGACCTCTCCAAGCAACAGTCCGTTCGGCTGAAACTCGCCGCGAAAGGCGCGATCGATTCCTCGTTGGAACAATGGGTTCGTAAAATCGAAAGCTGGGGCTGGGTCGAACGCAGTGGGCGGCTTGATCGCGATACCGCACGGCGCTTTCTCACCAATGTGGGAGCTTCTGAATCCGCCGTGGTTCGCCACAAAATCTGGATTGATGCGGTGGAATCGACGCTGACTCCTCCGCAACGGGCTCAGCGCAGCTCCGTCATGAGTCAGCGGGCGCTGACGAAACAGCGCGAAGCCGTGCTTCTCGTAACCGAACATTTAGCGAAAGACTTTTCGCTGGATCCCGAGCAGTCCAGGATGCTTGGCCAGCTCATGAACGATAAAATCGGACGCCGCTTGGCCCGACAAGACGACCCGCAACGGAGCCTCATCGTTTTCGCCCGATTTTTGCCGCTCGATGACCTGAAGACCATCTTCGATGAAAAGCAGTTTCAGCAATGGGAGGACTTGCTGGCAAATGCTCCGGAATCTGAACCCATAGGATTTTGATGAAGCGAACCTCCCCGATTCTGAGATTCAGAAACCTTTTCGCCACGATCGTCTTCTTCACCCTGTTGCCGGTCACGCTCCCGGCACAGAGCCCCATCATTCGCTACGGTGCCAAAGTTCCCGTCGAAGTGGATACCATCTACGAGCGCGGTCTGGAATGGCTGGTTCAGAATCAAAATGAAAGTGGAGCCTGGGAAGGCGATGGCGAGCACGGAATTACCGGAATGTGTGTGATGGCGATGCTGGCCAGTGGCCAGGACCCGAACTTCGGGCAATTCAGCACCCCGATTCGCCGCGCCCTGCGTCACATGATCATGGGTCAGGATCCGAAGTCTGGTTACCTGGGTGACAGCATGTATCATCACGGTTTCGCCATGCTGGGCCTTTCCGAAGCCTACGGCGCGATCGATGACACGTTGATTTGGGACGGAACGGAAGATCCTCAGCGGCGGAGAAGCATCGGGGCAGCCCTGGAACTGGCCGTTGGGTGTGCCGCCAATTCGCAGAAGAACAATCGTTGGGGGGGCTGGCGGTATTCTCCGGAATCCAGCGATGCCGATACCTCTGTTTCCGGGGCCATTCTCATGGGGCTCCTGGCGGCGCGCAATGCCGGCCTTGAAGTCCCGGACGAAGTCGTCGAAAAAGCACTCGGCTACTTCAAGCAAAGCACGGGACCGACGGGTATGGTGGCTTACACCGGCGGATTGGGCGGGATGGGAGAATCCATGAATCGCTCGGCCATCGGAGCGCTGGTCTATTCTGTGGGGAAAAAGAAGGATTGGCCGGAATACACCGCCACGCTCAAGCACATCACCGACCGACTCGAGCATCCTGAAAGCGGATACCCACACTATTTCCGCTACTACATGGCCCAAGCCTTGTTCCAGGGTGACTTCACGGCTTGGCAGACCTGGAATACCGAAACCATCCGGCTTCTCAGTCAAACCCAGCAGGAAGATGGAAGCTTTCAAGGCAGCCACGGAACGGCTTATGGCACCGCCATGTCGCTCTTGGCCCTCGCCCTCAACTATCGACTTTTGCCCATTTACGAACGGTGATCCTTCCAAAGTTCAACATCTTGGCGGCCCTGCTCGCCGTTCTGGGCATGGGAGTTACTCTGTCTTCTGCCCAAAAATCCGCTCTACCCGGTGAACTGATTTGGGCGAATGGGGACAAACTTACCGGAAATCTGGTCGGAGCCCGCGATGATCAGATTCACTGGAGCTCGGAGCTGTTTGCCTCGCCCATCATCCTGGACACCGCCCATCTCAAATCGATCGAACTCTTTTCCAATCGGACGGAAGGGACGGCACCTGCACCCGTTGGACCTTTTCGGGCGAGTTTGATGAATGGAGACGTGATTCACGGGGAGCTGGCCGATCTCGACGAATCATGGATCACCCTACAGAGCGCGCGCCATGGCCTAGTCCGGCTGAAGCGCACGGACGTCATTCACCTGCGCCGCCTTAACCATCCTTCCCTGATTTTTCTGGGTCCCAACGGACGAGAAGGATGGAGCGTGAACAATCGGCGAACCAGCGTCAACTATTGGGGAATGCGTCCCGGTGGTGGCCTCTACACACCGCGTTGGCGGTCAGAGCTGTTTCGCCTCTTGCCCTACCCTGAGAAGGTGGAAGTGGAAATCATGCTCCGTTCCAGTGAACGCCCTCAGTTTTCCATCGCCCTCGATCAACGCTTGGAGTCGACCGTTCGCTTGGAAACTTGGGATGACGAACTGGTGGTAACCCGGGGCACGGATTTCTCTCCGGTCTTGACTCTCGGCCCCGACCAGCGCTCCGTTCATCTCCGCGTGTTCTGGGATCGCCGCGCCGGAGAAATGTTGATTCACTCTGGCGATGGAACTCAGTTGGCCCGTTTGCCCGCTCCGGTCGATGTGAATGCTCGCACGAAAAACGATGCATTCTATCTCCTCAACAAGGGGATCGACATGGAGCTTGGGAAGCTGCGTATCTCGAAATGGAATGGCCGTCCTCCGGTGAAAGTTCGCGGCGGTGAAGGTCATGTTCGGCTTTTGGACGGCGAATTTGCCTATGGCGAGGTCACCGGACTCACGGCTGAAAACGGCAGCATCACCCTCCTGGGAGGACAGCGGGTTCCCCTGGAGCGCATTGACACGATTCACTTTCGTAATCCTCCGGCGGCGACCCAGGAATCTCAGCCGGTGGAACTCACCTTTGCCGATGGCTCGTTGATCTCCGGGACACTGGCGGGGATTGAAGCCGGAAAGGTTCTCCTCAGTTCCCCTTACTCAGACACGCCCATTCCTTCCACCTTGGCCGAAGCGAGAGAGCTGCGATTTCGCCAACAGGACTCGATTGCGCCCTTCGACACGACGGATGAGCTTCACACGGAAGAGAAGGTCCTGCATGGAACGATCGCCGGAGGAACCGTCGAAGCGCCGATTCGATGGCGGCCATTGGGTGCGGTCGAACCCGTCGCCCTCAAAGCCGGGGTATCCGCGCGCATGCTGCGCACTCGGACCCATTCGATCGGGAATCTGGACGGGGATCGGGTGTTTCTGAACAGCGGCGAAATCATTTCCTGTCGGGTTACAGCAATGTCCCCGGAGACGGTCGAAATCACCAGTTCGCTCTCCAAAATCGAAAGCCTGTCCGCAGATCAAATCCGTGCGGTGGAGTTTCGGGAGGGACGATTGCAGCTTTCCGGGTTTAAAGATCGCGCTTGGACGAAGATGCCTATCGATCAAGGGAAGGCGATCCGTGAACCAGAACGCGTTGTTCTCGATGGAGGCGGCATCGCACATCCCTCCATTTTGCGAGCTGACGAAATCGTCTTTGATTTGAAGTGGCTCAAATCGGAACAAGGAGGGGTCACCCTGAGCTTATTTGCTCAGGAATCCCTCGAATCTCCTGCACCTCTGGATATCAGCTTCAGCTGTTGGAGCAATCGCCTTTGGGTCGCCGGGATGGAACCTGCCTTGGGGAACAATTTGGGCGGTGATGACATCAACATCGAAAACGGATTCGCTCAGGTCAGAATTCGGGCAACCGAGGACCGCGTCTACGTTTGGGTCAACGACAAGCAGTTGGTCAACCTGAGTTTAGAAGCCAAAAAGCGCCTTGGAAACGGTCTCCGCATCCGCAGTGGCGGCCCCTGGTTCGAAGAAGGAGCCAAGCTGAGCAGCGTCACGATCAACAACTTTGAAGTGCGAAGCAGCACCGGCTTGCTCGCTCCCCTTCGCGTCGATGATAATGCCAGGCAACACGTCTTGGCGACGCCCCGCTTTCGCCGTGATAACCCGGATACCCATGTCTTGATTGCTCCCAACGGGGATTTGCTGCGCGGCAAGCTCAGACATGCCAGCGATGATGAAGTCGAATTCGCTTCGCGCTTGCAGGAGTTGCAGTTTTCTCGCTCGCGAGTTGCTGGGCTGGTTTCCCTGGAAACGAGCGAAGATAGCGCCGTGCATGATCCTCTGGAAGCTCGCGTCGTTCTCAATGACGGAGCCGTGATTCGCCTCATCCCCACAACGATGAGTGCAACCATTTTGGCAGGGACATCGCCCAGCCTGGGACGCTGTGAGCTTCCCGTCGCCGCCATCCGGCAAATTCATTTGGGCGAAGCGCCTCCCATTCCCGAGAACCTGGTTTATGCAGACTGGCAGCGGAAAGAACCGGTGGAGCCTTCAATCCCGAAGCCCGGCTCTCCGGGTTCCGACTCCAACTGGATCGGCCAGGAAGCTCCCGAAGTTAGCTTGCCGCTGGTTTCCGGGGAGCGTTTCAAACTGAGCAACAATCGGGGTAAAATCGTAGTCTTGGAGTTTTGGGCGACTTGGTGCGGGCCTTGTTTAGCCGCCTTTCCCGAGTATCTGGATGCGTTGGAAGAAATCAACTCGGACAAAGTTCGCTTCGTGGCGATCAACCAGGCAGAACCTAGCGCCATCGTGGAACCCTTCATGAAGCGCCACGGCTGGGACTTCGATGTCGCCTTGGACACGCGCGAAAATGTGGGAAAAGCCTACGGAATCGAAGGAATTCCCCACACCGTGATCGTCGATGAAACCGGGATGGTCGTCTGGGTGCAGACAGGATTTACCCCGGGAATCGGCACCGAACTGAAAAACGTCATCAACGGCCTTCTCAACCCGGAGTCGGATTAACATCGGCGATCAGCTACTCAGCAGCGAAGGCCTCGAATGCTTCAGCGATCTTCGCGTCCTTCTCGTCGCCTTGGTGAAAAATCACCCGATAACGGAGGCTCAAGGTTTCCCCCTCCGCTAATTCCACCGTCCCGTCTTCGAGTTTCGCCACACTCTTCATCCCAAACGGATTCGCGGTAAACAGCCCGTAGGTGCGAACATGCCAGGGAACGGGATGGCGAAAATTGCCGGGATGATCCAGCATTGCGATTCCAACGTGATCGCCGTCCACCGGACCGTTGAAATCGCACCATTCCGCGCGTTTCCCCCACGCATCTTTATCCCGATCTCCCGCGCTGTTGACAATGGTTCCGCCTTCTCCCGCATCCGCGCTGATGCTGTGAGCGACCCGGACATTGAAACCTGAATCCTTGGCATCGCCTAAGGTGACGCCGCCTTTCCCGCCCGTGAACGTCAAGGTCACATCGAGCACTCGCGATTCGGTTTCCGAGTCCACCGAAAAAACGAACTGCCGAACATCGCTCATCATCGTTTTTCCGTCCCCGCCAATGTAGTCGTTAGCCACTTTCAAGATCGCCGTCCCATCCTTCGTCGAAGCTTCCAACACTTCCGAATGGTGGGTAATGCCGAGTTTGGCCAGGCCTGCCTCCAAGCCCTCCGGCTTCTTCGCGAAGCGTTCTTCCAGGGTCAGCCGTTCATGCCAGGTGTCGAATCCGTTGACCTCTTGCAGGCCAAACCAGAGAGAACGGTGATGGGGATGATCCTGCCGTTCCCCTTCCACATCCTTCATCGGATAGGCCCGAGTCATCTCTTTTCCGGTCGGTCCGATGATCGGCCAGAGATAGGGTTTTCCGCTGTCTTTCCCGAAATGGTATTTCGTAAAGAACTCACCGTCGATCGTGATCTCGATGCCGTCCTCGCTCTCTTTCATCGCGAATTCCGTGGCGGAGATGGGAGCAAGGAGCCCGAAAAGGCTGCCAACGATCATGAAAAGTGGGGCTTTTTTCATCCTCCACTCTTTGAGGTAGATCGATTGACTTTGCAACGCATGATCCTATCGATTTGCGCCAATGGAGCTTTTCCTGATCGACGCCATCGGTCCTTTTTTTCGGAACTATTCCCTGACTCGAATCAACTGGTCCAAAATTCCCTTCGACCATCTGGCGCTCGAGGGCGAGGAGGCGGAGGCCCAATGGCCCCGGATTCGCGAGGACATGCGCGTTTTCGCCAAGCGCGTCGCCGCCGTGGGTTACAATGCGGTATCGCTGGACGACATGATTCATTTGGCGGATCACGAATTCTACGAGCCGGAGATCCGTGCCAAAATCCAACGCTTCCGCGAGGAGTTCCGCATCCTCTTCGAGATTCTCACGGAGGAAGGACTCCAGATCTATTTGACCCAAGACGTCCTCTCCTACACCCCCGCCATCCAAGAAAAGATCGGCCTGGAACCGGAAGCGGCGACGGACTTCCTCAAGGAACTCGTTCGATCATTCTTCGTCGATTTCCCGATGGTTTCCGGACTGATCCTGCGAATCGGTGAAAGTGACGGACTGGACGTGCGCGGCGATTTCCACAGTGAGCTGGTCTTGCGGACCGCCGCGCAAGTTCGGCACCTGCTCTCCGAATTGCTGCCCGTTTTCGAAGAACACGAGCGGAAACTGATTTTTCGCACCTGGACCGTGGGTGCCTACAGCATCGGAGATTTGATGTGGCATCGGCGCACCCTGGCCCGAGCCGTCAAAGGAATCGAAAGCCCGGCCCTGATTCTTTCCATGAAATATGGCGAATCGGATTTCTTCCGTTACTTGCCTCTCAATCGAAACTTCTTCGGCACAGATATCCCCAAAATTGTCGAGCTGCAGACCCGGCGGGAATACGAAGGTTGCGGCGAGTTCCCCTCCTTTGTCGGTCTGGATTACGAGCGCTACGCCACCGAATTAGCGGAAGCAAAGAATGTCGTCGGCATCTCTGTCTGGTGCCAAACCGGCGGCTGGCTCCCTTTTCGGCGCCTCGCCTTTCTCGATGACGGGGCAATTTGGACCGAGATCAATACCGACGTCACCCTGAGGATCTTCAAACACGGGGATTTGGTGGAACATGCCGTCAGTGAATGCGCCACTGCGATTGGAGCCAAGGACAAAGAAGCGATGCTCGAGCTCCTCCGGCTCAGCGACGAAGTGGTCAAGGAACTGCTCTACTTTCCGGACTACGCCCGGCTCAGCTTTTTCTTCATGCGAGTGCGGCTTCCTCCGATGTTGGGAGTCTATTGGAACACGATTTTCGTGAACCACTCCATCCGCAAAGTCTTCCGCCATTTCGCCCGAGACCACGATCAAGCGATTCGTGAAGGGCACAATGCCCTCCGCCAGATTCAACGGATGCAAGATCTGGCCGATCAAGCCGGTCTCCCCCGCGAAGACATCGATTACATGCTGGAAACCTTCCGCATTCTCGCGCTGGCCCGGGAATACTTCTTCCAGCCGGAATCGAAGAAGCTGCGCAAACAGCTGAAAGCGGCGAAAAAACGCTATAAATCGCTCTACCCTCGGGGCACCCGCTTCCGCTATCGTATCAGCTTGGACTTCAAACACTTTCGTGGCTCGACCAGCTTCTTGCTCTGGCTCTTTCGGCTCGTTTCTCGACGACGCCCCGGCTAC
>CAYGQD010000273.1:0-8526 GCA_964351855.1 uncultured Verrucomicrobiales bacterium
CATGTCTTATCCACGCCGCCAGCGTTCGTTCTGAGCCAGAATCAAACTCTCCGAAGAATTTAAAAAATTGAACGAGAAATTTCTCGCACATAGCGCACAATTTAGTCTTTCCTTCTTCCGACTGCTTTGTTGAAATGCCTTTAAGCTTCTCAATTAAGCCAGTCTAACTTGTTAAAGATCGTTGTGCCTAGGGGATAAAAAAGCCGATCACACTTTTGTGTTGCGATCGACTCGCTTACCCTTTCAGGCGTCCCAGCGTTTCCGGCCGGGGAGAGAACTTATAGCGCCCTTTCATTTTGGCGCAACCCTTTTGGCAAAGTTTTTTAAACTTTTCCCCTCGTGGAGGTGTGAGGCACCCTGCCAACCCATCCGCTTCACTTCCAAAACCGCATTCTCCATGCGGTTTTTCTTTGTCAGCGTCCGCCGCCCAGGATTCCAGCCATCTGCGATTTTCTTGTAAGTAATTCGGCTTGCGACGCGGGAACGCTCGGCCCAGACCGTGGAGCCATGGGAGTAGCGCCGCACCCTTTGGGTGAATGGATCTGATGAGCAGCTTTCCTATCAAGCAGGAGGCGTGCTGGAAGCTGCGGGAGGCGTGCAGCGAATACCCCGGAGAAGTGCGCCCGAGAACTTCTCAACTCAAAAGGAGCGCAGCCCGAACTTTGGTTCCATTCCTCCGTGAGTTTGCGGGATTCCGATTCAGAATGAGACTTGCTCGATCCCACCATCCGATGATCTCCTTTCGTGGATCACCGGCTCATGCGGTAACGCCACCAGATTGACCTGCCTTGCTAGTAGGACCATTTGCCGCCCGGAGTGGAAATCACGGGCATGGTTCCACGCCACATATCCGAGTAGTCAGTTTTCCCAATGGCTCCTTTCATGCGGACGCCGGTAGCCCGGCGCCACGCCAGGGTAAACGCTTCGGCTGAATGGCAGCCCCAGGACTTCACCTCGGCCCCGCGAGCAAAGATGCCCCGATTGATATTCTTCAAATCATCCACGTGAAGAAAGACTTTCGAAGCTCCAGAGACAGCTCCGCTGTAGTCGAACGTGAAGCAGTATTTATTGGAATGGCCAAAGTAGTCAAAGCTGGCGATCTTCATGCGATTTCGATCGATCCCGTGTCCCCCATGATTGAGGTAGTCGATCAATTGCTCGGTTTTCGTGAACCAAATCAGCTTGCAGCGAACCGTTTCCTTATCGCGAACCGAGATGACCTGAGCGACGCGATCTTCGCCGTCTTCAATGCTGCGATGTTCATAGGCGGGCTTGAAAACCAGCCAGGTGATCTGCGCATCCATTCCTTCTTCTTTCCGCAGCGCTTCCATCTTCATGCGCCCAGCACGAACGAAGTTTCCCCACCAGCGGTCGTGTTGCGCCCGTTCTTCCCGCAAATCCTCCCACTCGCGGGAGGCGGGACCTCCACTGACGACGATATGTTCACCCACCGGGCCTTCTCCACCGAAGCTGGGAAGTTCCAGGGCCATCACGGACTGACCAAGGAGAACCGAAAGGAACGCGAATACAAATCTTCTAGGCATGAGTATGGTTTAGCTACGCTAGTTTGTCAGGATCTCGGGGGAGACTCAAGGTGAAAGACGATATTTGATCGTGGTTCCCTCAATCGGTTTCGGCTACTACCGGGAGAACCGTACTTTCGTCGGAAGATGAATCCCTTCCCTCCCCTTCTGCTTTTTCCAACGTGAAATAGAATGTCGAGCCTTCGTTCTCGACGGATTCGACCCAGATTCGGCCGCCGTGGCGTTCGATGATCTTCTGGCTGACGGCCAAGCCGATTCCGGTTCCCTCATAGTCCTCCTTCAGGTGGAGCCGCCGGAAAATCTTGAAGATCCGTCGGTGATGTGCTTCCGAAATCCCGATTCCGTTGTCCTTCACCTGGAACCGCCACTTTCCGTCTATCTCGCTCACACCAACCGTGATTTGAGGAGCGGAGCCGTTGGAAAACTTGATCGCGTTGGCAAGCAGGTTCTGGAAGACCTGGGTGAGTTGGGTCTTTTCAGCAACGACCCGGGGAAGTGGTTCCACCTCAATACGGGCCGATTTCGCTTCAATGGCACTGGCAAGGTTCGACCTGGCATCCTCAAAGGCGGCTTGGGACTCCACTTCGGCGAGGCTTTTCTCGCTGGCTCCCGCTTGAGAATAGGCCAGGAGATCATCGATCAATGCCTGCATGCGCTTGGCCCCCTCCACGGCAAAGTCGATGAACTCATTGGCGTCATCGCCCAATTGGTCGGCGTAGCGTCGTCGCAACAGAGAAACGTAGCTGGAAACGGTGCGCAGAGGCTCCCGTAAATCATGGGAAGCGATGTAGGCAAATTCTTGCAACTCATCAAGGGTGCGCCGGAGGCGTTCTTCCGCCAGCTTCGCTTCTTGAATATCGGTGATGGAGCCCGCCATGCGGTGCGGAGCGACATCCAGGGAGTGACGAAACGCGCAACCTCGAATTTCAAACCAGTGGGTCTCTCCGTTCTTCGTCCGAAACTGAGCCTGCTGCATGAAAACATCCAGATTGGCCAAGGCATGCTCGCTCAAGGCGGCGCGAATCGAGGATTTTTCGGAACCTTCCTCGATCACCTGGAGTTCCTCCCAAGCAGCGAAGGTGTTCGGAAGTTCTTCCGGAGCAAAGCCGAGCAGCTCTTTAAACCGATCACTGAGAAAGAGCTGATCCCTCTGTAAATCCCAATCCCAGATCCCCGCAGCCGAGCCCGTCACGGCGAGGTCAAAGCGTTCGGCGGCTTCTCGGGCCTTTCGCGTTTGGCTCTCGATCTTGGTGAGCATGGCGTTGAAGGATTGGGCCAATTGCGCCCATTCATTATCTCCTTCCATCGTGACACGAACGCTGTAATCCTGCCGAATCCCCACTTTCAGAGCCGCATTCGCCAGTCGCTGAATCGGTTTCAACATGGGGACGACCGCACGCTTGGCCGCGACCACGGCAATTCCCATCGCGATGAGACTGAGCCCGATAAAGATGCCTGCGGAGATCGCGAGTTGCCAACCGATGTGATGGATCGAGGTGCGGAGATGGAGTTCCCCGGCGGGTTGCCCCTGGGAGACGATCGATGAGCGAATCGTGGGAGTCGCCACGTCCTGCCAAAATGCCTGCCAACCTCCCACAGAATCGGAGGCGACCGACGTTTCCGCCGGATACCGGGAGTGAACCTTCCCAGCCGCATCGAACAGAATCGCGTCCGTGACGATGGCGCGGCCGCCAAAATTACGCTCAAGATTTCCCGGCTCGAATAACCTGGTATCTCGGGTAGCTAAATCTGCGGCAAACTGAAGGGATTCAATGAGATTGAGCCGCAGTTCCACGGCCCGGAGAAGAATCAGGCCACCAAAAAGAATCAGGAGTCCGATCCGAAGGACTCCCAGGTGGCTGCGAAGAAGCTGAGAACTGATGGTCACGCGCGATAACTTACCAAGAGCGGTTCAACCCCTTCCTACAGCAAACCCTGAGAGATCGGTTACTCGGCATCGGACCACGTTTAAAGCAAACTATCTGCCAAGTAGACCTCAACCCGGCGATTTTTCTGTCGGCCCTGTTCGGTCGCGTTATCCGCGATCGGCAACGCGGATCCAACTCCGGTCACCACTTTGGATTCCAACCCTTCTTCCGCCAACAAACTGGCCACGGCCCGGGCGCGCTGCTTAGAGCGTTCCACGCTCTTCGCCGGAGGTTCGGCGCTGGCCGATTCATCCGAAAAACCGACCAAGACCAAGTCCTGTTTTTGACGCTCCTCATCGCTTTTGATGAACTCGACCAGGCGGCTCAAATCGGTCTTGGATTTGCTGTCCAGCTCCAGGCTACCCGGTCGGAATCGGAAGACGACCGGAATGCGCTCGGTCTTGGCAGTGATGTCATCGAATTCACGGACTCCGGTCACGACACGTTGGCCGGGCTCGCTGCTGGTAACGATGCTCAGGGGGATGAATCCGGTTTGCTCCACGACAGCTTGTCCGGGATCGGAAACCACCCAACTCAAGAAATCGGCGACGCGTTCCGGTCGCTCAATCGGCGAATAGAGGTAGAGGCGTCGGGAAATGGCATACTGCTCCGTAGCCACATTCTGACGGGTGGGATAGAGCGGTTTCAGCCCCGCCCCGGCGGAGATGGCCAGCACTTTACAACGACGGACATAGGCGATGCCGGTGTAGCCGATCCCGCTCGGATCATCGGCAACCGAGTCCGATAGCGCGGCATTGTCCTCAAACTCCAGGGTTCCCGGCGCGAGCGAGTCCCCGCCCATCACCAAGGAATCAAAGGTGTCTCGCGTTCCCGACTTTTCGTCGCGGCTGTAGCGATTGATCGGTCCGGGCGTCCCACCGACCCGGGACCAGTTGTCGATCTTCCCGGAAAAAATGTCGCGAACCTGCTGAACGGAGAGGGATTCCACCGGGTTTTGCGGATGAACCAGAATCGGCAAGGCATCCAAGGCGATGACAAATTCGCAATCCGGACTCTGCATTTCGCCCAATTCCTTCAAGAGCTCCGCTTCCTTCTCTTTAATGGGGCGGGAGGACATTCCGACCTGCGCCTCGCCGCGAACCAATGCCGGGTAAGCCGTGCCAGAACCGTGTCCCGCCACGAAAACCTGACTCGCCCCTTGAGGCAGTTCCGCATGAAGCGTGCATTCGACGAGCGAATCTCCTTGAACGCGAACCAGTTCCTTGGCGCCGCGTGACTTCAGCCATCCCGCCACCAGCGCAGGACCCAAGTAAGCGCCGATGGTGTTGGAACCGTGCATCGCAAATTCCGTCGATTGACTGACCAGCGGTGCGGCGGGCGGCGCTTCCGGCTCCCAAATGGTTGCCCGCAGTTCTCCGACTTCTTCCGCGCTCAAGGGCGGTTGGACCCGGGCCCCAATCGCGCCGTAAAGCTGCTTCCGATCCTGATTTTCGGCTTCGACCAGAGTGGCCGCCTTCGTATCCAACTCAGCATTCGCGGTGACCGCCAGAAATCCGTCTTCACCTTCGAAGACCATCTTCCGGAGCTTCAGCTTCACCAGATCTCCCAGGCGATTCTCCATCCGTTTGACAAGAAATTCGTCGTCCGCCAAGACGTTGCCGAGCCAGAGAATGAGGACTGCGATGGTCCATGTAGAAACCTTTTCCATGTTCAGATCAGTATTTCGATTGATTGAGGAGCTGGGTTTCTTGAGAAATGACATCACCCAGCATGCGTTGGAGCTCTTCGCTGGCCTGCTGCTGGTTTTCGGAAAGGGGAGCCGCTTCCCAAGGCTTCAAATACCAAACCGCGCCGACTCCGGCGAGGACAAGAAATCCCAGAAAGACCGTCGCCGCAGCCAATCCACCGTGGCGCTGCCCGGAAACCGACTCCGTCACGGGCGAAGTTGAGGCACTCTGGGAAGTGGTAATGAGACTGGAACTCGAGCTGGACGGTCGCGAGGTGGATTTGGTGACCGGCTGTCCTGTTTTGGTGATGGGAAGCGTTAGCGCGAGCGAGGGGTCTTCCTTCTTCGGCGGGGCTGTCAGCTTATCGACATAGGCGGGAGGAGTGACTCCTTCGACCGGAGTGGCGTGGCTCGGAAACAAGGCCAGAGCTTCCCGGGAATCGCGAGGCCGATCTGCCGGATCCTGCGCCATGAGGCGTTCGACCCATTGTACGACCTCCGGAGGGAGATCGGGACGGCGTTCCGCCAGCGGGACAAAACGCCCTGCCAAATGAGACGACATGACTTGCGCGGTCGATTCTCCCTCGAACGGGAACTTTCGCGTTAGGCAGTAGTAACAGACACAGCCCAGCGAATAGAGGTCAGTCCGTTCATCCACCGTCTTTAGCTCGAACTGTTCCGGTGCCATGAAATACACCGTGCCCATGATCGCGTTGGCTTGGGACGCGGTCTGCATCGTCGGCATTTCGACAAAGCGCACCAGCCCGAAGTCGACCAGCTTGATGGTGAAATTCGACTCATCTCGCCAGTCGACCATCAAATTCGCCGGCTTCATATCGCGGTGAATGAGCCCACGATCGTGAGCGCTCGCCATTCCCTGTAACGTGTGATTCACCACCGTCTTCAAATCGTCCACCGTCAAGGCGACGCGAGCCACGGCCTGGTCCAGCGATTCCCCGTGGACATATTCCATCACCACAAACACTCCCTCTTCATCGACTCCAACATCATAGACCGATACCACGTGGGGATGCTGGAGGGAGGAGAGCGCTCGCGCTTCCCGGACCAGTTTGTCTTCGTGTTCGTCATCGAACTTCGCCGACGACTCTCCCCGCACCCGTTTCAAGGCGACGACACGTTGAAGATTCTGATCAATCGCGAGGTAGAGAACTCCGACTCCCCCTCGACCGATTTCCTGGATGATTTGGTAGCGCGTTCCAGCAGGCATAGCTGTGCTTACAGATTTTAGGACGGGACAGGGCAGCCTAGGTTAGTCCTGGCACCGTGTTCCTCAATTGCTAACCGCTTCTGTGCCAAATTCGTTACACAGCGGCATATTTCTCGGAGAAATCGCTCTTTTTTGACCGAACGCGCCAGTTGCGCAGGCTGGAAGTTTGGGTCAGAAGCGAGTTCTCCAACTCTTCCCCGATTTTCGGCCTCTTCTATGACGAACCTTTCGCTCCCCAGATCCTGGTATCTCCAGGGTTGGCCCAATCAACTGCTCCTCTTCGCCTTGGCCATGGCGCTTTTTCTGCCGGGAACAGCATCGCTCCCGCTGATGGATCGGGACGAGCCCCGCTTCGCTCAAGCGACCCGGGAAATGATCGAGCGAGGAGACTGGCTCATTCCCTATTTCAACGACGAATACCGCTTTGATAAACCGGTGCTTTCCTACTGGTGGATGCGGGCAAACTACGCGCTCTTTGGCAAATCTGAGTTTTCGGCACGGTTGCATTCGGTCATCGCCGCGTGGTGGATCGCTCTGGTGATTCAGAAGCTGGGGCGTTTTTTGTTTTCGCGAAGCGCGGGGTTTTTGGCCGCCGTTTCCTGGCTCACGTGCCTTCAGGTCATGATTCATAGCCGCCTGTGTGTCGCGGACATGCCGATGATTCTGGGAATCGTCCTCAGTCTGTGGGCGATTTGCCAGTTGCTGGTTCCGGAAGACGAACCGGCGAAGTTCGGGCCCTGGTTTTGGGTCCTGGCCGGGGGACAAATCCTCGGCTTCCTCGCGAAGGGACCGATCGCGCTGTTCGTCCCGCTCTTGGGGCTGATTTTGGCGCGATTTGTCATTTTCCGATCATCGATTCCCTGGAAGCGCCTGCAGCTGGCTCCGCTCATCGGGATCATTCTCGCCGGTGTGGCGCTCTGGGGAATTCCCGCCTTGATCGCCACCAAGGGAGCGTTTTGGGAAGTCGGAATCGGCACCCATGTGGTGGAGCGCGGCACCGGAGCGCTGAATGGTCGCATTCCGGTGATCGGTTACTACTTGGTGACGGCATTTTTGAGCCTGCTTCCCTGGAGCGCGTTCTTCCCGGTCGCCTTTCGGGGCGATGACCGGCGCTCGCTCGGCGTGGCGATCCTGATGGGAGTCTTCCTCGCGCCCTTCGTCATCTTCACTCCCTATTCTACCCAACTGCCCCACTATGTCTTGCCGGGATTCCCCGCCTTCTTTCTCTTACTGATGCGATTCGGTGAACTCCCGAAACCGGCCAACGCTTCGGTCCGGGTGAACTGGGGTTTGAGCCGACTCGGAGTCTGGACCCTGATTTCGGCACCCCTGATTTGGCTCCTTCTGCCTCAAATGATCGAGACCGGGAAGCATGGGGCACCCTTAGCCACTCTGGGAATTTTGGGCCTCGGGGCCTTTGTTTGGGGGCTTTCGCGAAGCTGGTTCTGGTCGGTCGTCGCTCTGATTGGATTGCCCGGATTGCTGGCGATCGGGGCGGTTCTTTCCATCGATTTTTCGGGGCCGATCGCTCCTCTCAAGGTGGTTTTCCTGGCGGGAGGAGGCATTTTTCTGGCGATGGCCTTGGCGGCGGTGGCGATGCGAACCAGGAAGCTGGCTCTGATCGTGGCCACATTTGCCATCGGAATCGCCCTCGTCCCGGTGATGACGAAAACGCTTCGCGAAAACCATCCCGTCATCGCGATGACGGAGCTGTGGGGAGACACGAGGGAACCCGACCGCGCCTACCGGGCCTGGACCTACACGGAACCCAGCCTGGTCTACTACGCCGGCCAATCCTGGGAAATGCGCAGCGGCTCAAAAACCCTCGTCACCGCCACGAAATGGCTCGATCAACGTCCCGAAAGCCGAACCGGCGTCTTTCTCCTGCGAGAGTGGAAACTGGATGACAGCCTCAAAAGCTTCGTCCGAACTGGATCCTGGCCAACCCAACCCTCCCTCGATCTGGAAGCGGAGGTTCGCAGCATCGTGAATCTTGAAGGACATCGCGCGGAAGTCGTCCGCGGCGTTAACATCGCCCGGAGCAGTTGGGTAGAAATCCTCCTGGTCCTCCCAGAGGCGAAACCCTAGGAGCCTGTCGAACTTCGCCCGCCCGGCTCCGAAAATCGGGGATTCGGCCAA
>CAYGQD010000274.1:0-8524 GCA_964351855.1 uncultured Verrucomicrobiales bacterium
GTTTCGCAACTGATGCGAGAAATGGCGGGCAACGAAATCGCGGAACGCACCGCGCCCGTGAACCGGAAGCGCCAGGGAGACGTGGGATTGACGGTGACTGGGCTTCGCGCGGGAGATGCGGTTCGGGGCGTCAGTTTTGCAGCGCGTCGTGGCGAAATTTTGGGAATCGCGGGATTGATTGGTTCCGGGCGGACGGAAACCTTGCGGGCCATTTTTGGAGCGGACCCATTGGATGCGGGTGAAGTCAGGTTGGGTGGACGTGAAGAACCGCTGCTGGTGAAATCCCCGGCGGATGCGGTGCGGGCAGGAATCGCGCTGATCCCGGAAGATCGCAAAGAGGACGGTCTGCTGCTGAGCAAGTCCGTTTGTGCGAATGCCACGCTTTCCACGGTTCAGCGTCACGCTCGGCGCGGGATTTTGAACCATGAAGCGGAAACCGAAGCTGCCGAGGAAGCCTGTGATCGGTTAGCGGTGAAACGCGATTCGTTGGAGCAGGGGGTTGCGGAATTGAGCGGCGGCAATCAGCAAAAGATCGTCATTGCCAGATGGCTCTTGTGCGATTGTGAGGTGCTGCTGTTTGATGAACCAACTCGTGGAATCGACGTTGCCGCGAAGGAGACGATCTATGAGTTGCTGGATCAACTTGCGGAAGACGGGAAAACGATCATCGTCGTTTCGAGCGATCTTCGGGAACTGATGAGCATCAGCCACCGGATCATCGTGATGTCCAATGGCAGGATCACGGGCGAGTTTTTCCCGGAAAGTTGGACCCAGGAATCGATCACCGCAGCTTCCTTCAAAGGATACCAGGAACGAGAGGAGGTCGCGGCATGAACTGGAAACGGATGGCGGCGGACTACGCGCCCTTGTTCGTGATCTGGCTGTTGCTGGTGTTGCTGTTTGGGGCGATGAGCGACAACTTTCTCACGGGCCGGACTCTGAAGACGATTGCCGGCCAGGTGCCGCCCTTGGCGATCATCTGCACGGGTATGACGCTGGTGCTGATCATCGCGGGAATTGATTTGTCCGTGGGGTCCGTCTTGGCGCTATCGGGTTCCGTCCTCTGCGTGGCGTTAGCGAATTGGGGGTGTCCCTTGCCGCTGGCGATCCTGTTGGCGGTCTTGACGGGGGGATTGGCGGGACTTTTCAATGGCGCGGTCAGTGTGCTATTGCGCATTCCATCCTTCATCGTTTCCCTAGGCACATTAAAGATCGCGTTTGGCCTGGCGATGCTGGTGACCCATTCCCAAACGGTTACGGTGGGGATGAAATTGGAGCCATTGATCGAGCCGGTCTTGGGCGTTCCGGTTTCCTTTCTCGTTGCACTGGTAGTGGTGGCGTTGGGGCAATTTGCGCTCTCAAAATCGGTCTATGGCAGGTATCTGGTTTCGATCGGCACCAATGAGAATGCAGTTCGGTTGGCCGGTGTTCCGACAGCGTGGAAGAAGATCCTGGTATTCGTGGTTTGCGGATTGCTCACGGGGTTGGCATCGGTGTTTTTCGCGGCGCGGCTAGGGGCTGTCAACGCGGATGCGGGCAACGGGTTGGAACTCTCCGCGATTGCAGCGGTCGTGATTGGAGGCACCAGCCTGATGGGCGGGCGTGGTTCCGTGGTGAATAGTTTCATCGGCGTGCTCATTATCCTGACCCTGGACGCGGGGTTGGCCCAAATTGGCGCGCAGGAATTCGCCAAGCATATGATCACCGGAATCGTGATTATCATTGCGGTGACGCTGGATGCTTTTCGCGGTGACGTGATTCCTAAAATTCAGCGCCGTTTGCGGCAATCCAAAGACAAGCCATGAAATCGACATTCAGGATCATTTTTGGTCTCTATCTCATCAGTTGCGGGTGGACGGCTGAAAGGCCCAATTTTCTGCTGATCGCCATCGATGATCTCAATGATTATGTAGGGTGCCTGGAGGGACATCCCAATGCTTCGACGCCGAATCTGGATCGCTTGGCCAAAGAGGGTGTGCTGTTCACCCGGGCCTATTGCAATTCCCCGGTCTGTAATTCGTCTCGCGCCAGTATTTGGACCGGCTTGCGACCCACCACAACCGGAGTGACTGCGAATCCGTCAGGTTGGTTTCGCGATCGGCCTGAATTCGCAAATATCGCGACGCTGCCGCAGGCGCTGGCGGCGTCTGGATATGCCACGATGGGATTTGGGAAGTTGCTCCACCTGGGGCATGGCAACCGTTCGGAAGGAGAATGGCAGCGTTACAATTCCTTTGGCTACGGCCCGATCCGGAATCCTAAACTGAACTATCCGGAGGGCGACCGGTTGACGGATTGGGGAATTCCGGATGGAGGAGACAAACGCGCGCCGAGCTTTGACCCGGTGATTGCGGATCGGACCATCGCGGTGCTTCAGGATCAACACGATCGACCATTCTTCCTGGGCTGTGGTTTTTTCCGCCCTCACACGCCACTCTATGCTGCGGAGAAGTGGTTTAAGGTGCATCCAAAAGAGAACGTTCAGGCGCCGCCGGGATACCGAGAAGGGGATACTGAAGACCTGGTCTACTTGGGAAAACGGGAGCGCCGGGAACAGGACATTGAAGCACCCGGTCTCTTCAGCCAGGATTGGGCGGAGGAGAGCGGGAAGTGGATGGATGTGATGCAGGCTTATCTGGCATCGACGTCAGCCATGGATCACAAGTTAGGGCGTGTTCTGGATGCGCTTGAGAAGAGCCCTCATCGCGAGAACACTTATATAATTCTGTTCTCCGACCATGGCTGGCACCTGGGAGAGAAGCGGCATTGGGGGAAGGCTGCGCTGTGGGAGCAAACCACCCGGGTGCCTTTGATTATTGTCGGCCCGGGAATTCCCCAAGGCGTCCGCTACGATCACCCGGTTGATCTACTGAATATCTATCCCACGGTGATGGACTACGCCGGAGCGGAACCTCCGCACAAGTTGGAGGGATATTCACTCCGACCGGTCCTGGAGAATCCAGATGAGGAATGGTCTCACCCGGTGCTGACGACGTTTGTCGATCATCATGCGCTACGAATCAAAGGCTGGCGTTACATCCGATATGCAACCGGGGAAGAGGAACTCTATGATCACGACAAGGACCCAAGAGAATTCGACAACCTGGCGGTATCGCGAAAGGATGATCCCGGAATCCAGGACACCTTGAGCCTTCTCAGAACAACGATGGATGAGGTCTTTACTTCGTTCGTTGACTGATGACAACACCCATTCACCATGAAACCTGTAAACCTATTCTATACCTTCATCTGTCTCGCTGGGCTCATTTCCTGGACCACCAATTCTTCTATCGCTTCACCGGTTCCCATTATCTTTGATACCGATATCAGCGGGGATGTGGATGATGCCTTGGCCTTGGCCATGCTCCATTCACTCGCCGACCGCAGGCATTGTGAGATTCTGGCGGTGACCATCTCCAAGAAGAATGAACTGGCCCCGGCGTTTGTCGATGCCTTGAATACGTTTTACGGTCGTCCTGATATTCCGATTGGTTACGGGACGGAAGGACCACCGCGGGAGAGTCCCTATCTCAAGATCGTCCGGGAAAAAGTGGGGGATCAATTTCGCTATCCTCATGACATGGGGGTGACTGCTGAGCCGGAAGACGCGTTGGCCTTGCTCAAGAAAACGCTGGAGGCGGCTGAAGACGGAAGCGTTGCCATCGTTCAGGTCGGGACGGCATCCAACATCGCACAGCTGATTGAATCCGATGGTGGAAAAGATTTGGTGCGTCGCAAAGTCTATCACCTCTCCGTGATGGCGGGGGCGTTCCAAACCATTGTGGATAAGACACAGCATCGGGAAGCAAACGTGGTGCAGGACATTCCGGCGATGCGATCCCTGGTGGATCACTGGCCTGGCGAGGTGCCGATCATCTGGAGTGGATTCGAGATTGGACTCGCGGCCCCGTTTCCGAGTCGATCGATCGTGAAGGATCTGGACTATGTGGCGCATCATCCGGTGAAAGAGGCTTACCTGCTGCATAGTGGACCCAATCACAATCGTCCGACCTGGGATCTGACGAGTGTGCTCTATTCCGTGTTCCCGGATCGTGGCTACTTTGATCTGTCAGGTCCGGGGCGTGTCACTGTATCTGAGAATGCGGTGACGGAGTTTTTCCCGAAGGACATGAATCGCTGGGGCAACGGAAAGGGTTTCGAAACAGAGCTTCCGAGGGAGAAAACGACCGATGAAACACGCGACCGTTTCCTGGTCATGTCACCGGTTCAAGCCGCGCGGGTTCAAGAAGCGCTGGTGCACTTTGTGGTTCAGCCACCGGCAAGCATGAAGCGTCCGGAGAATCGTCCCGTGAAGCTGATCTTTGATACGGACATGGGCAACGACATCGACGATGCGATGGCACTGGCCATGATTCACACCCTGGAACGGCGCGGTGCGTGCGAACTTCTCGCGGTGACCTCGACCAAAGATCATCCCAAGTCCGCAGCTTATATCGACGCGGTCAACACGTTTTATGGTCGTCCGGACATCCCGATTGGCGTGGTGCGAGATGGGGTAACTCCGGAGCTTGGAAAATTCAATGGCCTGGCGGACCACTATCCGCATGACCTGAAGAGTGGCGACGATGCGCCGAACGCAGTGACGCTTCTCCGGAAGACGCTGGCGGCGCAACCCGATCAATCGGTGACGATTGCCCAGGTGGGGTTCTTCACGAATCTGGCCGCACTGCTGGAATCCGGCCCGGATGAGATCTCGCCATTGAGCGGGGTGGAATTGGCCGAGAAAAAAGTGAAGCTTCTGGTGGTGATGGCAGGATCTTTCCAGACCATTCGGCATAACAACCGTTACCGCGAATATAACGTGTGGAAACACATTCCTCCGGCTCGGAGCCTGACGCAGAAGTGGCCGAATCCCATGGTCTGGAGCGGATTTGAGATTGGGATTGCTGCCGCCTATCCCTGGCAGAGTATCATGGAAGACTTTGAGAACGCCCGGCCTCACCCGATCAAAGAATCCTATCTCGCCTACGCACCCGAGCATCCGCACGATCGCCCGACGTGGGACCTGACGGCAGTATTGCAGGCAGTCTATCCGGATCGTGGATACTTTACGTTGTCTCCTCGGGGGAAGGTGAATATGAGTGAGGATGGCGTGACGTTTTTTCAGCCGACGGGACGCGACCCGTCCAAGGACGCAAGAATAGGCCGGGACCAGTTTTTCATCATGGACGACATCCAGACGTCGCGAGTTCGCGAAGCCTTGGTGCAACTGACCTCTGAGCCTCCAACCCAATGAAACGCTCGATCCTTTTTTTCTTTCTGATTCTGGGGTTGTCAGCCTCAGCAACTGAGAAGCCCAATGTGATCATTCTGATAACGGATGATCAGGGATACGGTGATCTTTCCTGTCATGGAAACCCCATTCTGAAGACTCCGCACCTGGATCGGTTGCATTCTGAAAGTGTGCGGTTTACGGATTTCCATGTCGCGCCGATGTGCACGCCGACAAGGGGACAGCTGCTGACCGGGCGGGACGCGGCGCGGAATGCGGCGATCAATGTCAGCAGCGGACGGACTCTGCTCCGTGCCGGGCTCCCCACTCTGGCGGATCTCTATGGTGGAGCTGGGTACAAGACGGGGATCTTCGGCAAATGGCATTTGGGCGATACGTATCCCTATCGGCCGGAGGACCGCGGCTTTCAGGAGACACTCTGGTTTCCCTCCAGCCACATCAATTCCGTTCCCGACGTTTGGGACAATGATTATTTTGATGATACCTATCGGCGGAATGGGAAGCTGATTCCCTACGAGGGATACTGTACGGACGTGTTCTTTGATGAAGCGATCTCCTGGATGAAAGATCAGGCCAATGCTCAAGAGCCTTTCTTTGTCTATTTGTCCACGAACGCACCGCATACACCGTATTGGCTGCCGGATCACTATCGCCAGGAAATGGCGAAGGAAGTAGCCGCGGCGGATGCCGCAGGAAAGCTGCGCAAGATGTCGTCCGACAAGCGGACCGCGCTGATCGACTTCCTCGCGATGATCAAGAACATCGACGATAATATGGGGAAACTCGATGCGTTTCTAAGTGACGAAACGATCAAGGACAATACCATTGTCGTCTTTCTCACCGATAACGGAAGTACGATGGGGGCGGACTACTACAACGCCGGAATGTGGGGCAAGAAAACGCAGCTCTGGGAAGGCGGACATCGCGTTCCGTGCTTCATTCGCTTTCCGGATGGAAGTCTGGGCCAGCCGCGAGACGTGGAAGGATTGACCCAGGTTCAGGATTTATTTCCCAGCCTGTTGGATTTGTCCGGAGTTGAACATGACACACCGACGGAAGGAATGAATCTGGCTCCTGTTCTCAAGGGAGAAAGGGCCGTTCCGGATGACCGGATGCTGGTCATCAACTATAGTAGGATGCCGTTCGGCTTTGAATATCCATCGCCGGATAGTCCTTCCCTGATGCGGAGAGAAGGCGCGGCGGTGTTATGGAAACGGTGGCGCCTGCTTGAAGATCGAGAACTCTATGATCTATCCAAGGATCGGCTGCAACGGAACAATGTGATTGAGCAACACCCCAAGATCGTCGTAAAGATGCGCAATCATCTGGCTCAATGGTGGGCAGATGTCGAATCGATCGCCAATGAGCTTCAACCGGTTGTGATTGGTCACGCGGCGGAAAATCCGGTGATGCTGACGGCTTGTGAGTGGGTCGATGTCTTTATCGATCAACAAAAGCAGGTGCGGCGGGCTGACCTCAAGAACGGGTGGTGGGAATTGGAAGTTGCTCAAGAAGGGGAATACGAAATGGAGTTGCGACGCTGGCCGCGAGAAGCTGATCTCCCGCTTTCCGCTGGAATGGACGCGACGAAGGTGGCGGATGATGTGCTATTGCCAGGAGTCGCGTTGCCGATCACCCGGGCAAGAATCAAGCTTGGGACCGGGCCGATGCGGACCGGCAATCTGAAGGAAGGCGCGAAGAGCGCGACCTTCCGGGTCAAGCTTCAAGAGGGGCGAACCCGGCTGCATACCTGGTTTGACGACGCCAATCGGCAACCCCTTGTCGGTGCCTATTATGTGTATGTGAAACGACTTGAATCATGAACGCCATGGCTCTAACGTTGGTCCTCCTGTTCTACCTCGCAACCCCCGGGGTTGCTGAATGGGCTCGGCGTCATCGCTATGTGCGAATCAAGGGGCATCCCGGAAAATTAGAAGCCGTCTTGGGCACCCTGCTCGCTGCCGCGCCAGCCTCGCGATCGGGCTCATGAGCGCGAAAGCAAAGATTGCTGTCGTTGGTTCTCTGAATATCGATTTCACCTATCTCGTAGCGCGGATTCCCGCTCCCGGAGAGACCGTCGCCAGTCGGGGACTGCAAGTGACGTTCGGTGGAAAAGGGGCAAACCAGGCCATTGCGGCGCATCGGGCGGCTGGAGCCGTGGAACTCGTGGGTTCGGTTGGGAGCGACGATCACGGAGCCCGCTATCTGGAGGCGTTGCTCAGGGAAGGCATTGGGGTCGAAAGCGTCAAGGCGGTGCCGGGATTGCCAACGGGATCGGCTGCCATTGTGGTGGAAGCTTCCGGGGAAAATACGATTGTGGTGGAGCCGGGAGCGAATGGTGCGGTGAACGGGGAGATGATCCAACGATCGCGTCCGGCCATTGAAGAGGCCGACGTTCTTCTGATTCAGTTGGAGTGTCCGTTGGAAGCGCTGGCTCAGGCCAGTGAGATGGCCCGGGCGTCAGGGATAAAGATCGTGGTCAATCCGTCACCCTGGAGCGCGGCGTTTCTGAGCGCGGGAATCCTGGCGGACTATCTGATTGTCAATGAAAGGGAAGCGGCGCTGCTTCTGAACGCGACGCCGGAGCTGTTGGAGGGCCTGGAAACTGGAAAAGCGAAGGAACTGGGCGTGGAGGCCCTCATCATTACCCGAGGAGCGCGGTCCACCCTGGTGGTTGCACGCGACGCCGAGCGTGTTCTGGAGGTTCCCGCTTTGAGCGTGACCCCGGTCGATACGGTGGGAGCAGGGGACAGCTTCGCGGGAGCCTTGGCCGTTGCGATCGCCGAGGGGCTTCCGCTGGAGCGAGCGGTTCGTTTCGCGAATGCAGCAGGAGCGTTGGCGACGCAGAAGCGGGGAGCGCAGTCCGCGATTCCATTTCGGAAGCAGATCGAAGAATCGCTGGTTGGCCTTGAGTAGGCCATCTGGCGTGACGCAATTTGCGGAAATGCGCCGTTCCTAGGGAGCCGCGACGGCGGGGATGGTTTCGAGGTAGGGAGCCAAAGTAATGATAGCGCTGCCCCTAAGGGGGGAAGATCGAACCCGTGCATCTCCCAAGGCAGGCCCAGGCCAGTGAGGAACGCGGCGGTCGCGTGGTGATTGGACAAACAGAGATTTTCCCGTAGGGTGGCCGATCCTGCCAGCCCACATGTCATGGTGACTCGGGTTGGTGCTCCCGGGCTTTTGGCGCGGCAGATCGAAGCTTTGATGGTCGCCCCACCGAAGAACCCAACTGTTGCAAAATCCCAATGAACCGAATCGTGACCCTTGGAC
>CAYGQD010000275.1:0-8450 GCA_964351855.1 uncultured Verrucomicrobiales bacterium
GATCTTTCAGCTCCCGAAAGGCGAGCGTGTAGTTGAGCGGCTGCCCACTTTGGTTGCTCATCGCGCTGAGCGTCCAGCGACAAAACAGCGGATCTCCGGTTTTCCGCTTGAGCTGTTTGTCCGTCTGAAAGGTCCGCTTTTTCGAGGCAACGATCGGGAGCTTCGCGAGGAGGTCGGTCAAGCGCTCTCCGTCGTAGATTCGACCAATCGGCGCTCCGATAAGCTGCTCTTCCGAGTAACCGGTGAGGTCCGCAGCTTTGCGATTGGCGAAAAAGATGCGTGGTCCCGGAGCTTCGAGCGGCTCCGCTCCGATGATTATTACGGCTTCGTCGACTTGATCCAGCGCCGCTCTGAGGTGGTGGTTTACGGTGCGAAGCTGGTCTAACTGGGTAGTCGCATCATGGGACATTGGTGGCATGGGAAAAGGGAATTTGGCGTGGTGGCTGTGTGAGGATGACGCTAGCGAGAGGTTTAGAGATTAACAAGTGTTTATTACCCATCGCAATTGACAATTACTGGAAAAACCCGTGTTACCAGATTGGCACAATCGACTAACAAACCCAAAATTTCATTGGACTTTTCCTCGCCCGAAACCGTTTAACGCCTCGCCCATGCATGAACTCCTTCTGAACGAGCAAATTTACGATCGCGTCACCCAACAACTCCTTCCCAGCGCGGAGAAATTTGTCTGGATCGCGACGGCTGACATCAAGGACATGCATGTCGAGCATCGCCGTAAAACCTACGACACCATTCTGGCGGTATTCGCGGATCTGGTCCGCAATGGAGTAGATGTCCGGCTGATTCACGCGAAGGAACCCGGCGTGCGCTTCCGAGAGGATTTCGACCGCTTCCCGGAATTGATCGAAAGCGACCGGTTTGAGCGAGTTCTCTGTCCGCGAAATCACTCGAAAATCGTCATCATCGACGGAAAAATCGCCTTTATTGGTTCGGCGAACCTGACCGGAGCGGGGATGGGAGCAAAGCGACCGAATCGGCGCAACTTTGAAAGCGGCTTTCTCACGGACAACCGCGACGACATCAACAAGCTAATGGGCTGGTTCGACGAACTCTACATTGGCGACTTCTGCCGAGACTGCGGCCGACGCGAATATTGCCCGGACCCGATCGTTTGACGTCTCCACTTCCCACCAAATAGCCTTGCCACTCCTGAAAACACCCCTCATAACTGTCCTCTCATGAGAAGCATGACAGGCTATGGAAGCGGCGAAGCTTCCAACGACTCGGTCCGATTGACCGTGGAAATGTCTGCGGTGAATCGCAAGCAGGCGGACATCGTGGTGAATCTGCCTCGCGCTTTGTCAGAGCTGGAACCAATGGTGAAGCGAGCCATCACCGAGCATGTCTCGCGGGGTCGAGTCGCGGTCTACATCCAGATGGAGCCAATGGGTGGCTCGAGCGCGAAGTTGATTGTCGATGACAATCTTGCCTCGGAGTATTTTCAGGCGATCAAACTTCTCGGCCAGATCTGGGGATCGGGCACCGTCAACCCGACTCCCGCTGATCTTCTGCGAGCGCCCGGCGTGTTCACGGTCAAGGAATCCGAAGTCGATGTCGGCGATATCGAACCGCTCCTGGAAGACGCCTTAACCACCGCGTTCCAACAGTTGCTCGAAATGCAGGACACGGAAGGAAGCGCACTGGAAACCGATCTTCGCGCGCGGCTGGATACCTTGCGCACCCTGACCAAAGCGGTCGCTAAACAGGCTCCCACGGTGAAAGAACACTACCGGAAACAGCTGCAAAAGCGACTCTCTGAAGCAGACCTGGACTTGCCCCTGGATGACGAACGCCTCCTCAAAGAGTTCGCCGTCTTTGCGGAACGCTCTGATATCTCCGAAGAGCTCACCCGGCTGAACAGTCACTTCGAGCAATTCTGTAAATACTTCGATAGCGAAGGCCCGACCGGTCGATCGATGGACTTTCTCTGCCAAGAAGTGAATCGTGAACTCAACACGATTGGCTCCAAAGCGAATGATGCGTCCATCGCGCAAAACATCGTCGAAGCGAAGACCGAGTTAGAGAAGATCCGCGAGCAGGTGCAGAACGTGCAGTAGAATCGCTCAGTGGGGCATACTTTTCGAGAAAACGTGAATCACAATCACGCCAGCCACGATGAGTCCCATCCCGATGATTGCCGGAAGGTCAGGAACCTGTTTGTAGAATCGAATCCCCAATAAGGTAATCAAAACGATTCCCACTCCTGACCAAATCGCATAGGCGATTCCGACGGGAATCGTCTTCAAGACCATACTCAAAAAATAGAAGGAAGCGGAATATCCCGCGATGACCAATACGCTGGGCCAAAGCTTGGTGAAGGATTCGGAAGCCTTGAGAGAAGACGTGGCAATCACTTCGGTAACGATGGCTGCCAGCAAGTAGAGATAGGGCATATACTATTAGGGTAGGGCTTGTCAGTAGCCGTTCTCGTCTTCAATACAAGGCACAATGATCGCTTCCGTCATCCCGTGAAGAATCTTTTTATCTTCGGGGCAAATCGTGGCCATGACGCCACTCAAGACAGGTTTCCCCATCGATTGCCCGTTTTCATCACCGGGAACAAAATAGTAGGGGCAGAGACGAACTCGCCCCGTCATCGTCACCATTTCACCGGTTTCGTCGTCGTAATAGGGATGTTCGACTTTGCGCCCTTTTCGGAATTGCTGGAGGACGTAGGGATGGTGAGGAAAGGAATCGATTGCTCCTTTCAGCGCATCCGACCACTCGTTTTGCGGCAAATCCATCGCCATGTGAACGCCGCGACTACCCCACGCCTGATCGGAAAATCCGCTGATCTTCAGCACGAAGTCACGCTGCGTCTGGCTAAAACCCGCAAGCTCCAGAAAACTGCGAATTTCCAGCTTGGGGAGCACCGCGTGATGGGGAATCGGCGTGGGATCGACGATCCAACTGTAGGGAATGTGCTGCTGTAGCCAATCCCAGTTGCTCGCTCGCAGTTCACGTCTCCAGACTTCTTGGAGCGGCTGCATCCAAAAAAGGGCCAGCCACATCTTTTCCTCCAGGAACGCTTTCATCGGCGAGTTCACCGGCACACCGCCCGCTCGGGTCTCGATGATTCGCTGGGCGAAAGGCACATTCCCCAGGTCGAACAATTCGAAGAACCGGTAGATCGGGACATCGCGTGGTTCATAGGTTTCGGCCTGATGAAGTTGCCAGCCGTCACCCTTCAATTGAGACGCCAGCCACTCCATTTCGGGCCGATAATCGCCGGCTTCTTCAGAAATAACGATGTCCGCCTCTCCCGGGAATAAGCTCCGAAATCCTTCGATCATTCCCTTCGCGCCTCCAATGACGTCCCAACCCTGCTCGGCGTAGGTCTGGTTCAACCAAGCATTCAGCCCAATCCCGCCCGGAACCGTGTCCAACTCCGTGATCGCAAATCCGCCTTTGCGGAGAACCAAATCCGGTCGAATCACCCCGGGAACGGTGTCGTAGAGCGATCGCGCGCGGCCAAAATCGACCAACGGACGCGGTTTACCCCGATCCAAATAGTCGTGCACCCAAGTCGGGAGCGAACCCGCTACACTGCGACGATAAATCAGATTGCAAGCCCGCTGAAACCGATGCAACACAGGGCCGAGCCGCTGTAACGATTCCACCGTCGCGGGCGAAAGCGGAAACGGCCAGGCCGAAGTTCGCCAGGTCTTCTGGTCAAACATTCCTCCGGCCGGCATCGCATCGCGGATGCGGTCAATCGATTCGTTTTCGGGTAGTTCCGGCATGGTTCATTGGCACTGAGCCGCGGGATTGGTCGTCAATGCGACCTCGGGACCAACAGCGGGCCACTAAATCCACGCGGAAATTCGGAGACAAGCGCTCCTTTCTCTCAATTTCCCGCTATTGCAACTGCCGCAGAGATTCCCGCACCAGTTCTTCCACCTGAATCTCGTCTTCGCGCCCCTTCGATACCGCCGTCACCGCTTTGGCCGCCTCCAATTGCTTATAACCAAGAGCAATCAGCGCCAAAATGGCATCCGTTTGCTTGGCTTGAGCCGGGCTTGGCGTGTGCGCCCCACTCGCCGCTTCCCAGGCGGCGGCCACACCCACTTTATCCTTCAGTTCCAAGACAATGCGCTCCGCCGTCTTCTTACCGAGACCCTTGATCTTCGACAGCGTAGGAATGTCTGCATTCACCACGGCCGCTTTAAAGTCTCGCACCTCCATCCCGCTCAAAACCGCCATCGCCACCTTGGGGCCAACCCCGGAAACGCGATTGATCAGGAGGCGAAAGAGATCCCGCTCATCGGAAGTCGAGAAGCCGAACAACGTATGCTCCGTCTCGCGAATGCTGAGGTGCGTCAGGACCGTGACCGTATCTCCGGGTCGCCCCAAACGGTCTAAATTGGAAAGCGGCACGTTGACTTCATAGCCGACCCCGTTGACATCAATGGTGATCTGGCTCGACAAATTGTCCTGAAGAATGCCGCGTAAAAACGTAATCATACCGTCTAAGTTTCGAAACTCCGGTTTCATCGACCGCCTCACGTCATGGGTCAACGCAAAACTCTAACACTTATCGCAACGCTTCTCGTTCCCTACTTCGCCACGGCGGAGCCACAGAACGAATTGGGCGTACTCCTGGAACCATCCTTCGCCGCGCCGAAAATCTTTCACCCGGTCAAGGATGCGCAAAAAACGGTGCTGGTTCCCGCTCGGAATAGTCGCTACGGCGTCGATTCCTTCACCGAAGCCGAGTGGGAGGCAGAGAACCTGGGGTGGCCGGAGGTCCTTCCCACCGCCATGAAACTGGCCGATTCCCTGGTGAAGCAGGTCGAACCGCGCTGGATTCGGGACGAGCGCGACGTCATCCTCTATGGCATCATCGAAGACCGGCATCCCTTCATCTCCAGCATCCTGTTTTCTGATGCCTTTCACGAGCGGCTTAAATCCAGTCTCGGCGCTGAATTCCTTGTTCTCGTCCCGGACCGCAACACTTTGTTCCTCTTCCCGAAATACGGGGGTCGGCTCGAAGACTACTCCGCGTCCATTGTCGAGCGCTATCATCGGGCACCGATCAAAGTAAGCCTGGAAATCTTTGAGGTGGATGCTTCGGGTTGCCGCGTTGTCGGTGCGATTGGCCAATAGCGTGCTCATGTTCCTCCATGCCTGAGCCTCCCGAGAAAACGGTGGACCTCGTTGGTCTGGGCGTTTGCACGCTCGATCTTCTCATGCGGGTCGAAGAATTCCCCACCGGAGAAGCCGTCCAGCGAACCGAAGACTGTGAACTCCAAGGCGGCGGCCCCGTTTCCACGGCCTTGGCTGCAGCCGCCACCCTCGGCGCAACAACCGCACTGATCGACCAACTGGGCGATGACTGGCGGGGCGACCTGATTCAACGCGAACTGACGCAACTCGGCGTCGGGATGGAAGCCGCCGCGCAACTGCCCGACTCCACCTCCTGCATCGCCTCGGTTTGGGTTCGACGCCGCGACGGCTGTCGTAGCATCGCCTTCGCCTCCGGGACCGTTTCCGAGCTGGAAGCCGAGCAACTCCCGCCCAGGCTGATCGAATCTGCTCGTATCCTCCACACAAACGGTCGCCATTGGGACGCGATGTTCGCCGCCGCGCAACGGGCCAAAGCCGCCCATACCCGAGTCTCGTTCGATGGAGGAGCGCACCGCTTTCGGGAAGCCATCCGCGAATTCATCCCGCTCGTCGATGTCGCGATCGTCGCCCGTGATTGGGCCGCCCGCTACGCTCTCACCGACGAGATCGAAGACGCCGCGGCGGTGATTCACCAAGCCGGCCCCAGCCTCGTCGTCATTACCGATGGCCTCGCCGGAAGCTGGGTCTTTCCCGCCCACGCTCCCTCCTTCCATCAACGCGCCTTTCCCGTCACCGATGCCATCGATACGACCGGCTGCGGAGATGTTTATCATGGGGCTTTCCTCACCGGCCTCGCCCAGGGGTGGGACCTCGCGGAATGCGCCCAAATCGCCAGCGCCATGGCCGCCCTGAATACCCAAGGTCTCGGCGGAAGGGGAAATCTCGTCGCCCTACCGCGAATTCAGGCCTGGCTTCGCGACAAAATTTAAGGGTTAGCCCTTCTTCGCCACGAGTTGCTTCACGATCGCGATCGCCCCGGCCAATCGCTCGTCATCCCCGGCGCAAACAATCGCCCGTTTCGCTTTCTTCCGAACACTCTGGCGCGTTTTCAGATGCTGGGCGTCACAGAAATTATCGTAAACGTCGGCTAATTTGACCAAGCGCGCTTGCCAGGAAGCTTCCGTCAGCTGCGCATCGTAAGCTGGCTCGCGAATGTCCTCCCGCAGCCGCATATCCTTCGTCAAGGCAGCGACTGCATCCGCCACCTCGGGTCCGAACTCGGCCAAAACGTCATCGTAATCCACCGTGGTGTCCTCAATCGTGTCGTGAAGCAACGCCGCGCAGAGAGCCACCGGATCTTGCTCGCCGAAAATATGCCGCACCGTGTAGAACACCCGCATGGGATGGGCAATGTAGGGCGTGGCCTCGTCTTTTCGGAAATGATGACGGTGCGCGCGGGCCGCAAAACTGATCGCTTGTTGAACGCACTGAATTTCGCTGGCGGGACGGGGGTCTGACATGCAACAATCCTGGCACGACTTGATGACCAACCCAATCAGAAGCTGCCACGTTTTTTGCGGATTTGCCCTCGCCTGCTCCCTCCTCTTCAGCAGTTGCGAAACCACATCCACGCCTGAGGAAGAAAACTACGCCTTCCGGCTGAAGCACGTCGACTTCCGCTACAGCAAGGTCCCCGACATCCGCCAGACCTCACAACGCAGCTGCGGCGCGGCCGCTCTCACCAGCTTGATCCGCTACTGGCGGGAAGACGCCACGATTACCGAGCCGGAATTGCAGCGCACCTACCCTTCTTCATCGCCGACCGGTTACCCGATGCTTCAGCTTCGCGAAATCGCGGTGAAAGAGCAGCTCCTCGCCTTCGCCGTGACCTTGGATAAGAATCCGATGAAGCAGCTGTCCGATCACTTGGGCAAGGGACGCCCCATCCTCGTCGCCGCCCAGCTTCCCCACGGGCGCTACTTCGCCAAAAACGTCCCCGTGATCGAGACGCTGGATCGACGCACCGTCCAACTCCACGGCATGAAGAAACCGCTCAAAGCGCACTACCTCGTCGTGATGGGCGAGTCCCACGATGAAATGCTGGTGATGGATCCTCAATACGGCCGTGTCGCCGTCAACAAGGTCGATTTCGAACGATTCTGGGCCGATGCCGGTCACGCCGCCCTTATCACCTCCGCTCTCCCTGAAGGCGTCACGGTCGATTCCTGATCATCAGGTAGCCGCTTCACGTTTCTCCGCAAACCGCTCCACCGCGCGATACATTGCGGGAAGGAGAAGCAAGGTCAGCACGGTCGAGGAAATCGTGCCTCCAACGACGACGGCCGCGAGGGGTTTCTGAATTTCGGAGCCCGGACCGCTTGCGAGGAGGAGCGGGACGAGGCCGAGGATCGTGAGAATGGCAGTCATCATGACAGGGCGGACACGCCTCCGCGCGCCTTCGACGACGGATTCAGCGATGCTGCTTCCCTCTTCGCGGAGCTGGTTGAAGAACATGACCATGACGACTCCGTTCATGATCGCGAGACCGAGGAGGGCGATGAATCCGACCGAGGCAGGGACACTGAGATAGAAACCCGAGAAGAAGAGCACGATGATTCCCCCGATGAGCGCAAAAGGGATGTTCGCGAGAATGAGGAGAGCCTGCCGTGCGGTTCCGAGCGTGCTGAGGAGGATCATGAAAATAGCGAGGAGCGCGAAAGGCACCACCACACCGAGTCGTTTGCTCGCTCTTGCCTGGTTTTCAAACTGGCCCGCGAAATCGAGAAAGTAACCGGGCGGCAGTTCCAGCTGCTCGCCGAGGGCCCGTTCCACATCACCGACAAAGCCAACGACGTCCCGCCCTTCCACATTCGACTCCAAGACGACGACCCGTTTTCCGTCCTCGCGGTCGACAGCGGTGGGTCCGTCGACTTCTTCGAGCGTTGCGATGTCGGAGAGAAAGATCCGCTCTCCCGCCGGAGTCGTGACCTGCAGATTTTTCAGTGCGGCGGCGGAGTTGCGAAGCGCCTCGGGGTAGCGGACCAGGACAGGGATACGACGGTTTCCGTCGATCACTTCAGTGACGTTTTCCCCGGCGACGGCCTGCGAGATGAGCTCGTTGACCTGCTCGACGCTGAGTCCGAGGCGTCCCATCTCGCGATGTTTCAGCTCGATGTTGAGATAGAGCTGTCCGCCGAGAGGAGTGCGTTGGACATCAATGGCTCCTTCGATGCCGGAGATGATGGTTTCGATTTCACGGGCCTTGGCATCAAGCGTTTCGAGATCGTCTCCTGAGAGCTTGATCGCCACCGCCGAGCTGACGCCGGAGATCATTTCGGAAACGCGCATGTCGATGGGTTGAG
>CAYGQD010000276.1:0-3698 GCA_964351855.1 uncultured Verrucomicrobiales bacterium
TGTCGGCGGGCACGTAGTGGGCGACGGAGAGGTGGGGGAGAAAGAGGAGGTCACGAATGATGTTTTCGTATTCGCTCGAACTGAGGCGCCGGAGCACGACGCGTCCGGCGGACTCGCGGCTTTCTTTGTCGTAGCGGGTGAGTTCGGCCCCGAGTGTCTTCGTGAACGTTTTGATCTCTTCCTCGGAAAAAGCTTTCTTTCCCGGAGGCATCGTGCCGGAGGAAACTTGATCGTAGACCCGCAGCCAGGTTTCCATCGAGCCCGGGGCGTCACTAACCGGGTCCAAATTGTCGAGGCGCATGCCGCCCTTTTGCGTCGCTTCGTCATGACAGTCGAGGCAGGAGTCGCCCACGAGGGCGAACGCATCGCGGCTTTCCTGAGCATCGGAAAGTGATGAACTAACCAGGGTGATGGCAGCGAGTACGATTCTGCGTTTTCTCATAGCGCGAGCCAAAAAATATTCATGAAGGGAGCAGTAGGGCGGGCTATCTAACTTTCCAGTGAAACGTCTCGCCTTCGAGAATGAGGTTGTTCTTGGTTCCCATCTTGCGAGTCGCCGGGACGAATTCCTTCGGCGCGAGTTGTTGGAGTTGCGCTTTTGCGTCGGCGTAGTTCGGATCGCCGGCGAGGTTGGTCCATTCGTTCGGGTCTGCCTGGAGATCGTAGAGTTCCTCGCCGTCATTCCAGCGGATATAGCGCCAATCGCGATTGATAAGGGCATACTCACCCGGTGTAATATACGGCAAATATACCGTCCGGTCGTTGGCGGACGCGGGATCGAAGAGCATCGCGGAAAGGGATTCACCTTCCAATGTGTGTTTAGGTCGGGATAACCCGCAGAGATCGACGAAGGTGGGATACATGTCGATGAGGCTGACGGTGGCGTCGGTCATTTGTCCTTCGGCAATGCCCGGCCCGGCCCAGATGAAGGGGACATTGGAGGTACGCTCCCACAGGGTGTGTTTGCCCCACTGGCCTTTTTCTCCGTAGTGATAGCCGTGATCACTCCAGAGAACCACGATGGTGTTATCAGCATAGGGACTGGCGTCGAGAGCATCGAGGACACGACCGATCATGGCGTCAGCGTAACTGATACAGGCGAGATAGCCGTGAATCGCATCGCCAATCGCGTCGAGTTCTTCCATCTCCGTGTGAATCTTCCCACGGTTGCGCATCTTCTTCTGCACTTGCGGCGGAAGATCGGCAATATCGTCTTCCTTATATACGGGCAGAGCGATCTCGGCAGGGTCGTAGAGATCGAAATACTTTTGCGGGCAGTAGTTCGGGTAATGCGGTGCATAGAGACCCATGGCGAGGAAGAACGGCTTGTCGTGTTTTTCCTGGAGTTTGGAAACTGTCCAATTTGCCCAGATGGTATCGACAAGTTCTTCCTCCTTGTCGTTGGGAACGGTGCCCCAGTCGAGAAAGAGACCTCCTTTCACCTGTTTGCCCTCGTTATAGACACTGTTGGGAAACGGATCGGGAAGGGGCACTCCGTCCCACGAATTGAGTGGCCAGCCGGTTTCCCGTTGCTCTTGGCTGCGGAGAAAAAACTCGGTCCAGCCGCGCTGGTCGATGTTGCCGGCCGGATGGTGGAACAGCTTTCCCGTTCCGAACGTCTTGTAACCGGCTTCGGCGAAGCTGACCTGGAGCGGCCGGATGTCGGGACGATGATGAAAGTAGGTGGCCATCTCATAGCACCCCGTCGTCGAGGCATACTGTCCGGTGAAGATCGCGGCGCGGGAGGGTGCGCAGAAAACGCCGGCGGTATGGGCATTGCTGAAGGCGACTCCGCGTGCGGCCAGACGGTCGATGTTCGGCGTGAGGGCGCGGGGCGTTTTCCCGAGACACCCGATCCAATCGTTCATGTCATCGACCGCAAGGAAGAGCACGTTGGGTTGGTCGGCGGCGTGAGTCTCACGCAGAGACGCGGAGGCGCAGAGAAGGATGGCTAGAAGCGTGGTAGGGATCTTCATCTTGGAATGGGTTAGGGGTAAATGCGGAGGGCTGGAGAGTTCCGTGCAAGGGCGACGCGAATTTTTTCGCGATCATGGCCTCTTCAGCCGGGTTGTTTGGCTGGGGATGCCGAATCCCCGTGGCTCACGCTGAGTTTCGAGAAGGCGACGCGGGCACCTTCGGTCGCCGGGCCTTCATTGTCTTGGGGATAGACACCGGCTTTGAAGTAGAGCGTTTGCTCGGCCCAGGCTGGATCCATTTCGAAAACGTTCTTCGACTGGGTGCTGCCATTGACAGTGATGTTGAGCAAGCCTTCATCCAGTTTGATCTGGTAATCGAAGTCGTTGTCAAGGCCGACATCAGGGAAGGTCAGCTTGATGTCCTTGCCCTTGCGCGGCTTGGTTTTCACCAGCGCTTCCACCCGGCCTTTATAATACTGCAGCTTGATCAACGGGGAGGTCTTGCCGTAGCCGTGGATTTGGCCGATCACGACCTTTAGCCCGCTGGGGACTTCCATCACCCGGCAGCGTGCGTCCATGGTGTGGGTGCCTTGGGCGGACCAGCACACGTTGTCATCGGTGGGGTCGATTACCTCGCGCAATTCGCAGCGCGCGTAATTGGTGTTCTCTGTCCGGGCACCCGTGACCGGACACCAGAAAACCATCGCCCCGTCCTTGTCGGTGTAAAAATACTCGGGGTTCACGTAGCCAGCGCTCAGTTGATCGGGAAAAACCTCCATCGCCTTCCCCGCGGCGGCACCGTCGGAATTCACTGGCAGGGTCAGCTTCCAGTGACTCAGATCGAAGTTCGCCGATGGCGGATTCGACTCCTCGGAAAAGCCCTCGTCATAAGAAAGGCAAAGGGCTGCGATGAGGATGAGATGGTGGGGTTTCATGGGAACGGATAGCCGCGCGTAAGGAAATGGCGAGGTGGCGGAATTGGTAACGGATTATTTTGCCAAAACGCGAGTTTTTTGGTGATCGCCTTGATCGAACGTGGCGCAAGCGTCCGCTTGCGTTTCAGAGCAGCAACGCAAGGCGTCCGCCCAAATCACAATTTGTGGACTTTCTCCGTTACTTCTTGTGCAAATGGGGCATTCCCTCTGGAACCATCTGCTCCGATCCCACGTTTCCCGTGTCCACCAACGAACCCAGCGCTGAATTCATTCAGCTTCTCACCACCAGCCAAAGCCGCCTCTTCGCCTACGCGCTCTCGTTGATGGGTGATCGACAGCAGGCGCAGGAGGTGATGCAGGAAACGAATCTGGTGATGTGGCGGAAAGCGGATCAGTTTCAGCTGGGCACCAATTTTGGAGCCTGGATGCTCAAGATCGCCTATTTCCAAGTGTTGGCGCATCGCCGTAAACTCAACCAGCAGGCCATTTTCATTGGCGACGACCAATTCCTGGCTGAATTGGCCGAGGAGGCGGTGGAATCGTGTGAACTGATGGAGAAACAGCAGGAAGCGCTCAGCATTTGCCTGACCAAACTTCCGGAGCGCCAGCGGGACTTGGTGCGGAGGCGTTATTCCGAGGGCGCGTCGATTCAATCGGGCGCGACCCAAATCGGCAGCGTCGCCAGTGCCGTGAAGCAGGCCCTCTTTCGAGCCCGGACCAGCCTCATCGAATGCGTGCGTCACCGGATGAAGGAGCAAACCGCATGAGTGATTCCTCAAACGAATTTCAAGACCTGCTCGCCGGCTTGATCGACAAGCTGAAGGACACCAAGGAAGCCGATGGATCG
>CAYGQD010000276.1:3708-8408 GCA_964351855.1 uncultured Verrucomicrobiales bacterium
CACGACGCCTCGCCGAACTCGTCCAGTCGGATGCCGATGCCCGCGCCCTTTACCTGGAGCACTGCCGCATTCACGCCGCCTTGGCATGGGAGCATGGAGTCCTTGGCGGAATGCAGTCACCGGTAATCGCTAACGATGATTCGCTGGAAGCCGGGAAGGTCATCGATCTCCGCCAACTCCGCCATTCCCGAAACCGGCGACGACTCTCCATCGCTGCCGCCGTCACTCTGTTGGCCGCGTTGTCGTGGCAGGTTCTCTTACCCGGACTTCGCCGCAGTGCCTGGGATTCCAGTGAGATCGTTGGGACGGTGAGTCGAAAAGCCGGTGGTGAATTGCGAGTTCTCGAAGCGGGACTCCAGTTGGCAGCGGGCGATCCTCTCCATGCGGGTGACTATCTATTATCCGGCGGGCTTACCCAGTTGGCGTTCGACAACAACGTTAAGGTTCTGATCGAGGCACCGGCGCGTTTCCAGATCGCATCCTCCAAGCTGCTGATCCTCCACGAAGGGCAATTGTCGGCGACGGTTCCCCCGGAAGGTCTCGGGTTTACCGTGGAAACCCCGGACGCTGAAGTCGTCGATTTCGGCACGGAATTTGGGGTCGAAGTGAGTGCGAAAAACGGCAGCGAGATTCACGTCTTTGAGGGCGAAGTCGAAGTCAAGTCCCGCGTCGCGCCACTGGATCCCGTGCGGTTGCTGGCCGATCAGGCGACGCGTGTCGAAACCGGCGCGACCGATCCCTCCGGTCTCAGAGTGGCACCGGAGCGCTTTCTCCGAAGCTTCGACGAGCCGGCGCTCCCGTATTCGCGAGCAATCAGAAAACTGGAGCCGGTCGCCTATTATCGCATGAGGATCAGCGATGATGGCTCAACCCTGCTCGATCGATCGGGAAATGAGTACCACGGCATGATCGATCGCGGCTTGTTAGAGCGCCCTTCCTTCGCCCCGGGGCGGATTGGTGCCGCTCTGCGCCTGGAAGGGTCTTCCCGAAAAGCTTACGCCATGGCGGAAGACTATCCCAAGGCGACGGGCAATCAGTTGTCGGTCGTGGCATGGGTCTGGGCGGATTCGCGACCGCGCTGGGCTTCGATTGCGCTGAATTGGTCGACGAACCAAACCGGTCAGTTTCGATTTTGCCTCCTCAAGGATCAAGGTGGCCTCAAGGCGCAGGTGCGACAAGCCGATGGAAACATCGCGAACGCGAAGGATCCCGAGCCGTTTCCCTTGGGGGAATGGCAGCACGTCGCCTTCGTCGCTGATGGAGAGAATCTGAACCTCTACCGAAACGGCGTCATGGTGGATCAAGTCCCCCATGCACAGCTGGTCGCCCCGGTTCAGGAGCCGCTCGGCATCGGTGCGCGGATCGTCGATGCCGATACGCCGACTGGCCGAAAAGGAGTCGAAATCTGGGACGGCCAAATCGACGAACTCGCCATCTTCAATCACGCGATCACCGCAGAGCAAATTTGGAATCTCTACAATGCCACGGCTGAGTGACCCTTCTACCCACTAATCTCCACATCAGAGGACACCTCACTCTCCCGCCGCGTCCTCCGGCTCCGCGCCGTCGCTTGGGCATTGGTGATCGCTTCGGTCACTAGCTCGGCGGCGTTGCTGTAGGCTTCTTCGGTGAGGCCGCGAAAGGCGATTTCACTTAAGATGTGACTTCCGAGCCAGCGCACCGGCCGGACGGCGATCCAGTCGGATTCGACTTCCTGGATCTCGACGTCGAACTGATCAGCCAGCTCCACCGCCGTTTGGAAAGCTGCGTTTCCTGTTTCCATCCGAGTGACGAACTTGGTCAACTCCAAGGTTGCGACCGCGCCCAGCAGAGGCTCTTCGGCCAGGGCCAGGAGCAGGGCCTCCAGTTTCGCCGATTTTTCGGGAAAGGGTAGGCGATCGATCCCTGACGGGAATTTGTTCAACTCATCGCGCAGCAGTTCTGCCGCGGCGCGCTCGGCCTCATCTTCTTCTGGATCAGAGGCGATGGACTGCACCGCGTCGCGAAACCTTCTCCAGGCCCGATTCCGTGTCGTATCAGCCCCCTTTTTATCCGGGGTATAGGGGTTAGACACCTGACCTCCCAGACCGAGTGCCTCCCCCAAGAGCCCTTGCAACTGTTTAAAGGCGGTGAACTGAATTCTGAAGGGATCATCTTCCGCTGCCGGGATGATCGGCTCCCCCGCCGTGATGAGTTGCTTCCCAACATTGTGAGTTTCCGCCGGGGAAAGAATGGAAGGGAAGGTGATTCGGAAGTCGGATTCTTGGAGATCTTCGATCATGATGTCGCAATGGGTGGTTCCGTGAGGATACCACGAAAGAAATGGCTGCCAAATAAAAAATCCCACGATGTTAACTTTTCATCAATCTTAAGTTCCCGATTGCACGGGAAGAGGAACAGGAAGAGCGCTGTCCCTTAGGCTGAAGCGGGTTTCCGGAAAAGGGTGAACGTCTTCATGTTCGAGCCCATGATTGCAGTCTTCCAGGACCAACGGCAACGCCATTGCATCACAAAGCCCCGGGTTGGCCGCAGCGTAGTGGAGCGTCTACCCGGGAAAACGGTTGGTCGCCCTGGTTGGGCTGGCGGGGGATTCAGATTCTCTCAAATCTGAGCCGGGGCCACTGGCTCGCGGGTTCGTGGCGCGGTCCTCATCGGGGTGGGAACAGGCTCGGGGTGCCACGGCTCGCAAATCCGAGACGGGAACCCGACCCAAAGGGCTGAACCTTGCAAATCTGAGACGGGAAGGCGGACTCAACCTTCGAGTTCGTTTCCCCATCGGCGCGGCAATCGCCTTGGCACGGAATGTCTTGCAACGCTGAGATGGGATCACTGACTCAAACCTCGAGCCTCGCAACCCTGAGACGGGATGACTGGCTCGAGGTTTGAGCCTCGCAACGCAGCGCTGGGAATCAGGAATGACGATCAAAAGTGAGGTGTCGCGCGGACGCCGACGCAGACTTGGGAATCAGGTTCGCAAGGATTCTCGCGGCTTCGTTGGTGCGGCAAAATAGGGCATGGGGAGTATCAGTGTACTGGTCAAATGATTTTCATCCCGTTATTCTCAAGGGACGGGCGCGGAACGCTTCCGGTAAGGCTCGGATGTTGCATGCCTCGTTGGAAAATGTGGGTCGAGATCACGGGGGCAGCGGTGGTCCAACAAACTGAAATTTCCTCGGGCAATTTCAGCGTGGCCGGGAGTATACATGGTGATGACGCATAAACCCCTCTTTCTGCTTCCGTTGTTCCTTTGGTGTCTGAACTCCGCTTTTGCGCAGGACCAATCTGATCCGCCGAACATCATCTTCATCTTGATCGATGATCAGGGCTATTACGATCTGGGTTGCTATGGCGCGACGGAGATCAAGACCCCGAGGATTGATGCGATGGCGAAAGCGGGGACGCGGTTTACGGATTATTACGCGGCGGCTCCGATTTGTAGTCCGTCTCGGGCGGGCCTCTTGACGGGTTGTTATCCGCGTCGGGTTGGGAATCATGTCTGGGTGCATCGGGCGGATTCGCGGACGGGGATTCATCCGGATGAGCTGACGATTGCTGAGCTGCTGAAGGAGAATGGTTATGCGACGGCTTGCATTGGGAAATGGCATCTCGGCTTTCAGGAGCCGTTTCTGCCGCAGAACCAGGGATTCGATCACTACTTTGGGCTGCTCCACAATCTCGATCCCGTCGAAGTCGTCTACTTTGAAGAGGAAGGCGGCGTTCCGCTGATTCGGAATGGTGACGTGGTTAAGCGTCCGGCGGATCCTGCGGAACTCACCAGAATCTACACTGATGAAGCCATCCAATTTATGGAGCAGAACCAGGAAGGCCCGTTCTTCCTTTATCTGCCGCACACCATGCTCCACAACCCGCTCGGGGTGAGCGAGGAGTTTCGCGGCTCCTCAGAGTGGGGCGAATACGGGGATGCGATTCAGGAACTCGATCACAACGTCGGTCGCATCTTCGATTCGCTGGATGAGTTGGGAATTGCGGATAATACGATCGTGATCTACGCCTCCGACAATGGTCGCGGCCCGGGACGCACGCCGGAACAGAAGATTCGCGGACGCAAGCTCTCCACCTATGAAGGTGGCATTCGTGTGCCCGCTATTGCCTGGGGGCCGGGAGTCGGATTGCAGGAAGGGGCGGAGTCTGCGGCGCTGGTCCACGCGATGGATTGGTATCCGACGCTCGCCACCTTTGCCGGTGTCAAGGTTCCCGAGGGGCGGGTCATCGATGGCCGCGACATCAGCCCCGTGTTGACAGGCGAATCCAAAGCCGTGCCGCATCCCGGAATGAAGCTATCGCTGAACGCAGCGGTGCCAATGCGGCGTTCGTGGAGTCCGGATGGTGAATGGGCGTCTCTTATGCATCGCAATGAATATAATAACGCCTTCTTCTATCATGGTAGCCATGGGGCGCTGGCGGCGGTGCGTTGGCAAAACTGGAAGCTGTATCTCAATCCTTCTCTTCAGCTCTATGATTTGGCGAACGATCCGGGAGAGACCACCCTCGTGCGCAATGGCGAAATCATCCGAAAGCTTCGAGGCATGGTGGTCTTGTTCCAAGAGGAAATGCGGCGCGATGCGCGTCCGGCAGGGGAGGTGAGCGCCTCCTCCCGCGCTGATGGTGGAACTGTGATTCCACAGGCGACGCTGGATCGTCTGGACGCGAAGCTCGACGTGACCTATGCGCGGTATGGT
>CAYGQD010000277.1:0-8368 GCA_964351855.1 uncultured Verrucomicrobiales bacterium
GTTTCGACCATCTGATCAAACCAGACCTGCTTCCCCAAGAACGGATGAGGAGCGTCTTTGATGACGGTGAGATCGGACGCGATCCCTAACTCACTCAGCCGCTGGCGAAAGGTGTCGGCATGAGTGCTGGGATCGTCGTTCTCTCCGGTGATGAACCAAATCGGAGGATCGTTTTCATCGAGATGATGCAGGGGCTAAGCCAGGCGGTAGGTTTCCAGTTGCTCTTCCTGCGAGCCGCCGAGGAACTGTTGCCAAATCTCCGCCGTTTTCGAGATCTCCCGGGTTCGCTCAGACAAAAAATCCGTCTGGGCACCCATCGGCACGGCTGATTGGATCGCGCTGCTGATTCTGGCATCGCCTCCTGTTCCTTCCAGCTTCTCGACCTCGCCCGACGTGGCGAGCAACGCGGCTAGATGACCACCGGCAGAGAGACCAATCGCGCCAATCTTGTAAGGATCGATCCCGTATTCTTTGGCGTTGGCTCGCAGAAATCGGACTGCCGCTTTGCAATCCTGAATTTGGGCTGGGAAGATTGCTTCTCCGCTCAAGCGATAGGAAATGGTAGCGGCGACGTAGCCACGAGCGGCGAGCGCCTGCGCGACCTTGGCATGATTGATCCGCCCCCCTTTGGCCCAACCGCCACCGTGAATGCAGACGATCGCAGGTAACTCGCCCCACGCTTCTTTGGGTCGATAAACGTCCATTTCCAGGGTGCGATCACCATACCGCGCATAGGTCACGTCGAGCTTCGCGTCCAGACGATCCAGCGTCGCCGGTGGAATCACGGTTCCACCATCGGCGTGAGCGATGGCACTCACCTCCCCTGCCGGACGCGCATCGCGCCGCATCTCCTCTTGGAACAAGACCACCATGCCCCGAAGCTTTCGGATGATTTCGCCATTGCGCACAAGCGTGGTCTCTCCCGGATCCTTCGCCAAGTCATGATTGTCGAATAGATCAATCGTAGAGCGCTCCCAATGCGTTGGACTAAATGTAATTGGGGGTTTGGAATATGGCGACGTTGCCGACATTCGGTGAAAGTATGTTCCATCTTTCCGTTCTCAAACCCTGCCAGAATATGCAAAACCCACCGCTAACTAGCATCTCGCTCTTTCTCATCCTACTGGGATTCGTAAACGCCCCGTTGTCGGCGGAGACGCCTCCTCCGAACGTCGTCGTCATCTTTGCCGATGATCTCGGCTATGGCGATCTCAGTTGCTACGGCGCAACCAAGCTCAAAACGCCGAACATCGATCGACTTGCCAGTGAAGGGCGGCGTTTCACCGATGCCCACTCGGCTTCCGCCGTCTGCACTCCGTCGCGCTATGCCCTGATCACGGGGCGTTACCCGTTTCGAAAAGGACTTTCCAGACCGGTGTTTCTAAGAACCGGCTTGGTGATCGATCAGGAGAGAACAACCGTGGCAGATGTCATGAAAAATGCGGGCTATGCAACGGCTTGCATCGGGAAATGGCATCTCGGCTTCGGTGAGAAGACTCCAGACTGGAACGGCGACCTCAAACCGGGGCCGTTGGAACTCGGCTTCGATTACTACTACGGCGTACCGGTCGTGAACAGTCACCCGCCCTTTGTTTACGTCGAGAATTACCGCGTTGTTGGACTGGTTCCTGACGATCCGTTTGTTTACGGGAAGAAAGCCAAGACTCAGGAGATCGAGGAAAAGATGATCCGGGACATTGGAGGGGCGGACGCGGCGCATGCGCTTTACGACGATTATGCGGTTGGCACCCATCTGGCCGAAAAGTCAGTTGAATGGATTGAAAACAATAAAGACGCCCCGTTTTTTCTCTACCTCTCGACCACAAACATTCATCACCCCTTCACCCCCGCCAAGCGCTTCCAGGGAACCAGCGAATGCGGGCTCTACGGTGATTTTGTACATGAGTTAGACTGGATCGTCGGCGAGGTCATGGCCACGCTGGAGAAAAACGAACTGGACGAGAACACCCTCGTCATTTTCACGAGCGACAATGGCGGGATGATCAATATGACCGGTCAAAAAGCCATCCAACAAGGACATCAGCTCAATGGTAAACTGCTTGGCTTTAAATTCGATGCCTGGGAAGGGGGGCATCGAGTTCCCTTCATTGCTCGTTGGCCGGGGCAGATTGAAGCTGGTTCCGTTTCCGATCAGCTGATTTCCAATATCGATCTCATGGCCACGATGGCGGCGCTGACCGGGCAGGAGCTGAAACCGGAGGATGGTCAAGACAGTTTCAATGCCCTGCCCGCCCTAACTGAAATACCTGAGAAACCCATCAGGAACGAACTCGTTCTTGCGGCTTCCAGCGGTGCTCACCTGGTCCTTCGCCAAGGTGACTGGGTCTACATCGGCGCAAAAGGCGGAGGTGGTTTCGGCAGCTCGAAACCTGGCTCTCATACCTTCGGCGGAACGCCCGCACTGAAATTCGCCGGGCAGACCAACAGTGATGTCGTTGATGGAAAACTGAAGAAAGATGCGCCTCCCGCTCAGCTTTATGATCTCGGGTCTGACCTTTCCCAGAGTGAAAACGTGATTCGGGAGAACCCCGAAAAAGCGGAAAGTTTGCGCGTTCGCCTTGCTGAGATCAAAGCCGGAAAGGGCACCCGCCCGGGCCTCCCGGAAGCGCCACCCGCCCCACCAGTTGAGGAAAAGAAACCTGCTGCGGCCAGGGCTGACCGCGACATTCCCGGTCCCAACATCGTCGTCATTATGGCAGATGATCTCGGGTATGCCGATCTCGGTTGCTATGGGTGCAAAGACATCCCGACGCCGCATATCGATGGTCTGGCGGAAAACGGAGTGAGGTTTACCTCTGCCTATGCGACAGGAAACATGTGTGGCCCGTCGCGTGCTGGTTTTTTGACGGGGCGTTATCAGTCCACGTTCGGCTACTACAAGAATGTCTCCCAGCCGCTCGATCCAGCTCAAGGATTGCCAGAACTCGACACCATCGCCAGCCTGCTGAAGCAGCAGGGTTATGTGACTGGCGGCGTTGGGAAATGGCACATGGGCACGTCCGATCAACAGCATCCAAATGCGATGGGCTTTGACGATTGGTTTGGTTTTCTTGGAGGGGGACTCACCTACTACCCTCTGGATCATCCATCGTATGGAGGGCGATTCACTCCTTTGAAGAAGCCTGCCGGAGTGCGAGACATGCAGCATACGCTCCCGGTTATCCACAACCGGACGCCGGTGAAGTGGGACCACTATATCACCCACGAATTGACAGATGCAGGGATCGTTTTTTTGGAGAGAAATCACGAAAAGCCATTCTTCCTTTTCATGTCCTACAATGCGCCGCATTTGGAACTGGAAGCCCCTGAAGAAACCACTGCGAAGTATCCATCGGCAACCATGACTCCGATTCCTGGCGTGAAGCCCGCCGATCGATCGGTCTATGCAGCCATGGTTGATGAGATGGATGTCGGTATTGGTCAGATTTTGGCAAAAATCGACGCCTTGGGGTTGAGTGATAACACCGTTGTCTGGTTTCTGAGTGATCATGGCGGAATGAAGCGCACTAGTGACAACCGCCCGTTCAAAGGGGCTAAAGGCTCTTCGTTTGAAGGCGGTTTGCGCGTTCCCCTGATCGTGAAGTGGCCGGAGAACCTGCCAAAAGGAGCCGTCCTCGATCATCCGGTGACATCTCTCGATATAGGCGCAACCTCCCTCGCAATGGCTGGCGGAGATCCTGCGAAGGCTGGATTGCATGGCAAAGATATCCGGCCCTACCTGACTGGTCAGTCGAAGGAGCCACCGCATGACGTGCTGTATTGGAGAACCGGAACCTTTGCGAAAAAGAGCGGAGTGATTCGGAACGGAGAACACAAGCTGATGATCCAAGGAGCAGAGCCGCTACTCTACAATCTGAAAGATGATCCTGGCGAAACCAGAAACCTCGCAAAGGTGAACCCGAAGCTCGTTCAAACTATGCTCAATCAGTGGAAAGAGTGGGACAAGGCAAGCCAGCCCGATCTTTGGACCACGACAAAGGGGGATTTTCAATTCGCGGACTATGACTGGCTCAAGGGGAGTCAACACTACCGAGTTTCGGAGAATCCAGTTGAGCTTGCATCGTTGCGCGCTCCGTCCTCCAGTGTTCGTTCGTTTCGAACCATCCAACTTTCGGATCAATTCCATGCCGAGAGCGCGGCTCTGGCCGATATGGATAACGATGGTCATACTGACGTGGTTTATGGGCCGTTCTGGTTTGCGGGGCCTGATTTTGAGCAACGCCACCAGTTTTACAAGCCGAACCCTTTCGGGGTTGGAACCTATTCGAATAACTTTTTCAGCTACGTTGAGGATTTCGATCAGGACGGCTGGAATGATGTGCTCGTGTTAGGCTTTCCAGGGAGGGAAGCGGCCACGTATTGGTTCAAGAACCCGGGCGAGGGAAAGGATCACGGGCCGTGGAAGAAATTTGAAGTGTTCGGCGGAGTGGAGAATGAATCGCCAGTGTGGGCAGATGTGACCGGGGACGGGAAAAGGGAGATTCTTTGTTCGATCAAAGGGCAGTTTGGCTTTGTCGCTCCGAAAGACTGGGAGAACCCCGAGCTGCCGTGGACGTTTACGCCAATTGCATCTCCAAAATCAACGGGGGGCAAGTTCACTCACGGACTGGGCTTTGGCGATGTGAATGGTGACGGTCGAAACGATCTCCTCGAGAAAACCGGATGGTGGGAGCAACCGGAGAGCGGGCTTTGGATCAAGCACTCGTTTTCGTTTTCCGAGGACAAAGGCGGCAGCCAAATGTTTGCCTACGATTTCGATGGCGATGGGGATAACGATGTGGTTTCCGCGATCAATGCTCATGGTTATGGGTTAGCCTGGTTTGAGCAGGTTCCGAAAGAAGGTGGAGGAATCACCTTCAAGAAACATCTTCTGATGGGAGCAACACCAGAAGAGTCGAAATACGGTATCGCGTTCAGCCAACTTCATGGCGTGGGCTTAGCGGATATGGATGGCGACGGAGTGATGGACTTCGTCACGGGAAAGCGCTACTTTGCCCATGGCGGGAAGGATCCGGGTGGTAAGGATGCTCCGGTCCTCTATTGGTTTCGCACGGTGCGAGGCGAAGCTGGATCGGTCGACTTTGTTCCGTATTTGATTCATGAGGCATCCGGCGTTGGCGTTGATGTCACGCTGGGCGATGTGAATGGCGATGGGCGAATCGATGTCGTGACTGGAAACAAAAAGGGCTGTTTCGTGCATCTTCAATCGGATCAGATGGTTCCAGCGCCACGTCCAATGGAAGTCGCGCCGATGGTGAAACCGACGAAATCGGTGGCCCCAAAAATCGGAGTTTCGAAAGGGTATGTGATCGAGGGAGAATCCTTGAAGATCTTGAAAAAGACCGGCTCGCTCCGTCCGCAGCCCCTGAGAAACCGAGGGACTCAAAAGTGGAGTGACGATGCGCAAATCTGGTGGCGGGAAGGAAAGCCTGGAGACGTGATCGAGTTTGCCGTTCCCGTTTCCGCCGCCGGAAACTATCGGCTTTCGGTCGCGATGACGAAAGCGCGGGACTATGGAATCGTTGAGTTTGCCTTGGATGGAAAACCGATCACCGAACCGATCGATCTCTACGAAGCAGGTGTCGTTCACACAGGAAACTTTACCCTCGTAAATGAGGTCATGCTTACAGAAGGAGAGCATCGACTTTCCGTCACGATGGTCGGAGCCAATCCGAAAGCGGAGAAGAAATACATGTTCGGTCTCGACTACGTCGCGCTTCTTCCGGCGAACGCCGATGAAATGGCCGCTCTACCGGTTTTGACGCCGCCGACACAACCCACAAAGCCCAAGATAAAGGAGGGGAACGATCTTGCCGCTGAGGCACTCTCTCCCGCCGAGCAGCAAAAGAAGTTTCGTGTGCCGGAAGGATTTGTTGTTGAACTCGTCGCAAGCGAGGAAACCGGTCTTCCCAAACCGACCTCGATTGCCTTTGATGATGCTGGCCGCCTTTGGGCCACAACGGCTGTCGAGTATCCTCGTGATCGAGATCCCGAAATCTGGACGAAGCCCGGTCGCGACCGCGTTGTCGTCATTGACGCTCCCCATCTAACCGAACCACAACCGGTGCGAACGTTTGCCAATGGGATGGTCATGCCGATGAGTGTCTTGCCTCACGAGAACGGCGCTTACATCGCGCAAGGCCCCGAGATTCTGTTCCTCGAAGACAAAGACGGAGATGGCCAAGTCGATCAACGCAACGTCTTGCTGAGAGGTTTTGGCGTGCAGGACACGCATACGCTGCCCCATCAGCTGGCTCGGATGCCGGGAGGGCGAATCACGTTTTCCCAGGGAGTTCTCAACAATGGAACCATCGTCGATGCCGACGGTGACAAGCACCCGTTCGACAAGACCCTGATTGCCGCCATGAGTTTCGATGGCACCGGGCTCGACATCATTGGCGCCGGGATGAACAACATCTGGGCTTGGGCGCATAGCCGGACTGGCCGTGTCTTCATCCACGAAGCGAATGATTGGGGTTACAGCCTGGTCGCGTTTGAAGAAGACTCCAGCTATCCAAGTTTTCGTTCTACCAAGATTCATCCTGAAGCCCCGATTCATCCTCCGACGGCGGACGGCTTGAATCTGGGAGGGACCGGATTCTCTGGCATCGCCATTTGCGATGATCGATCGGGCTCCTTTCCCGCGCCCTACTCGGGCCAGTTGTTTGTCGCGAACCCGATCTACGGAAAGATCAATGCCGCGACAGCGACACTTGGGACGGGCAACGTCTGGAAATTCGAGAAGCAGGAAGATCTCGTCTCTTGCGATGATCCAATGTTCCGGCCTGTCTATGTTACCTTCGGCCCGGACGGTTGCCTCTACATTGCAGACTGGTACAACCGGATTATTTCCCACAACGAAGTTCAACGGGATCATCCTGCTCGCGACAAAGAGCACGGTCGGATCTGGCGGATTCGCCATGTCAGTCAAAGTGCCCGGGTAATCCCCGATTTCTCGAAAATGGCGACCACGGAACTTGTCGCTGCGTTAGGATCGGACAATACGTGGGCGATGCGTGCTGCCTGGCATCAGATTGCATCGCGCCAGGAGCCATCGGTGATTCCAGCGCTCAAGGGAATTTTGGGGGATCAAAGCAAAGCGGTCGATGCCCGGATTCATGCCCTTTGGTCACTTGAAGAGTTAGCGCATTTTGATCCCGAGCTGTGGAAGCAACTCCTCGCCGATCCTGACGCGGACCTTCGCCGCGAAGCCGTTCGCGCGCTATCCAGCCTGTCGATTCCTCAATTTGAAGTGGCACCACTTCTTCGAGCGCTCGCAGACGAAACGGAGTGGACCGTACGCTATGAAATATTGCGCTATTTCCGAAGAGCCGAGGGCGCGATCGATCCGGTCGACCTTGCACTGCTACGGAATTGGAGAGCTGAGCCAGCGCCGACCACGAACGTAAAAGGACCGAAAGGCAGCTATCTTGCTCTCGATGGTTCCTATCAGCGTGCATTCCAGGATTTCCTACTCAAGCTCGCAGAAACGAAGACCCAGCTTCCCGTAATGATCGAATCGAAGTGGAATCGAGTTCTCGCAAAGAATCCGAATCCAGCCGATCCCAAGGCTATGGGAGATCGGATCGCGTCCGTGAAAGCCTTGCTGCCGGGAGCCGATCTTGAAATGGGCAAAACGCTGACGAAAAGCATCTGCCTGACGTGTCACGCCATTGGAAATGAGGGCGTTGGGTTTGCTCCACCTCTCAACGGTTCCGCGAGTCGCGATCTCGATGGGCTGCTAACCGCGATCATCGATCCCAATGCGGCGATGGAGAATGTGTTCCGGAGTTTCCGGATCGTGACCAAAGATGGACAAACCTTTGAGGGTTTCAATCAGAACGAAGATCGGGACTTTATCACCCTGCTCTTGATGGGCGGCGCCAAGCAACTGGTTCCCATCAAGGACATTCAAACGGCAGGTTATATCGAAGGTTTGTCGGTCATGCCCGACATCACCGGAGGAATGACCGCTCAACAAGTTGCCGATATCACCGCATATTTGCGAACCGTGAATTAGGGTGTATTTGGCCCTCTAGTGCATCGTCTCGTAAATAAGTGTGCAGATTCGCGAGTCATTTTTCCCGACTTCAAGGCGAGAGGGAGGGAGTGGAGCGGGCTCCATGACCGACCGAGCAACGCAGTAGTCGGGAAAAAGGGCCGCGATCCTGGATTTCCCGAGCACAGCGAGCAAATTTTGCGATAATCCCAATCTATCAATCATTCATCTGCGCAGATATTTTCGGGACGATGCGCTAGTCCTTCAGCGTTTGTTCGAAGTGGGCCACTGCGGTTTCGACCATCTGATCAAACCAGACCTGCTTCCCCAAGAACGGATGAGGAGCGT
>CAYGQD010000278.1:0-8345 GCA_964351855.1 uncultured Verrucomicrobiales bacterium
GAATGAACCATGGTTCGATCATCGTCGATCTCGCCGCCGAAACGGGTGGGAACGTTGAAGGCGTCAAGGTCGACGAAGAGGTGGTCACGAAGAACGGCGTCCGCATCATCGGCCATGCCAAACTGGAGAATTTCGTGCCGCGTGACGCCAGTGGGATGTATGCGGCGAACCTCTGCAACTTCCTCGACCATTTTTGGGACAAGGAGGCTAAATCCTTTCAATTCGATCTGGCTGACGACATCCTCAAAGGGGCGGTTTTGACCCACGACGGGAAGTTCGTTAACGAGCATCCAGCCTTTAAGAACTAAGCGATGGAAAACCTGATTCTGCTTCTCTTCATCTTCACCTTGGCCGCCTTTCTGGGCTTCGAGCTCATTTCCAAGGTGCCCTCTCAGCTGCACACCCCGCTGATGTCCGGCTCCAACGCCATTTCCGGGATTACGGTGGTGGGAGCCCTGATTTATGCCGGAAAGGCGGAGCTTGACAGCCAGTTCGCTGTTTATCTCGGTTTCGCGGCATTGGTCTTGGCAACGATCAACGTCATCGGCGGCTACATCGTTACCGATCGGATGCTTGGCATGTTTCGAAACCACGACAAGAAGAAGTAAGTCGCTCCCGAACCCCGTTTACAGACTACGACCTGGATTTATCGCATGGACTGGCAAAACCTGGCTTACATCGTCGCTTCCATTCTTTTCATCATCGGGATGAAAATGCTCGGCTCCGCGAAAACTGCGAAAGACGGCAATCTCATCTCTTCGGGAGGAATGCTCATTGCGGTGATTGCCACCCTCGGCGGGATGTCGTCGGATCTCATTTCATGGGAATGGATTGTTGGAGGTGTCGCACTGGGGGGCATCATTGGCCTGGTTGCCGCGAAACGCGTTCCGATGACTGGGATGCCGGAAATGGTGGCGCTGTTCAACGGTTTCGGAGGATTGGCCAGCCTGCTGGTTGGGTGGGCGGACGTCGCCTTCAAGGTCGGGAATGGAGATCCCATCTCGGGATTCAACGGCGGAGCGGTGATTGCTGCGATCTTAATTGGCGGAATTACCTTCACGGGATCCATGATTGCCTATCTCAAGCTCTCCGGGAAAATGGGAGGTGCCGCCATGGTCTTTCCTGGCCAGAAATTCCTGAACTTTCTCGTTTTTGCGGGATTGATCGCCTCTGGAGTGGCCTGGGTGATGACAGGGAATCCGATGCTGCTCTACGCGGTGATAGGATTGTCGCTCCTGCTTGGAATTCTTGGGGTGATACCCATCGGGGGAGGCGACATGCCAGTGGTGATCGCCTTTCTGAACAGTTTTTCAGGACTAGCTGCCGCTGCGGCCGGATTCGTGATTTTGAACAATGTGCTCATTGTGGCGGGCTGTTTGGTCGGCACCTCAGGACTCATCCTCACCATCATCATGTGTAAAGCGATGAATCGCACGCTGGGCAATGTCCTATTCGGCGGGTTCGGTGCCGCGAGTGGTTCCAGCAAAGAGGTCGAAGGGGAAATGAAGGCGATCAGCGTGGAAGACGCCTACTACGTGCTGGAAGCCGCCCGCAATGTCATTTTCGTCCCGGGCTATGGAATGGCCGTGGCCCAAGCGCAACATGCGACCAAGGAACTCGGTGAAGTCTTGGAGGCGAATGGAGCGGAGGTTCGCTACGCGATTCATCCCGTCGCCGGTCGGATGCCGGGACACATGAATGTGCTTCTGGCTGAAGCTGATGTCGAGTATGACCAGCTCAAAGAGATGGACGAGGTCAACGCCTCCATGGATATGGTCGATGTCGCCATCGTGGTCGGCGCCAATGACGTGGTCAACCCGTCCGCCGCCGAAGACGAATCCAGCCCAATCTACGGGATGCCAATCATCAACGTTTATCAGGCCCGCACCGTTTTTGCCCTGAAACGGGGCCAGGGAGCCGGTTTCTCCGGTCTCGTCAACACGCTCTTCTTCCGCGAAAACTGCCGGATGATTTATGGCGACGCCAAATCTACGCTGACGGGATTGGTCGCTCAGTTCAAGGATTGAGAATTCCTGAAGGTCTCGATCGTCGAACCGCAGCGCATTCCCGATCGAGCGGGAATAACGGGGTTGAGCGAATCGGCGAAATTTTGCTGGAGAATGTTCCAGATTCGTGAAAGGAGTCGGGCCTAACTCCGGTCGAACCGGAGTCGAATCAACAATGAAAACTCAACCTAACAACGTTATCACGTCATGCTGAAACGCCATTTCATCCGCGTCAGTCTGGCTGCGGTAACCCTGTTGGCCCTCGTTGGATGCGGTAAGGACGATAATAAGTCTGCCGCTCCTTCCGGGGAGAATGCGGTGTTTTATCTCTCGGCTATTCCGGACGAGAAAATCACCGATCAAAAATCGAAGTTCGATCTTCTGGCTGCCTACCTGGAGGAGAAATTAGGAGTAAAGACCGAGTTCGTCTTCTCCAAAGACTACGCCGACTCTGTCACCAAATTCAAGAATGGTGAAGTTCATCTCGTTTGGTTTGGAGGCCTCTCCGGCGTTCAAGCTCGGATGGCGGTGGAAGGATCCGAGGCAATCGCGCAAGGTGATGCGGACCCGAATTACATGTCCTACTTCATCGCTCACAAAGATGCCGGGCTGGAGCCTTCCAAAGAGTTCCCGACGGCGATCAAGAGCAAGAGCTTCACTTTTGGCTCTCCCGGATCAACTTCCGGACGCCTGATGCCGACGTTTTTCATCATGGAGAACACCGGTCAGACTCCCGATGAATGGTTTGCCCAGAAGCCGGGCTTCCAGATGAGTGGTGGTCACGTCGCAACGGCAAATGCTGTCGCGGATGGTACCTACGAAGTCGGAGCGATCAACTACAAAACCTATGATTCTCTGGTTGAAAGCGATCCGAAAATTAAAGAGAACACCGTGAAGATCTGGACAACGCCGTATTACGCGGACTACAACTTCACGATTCATCCGGACGTGGAAACCGCCTTTGGCGAAGGTTTCATCGGGAAGGTGCAGACGGCCCTGATCGAAGCTCCGGCTGGCTCTGACGCCCTGAAAGCGGTCAACCGTGACTCCATCATTGCCGCCAAGAGCGAGGATTTCGATGGGATCAAAGCCGTTGCCGTAAAAGTCGGACTGATCGAATAGATCCGTCAATGGCGGCTGCGTTTCAGCTCGATGGCGTCACTTGCCGCTTTGGTGAGCTAACCGCAGTCGATTCCGTAACTCTCAAGGTCGATCGGGGCGAACGTCTCGCCCTGATCGGCCCGAGTGGGAGTGGAAAAACGACGCTCCTGAGAGCCCTGAACACGATGCGTCTTCCTCAGGACGGTGAGGTCTCGATCTTTGGGGAAGCCATTTCGACCCTCGGCGTCTCACAGCTTCGGAAGTTGCGTTGTCGGATTGCTTTCATTCCGCAAAACCTGGGTCTCGTTCCCAATTTGCGGGTGATCCAGAACGTGATTCTGGGAAAGGGCGGCCATCGCGGAACCTGGCGCTCACTCCGCGACCTTCTGTTCCCGAGTCAGGAAGACACCATCGCGATCCATCAGATTTTGGAACGGGTCGGGATCGAGGAAAAGCTCTACGAGCGAACCGATCGCCTCTCCGGGGGGCAACAACAACGGGTTGCGATCGCGCGGGCTCTGTTCCAGGAACCGGAGGCGATTCTCGCGGACGAACCGGTTTCGAGTGTCGATCCGGCGCGAGCACGCGACACCGTCATGCTTCTTGGCGAACTGTCCCGGGAACGAAACTTCACCCTCTGCATGAGTCTCCATAATCTGGAATTGGCGCGGGAGTTTTTTCCTCGGATCGTTGCGCTTCGGTCCGGAAAAATGGTCTTTGATGAAGATCCGGATGCTCTCAAAGCCGGGGAACTGGAGCAACTGTTCGACCTCAGTGCGGAGGAGATGATGGTGGACGCATGAGGATTGAAGCGTTCTTCAACCCTTGCCGGTCATGAAGCTTCCGGGAACGCGCCGATGGGTGGTGGCCGGCATTCTGGGCGTGTTTTTGATTTGCGCTTGGGCACTGGGGTTGACACCTGCCGGGTTGTTGCCGCCGGACGCCGAGCGTTGGGACCGGGCTGGGAAATTCTTCTCCGCCGCCTTTCATCCGGCCGTTGACTATCAGGATGAACTCGTGCCTGACTCGGCCGACCCGCTCTTGCTGAAGGGGCTGAAAGGACTGCTGGCGACCCTCAGATATGCGGTGACGGCCATGAGTTTGGCGATTCCTGCCGCGTTGGTGCTAGGATTCTTTGGCTCATCAGCCTGGTGGCCGGAACCTTGTGGGCCTAAGACGAAAGCCTTGCTTCGTACCGGCTTTGTCCTTTGCAGGTTTGTGATGAGTTTTGCCCGATCGATCCATGAACTGATTTGGGCGCTGCTCATTCTATCGGCGCTTGGGGTCTCGCCCCTCGCCGGGATGGTCGCGCTGGCGATTCCCTTTGCCGGTACGTTGGGCAAGGTGTTTTCTGAATTGGTGGATGAAGAAGCGCGGGAATCCGCCAATGCCTTGAAAGCGATCGGACATCGCCCGGTTCAGACGTTTTTGGTAGGAGTTGTCCCTCGGGCTCTACCGAATTTGATCACCTACAGCTTTTATCGATTTGAGTGTGCCCTGCGGGCGTCCGCCGTCTTGGGCTTTGTTGGGATTGAGACGATCGGACTCTACATCCAGCTTTCCCACGAGGAATTCTACTACGAGGAAGTCTGGACCTATTTTTATCTGATGCTCGCGCTGATTGTGGTGGTGGATCTCTGGGGAGCGATGATTCGGAAGCGCCTCCAAGATCCAAAGTCCAGGCAACGCAGTCTTGCCCGAGTTACCGTTTCCAATGCCGAAGCCCGAGAATCGCGGGTGAGCGCATTGCGCAAAAACCGGCCCCGGGATCGTTTCTTGCAGGGGACGGGATGGATCATGGCCGTTTTGACAGTTTGGGCTTGGACCTCTTCCGGGAATCTTTTGGGAAGGCTTTCGGCGGAGCGCCGCTGGATCAATTTCAAGAATTTTGCAGGTGAGCTCGTCCCCTCTCCGGTGCGCGATTCCGGGAACTGGTTCGATGCATTGCCCTGGGCGTGGGATCTGCTCGAAAGCGGGGGTGGGATCGCCTTTTTCACAACCTTGGGCATTGCCTGTGCTGCGATCGTTCTCTCCAGCGTCGCAGTGTTGCCTTTTCTACCTCTCGCCAGCCGCCAACTGGGAAGAGTGGATCCCATCGGGATTTGGTCAGGCCGCAGCCCGCGTTGGCTAAAGACAGCCTGGGACCTGCTTGGCCGCTCTGTGAGGTTTCTTTTTGTCCTGAGCCGAGCGATTCCCGAATACATCCTCGCCTTTCTCCTCATTTCCCTCCTCGGCCTTCAAGTTTGGCCTCTGGTCCTTGCCTTGGCGATCCACAACTTCGGGATTTTGGGGAGACTGTGGGGTGAGGTTGTCGAAAACGCGGAAACGACTGCTGCGGAGCGAGCGATCGCAGCTGGAGCGGGGCGTTTTCAGGTCTTCGGCGTCACCTTGTTCCCTGCCATCTTTAATCGTTTCCTGATCTATTTTTTCTACCGCTGGGAAACTTGTGTGAAGGACGCCACGGTCCTGGGGATGCTAGGTCTCCTTACGCTCGGGAAGCTCATCGCCCTTTCCAAAGGCTTTTTCTGGGATCAAATGTTCTTCTACATTCTCCTCGCCGCGTCGGTCATTATGGTGGGTGATTTATTTTCCGCGTTCCTTCGCCATTGGTTGCGGCGATGATCGTCGGTTGCGTTGAATGAGACTTTCGACGACTTCCTTTGGGTCGATCCTGTCCCCTGAACGCCATGCCCAATCCTCGCCACTTCATCCTCGGAACCGCAGGCCATATCGACCATGGAAAAAGCTCCCTGGTTCGAGCGCTGACGGGGATTGATCCGGATCGCCTTCCGGAAGAGAAGGCGCGAGGGATGACGATTGAGCTCGGGTTTGCCAATCTGGCGCTGCCCACGAGCGATGAGACCGGCGAAGAACTGGCTATCGGTGTGGTTGATGTTCCCGGTCATGCCGATTTCGTGAAAAACATGGTGGCAGGGGTTGGCTCAATCGACCTCGCCCTCTTCATCGTGGCGGCGGACGACGGCTGGATGCCGCAGACCGAAGAGCATTACCAGATTTTGAACTATCTCGGCGTTTCGAATGCGATTGTCGCGCTTACCAAAGCAGATCTGGTGGATGATCTCGAACTGGTCCTGGAGGATTTGGCGGAGCACCTTGAGGGCGGAAAGTGGAAGGATATTCCAGTGGTGCCGACCTCTTCTCATACGGGCCTTGGGATTGACCAATTGCGGGCAAAGATTTCCGAGACGTTGACCAAGGCTAAGCCCGTTCGGGATTGCGGAAAGCCCCGCTTGCCCATTGATCGCGCGTTTTCTCCCAAAGGAATTGGCTCTGTGGTGACCGGAACCCTCACGGATGGGTGCATTTCGACAGGGATGGATCTGGTCATCCAACCGGCGGGCCTTTCTGCCCACGTCCGTAATGTTCAGTCCCATTCCGCCAACCAGGATACCGTTTTTCCCGGAACCCGCACCGCGCTCAATCTTACGGGCGTGGGCATTGCCCAGCGTGGGGAAGAGGGGATCGAACGCGGGAACGTCGCCACCGATCCCAAACTCGGAAATGCGGTTCGGACGATTGATGTTCGCCTTGAGAAATCGAAACGCGAGGTTCACGGACAACCGAACGCGGCAAAGGCGCTGAAGACCGGGCGCCAAGTTCGGTTTCACTATGGCAGCGCCAGTTACGATGCTCGGGTGCACTTGTTGGAGCGGGGAAGTCTGGAACCCGGCGAATCTGCGATTGCCGAACTGCGCTTTTCCGAACCGGTCTATGTCTTTGTCGGCGACCGATTTGTCCTGAGAGATGCGTCCCAGGGGCTGACGATCGCTGGTGGTGTCGTGTTGGACGAAGAGGCCAATCGACGAATGTTTCGGAAGCCCTGGCAGGAGGCGTTCTTGCGCGCTCGGGAAAGCGATTCAGACGATTTGGAAGTCCTCATCGCATCCCAAGTGAAGCGGGATCAAGCGGTGTCTCGGGCGGTTCTCTTACGAAAATCTCGCTTCAGTGAAGGTGAAATTCGCGAGATGACCGATCGGCTGATTGAGGCGGGGAAGTTGGCGCAGAGTGGCCAATGGGTGTTTGATCTTGATTGGTGGACCCGCGTGTCTGAAAAGGCAGGCGCTAGAATTTTGGCGATTCACCGGGAATCTCCGGAGTTGCCTGGTCTTCCGATTCGCGATTTACGCGCGGAGTTGGAAGGGGAAATGCCCCAGAGCAAGCTGTTCGAAGTTTTGCTGGATGGGCTGTTATCCGGAGATTTTGCGAAGGCAGGCCCGGCGATTCGTCATCGCGATCATTTGCCGAAGCTGCCGCCGGAGCTGCAGAGTGCGGGAGAAAAGGTGCGCCAAGCGCTCGAAGCCGAGCCACTGCAGCCGCCGAATCGCGCGGAAACAGCCACCACGCCGGCCGAAGAGAAAGCCCTGAAATTTTTGTTTCAAGTCGGTGAAGCCATCGAGCTTGACCCCAAAACGGTGATTTCCGCGCAAGGATATGAGCAGATCAAGACCACGGTGGTCCGTCATCTGCAGGAAGCGGGAAAAGCGACCGCCAGCGAGTTGCGCGAGGTCATCGGGACCTCCCGTCGCATCTTGATGCCTGTGTTAGAACGCTTTGACTCGGAGGGAGTGACGCTGCGTCAGGGAGATCACCGGGTCCTGAAATGAAGGGTTTGGTAGCCACGATCTGGCACCGAACCATCCTTTCGCTGAAAACCCGACCCAAGTGGTCCGACAGTCGATTTGCGGGTTGGCTGACGCTGGGATTTGGGTTGTTGACGCTCGCGCTCGGATTGCAGACCGGTCTTCTTCAGCGAAAAGATTCAGACCCGTCCTTCATCGATCTGCTTCGCTCCGCGCTCGTGATTGTTGTGGTTCCCTGCTTCTTCGAAGAACTGGTCTTTCGTGTTTGGCTGTTGCCGCATCCCTCTGAAAAGGCCACGAAGAACGCAATCTGGTGGGTCGTGGGCGGAGTGCTATTGTTCACCTTGTGGCACCCGTTCAACGCCTGGTTGTTCATGCCGCAGGCGCGAGAAACCTTTTATGACGTCCGATTCCTGGGAATCGTAATCTTACTCGGGCTCGCCTGTAGCATTGCCTACCGGAGAACGGGCTCGATCTTCGCTCCCATCGCGATTCACTGGGTCGCCGTTTTCGGGTGGAAGGTGTTTTTCGGAGGTCCTCAATTCTCGGGAAGCTGATTCGCCCTAAGCCGTCGACATCGAAGCGACTAGCGGAGCAACATTCGCGTCGGCTGCGGCACGATGCGTTGGCGCTGCCA
>CAYGQD010000279.1:0-8298 GCA_964351855.1 uncultured Verrucomicrobiales bacterium
GCTTCATTGCAGCGCAGGGCACGCCCGCCGAAGTCGAGCCCATTAAGGGCTTCCATCGCAGCGGTACCCGCTTCTTTGCGATCTAGGGTCGCAAAGGCAAAGCCCTTGTGATTCCCGGTTTCAGGATCGGTTGGATAATAGAGATCGACGACTTCGCCATGAGCGCCAACCAGTTCACGCAACTCAAGTTCCGTGGTTTCGTAGGAGATATTCCCAATATACAATTTCATTGAACTACACTTAATATTTTAAACGTCGAAAGAGCTGAAAAATGATGCGCTCCGTACCAACAAGCCTCCGACAGGGAGATTTTGACCAAGAACAGAATTAAACGACTCAGAGATGGGTGTGATTTTTGGCACCGTGGTTCGACTGGCGACTAAAATCGGGGTAATCCTAGCAAAGCGCAATCGTTTTCGGTAAACTTTTTGTGACGAAACCGGGCTTCCTTTTTGCATTCGCCTTCTCGGTGTCGTTAGGTTTGGGTTTATGAAAAACCTCGTCCGTGTCCTCTTGTCCGTCGCAGTGCTTGCCGGAGCGGCGAGTGGTCAGGAACGGCCGAAGCACATCGTCCTCATCATGGCAGATGATTTGGGGATCGAAGGCCTCGGCTGTTACGGGGGAAAAGACTATCAGACCCCGGTCCTTGACGGGTTAGCAAAAACCGGGATCCGTTTCACGCACGCCTATTCCCAGCCGCTCTGCACACCGACCCGCGTCCAGATCATGACCGGGAAATACAATCACCGGAACTGGCAATATTTCGGCATTTTGCCGCAGGGGGAGAAGACCTTTGGCCATCTCATGAGTGAATATGGCTACCGCACCTGCATCGCCGGGAAATGGCAACTCACGTCTTACGACCCGCCGGATTTCCCCGGGGCGGCCCAGCGTCGGGGAACGGGAACCCATCCCAAAGACGCCGGGTTTGACGAATACTCCCTCTTTCACTCGGAAGAGACCGAAGACAAGGGCTCCCGCTACGCGAATCCGACCTTTCTCGAAAACGGCGAGCTCAAAACCGCCGAGGATGCCTACGGTGAAGACGTCGCGATTGACTACATCGCGGATTTCATGAAGCGAAATCAGGAGGAGCCGATGTTCATCTACTACCCGATGTCGCTGCCCCATTGGCCGATGGTCCCGACACCGGATTCCGAGGAATGGCAGGAGCCGGATCGTCGCCTGGAGGAAGACACGCGCTATTTCAAGGACATGGTCGAATACATGGACAAAGCGATCGGGAATCTTGTCGCGAAGATCGAAGAACTGGGAATTCGGGACGAAACCATGGTCATCTTCTACAGTGACAACGGCACCGACCGACGGATCACCTCGACGTTGGGCCGTCGGGAAGTCCAAGGAGGCAAAGCGCTCACGATCCAAGCTGGAATCCGCGTTCCGCTCATCGTCAACTGGCCCGGCGGAGACATCTCCGGTCATGTCATTGGCGATTTGGTCGACCCGACGGATTTTCTCCCGACCTTGGCCGCTCTCGCCGGAAAACCGATCCCGAAGAACTGGGGAATCGTCGACGGTTTCAGCTTCGCACCCCGCCTCATCGGTGGGGATCCTCATCCCCGTGGTGTCGCCTTTTTCTGGTACGATCCTCGGCCCGGTTGGGACAAAATGAGCTACCACCGCCACATCTTCGCGCTCGATCATTTCTACAAATTCTCACTCCTCGACGGGAAGATGTACGATATTTCCGGGCTCGGAATGCGGGAGCGTCCCCTGGACATGAATCAACTCCCGACCGATGCCAAAGAAGCGCGGGAGAAGTTTCTTCGTGTGATGGCCGGATACCTGACGCCACCGCTTTCGCCCGCCGCGCTCCAGGAAGTCGATGCGTATGGCAAACCCATCGCCAAGAACTGACCGATCGCTCCCCGTGCGAATCGCCTGTCTCCAGAACTTCGTCTCGGAAGGCCCGGCCAACATCGCCACCTGGGCTGAGACTCGTGGGTTCGAACTGGAAATCGTCCGTGCCTACGCCGGAGCGAAACCAAACCCTGACGCGTTCGATGCTCTTGTTATCATGGGTGGTCCGATGAGTGTCAATGATGCCGACCAGGACGAAAACATAGCCCAAGCTCTCGCGGTAGTGAGTGAATTTCTGGAAACGGGAAAGCCGGTGCTGGGCGTCTGCCTCGGGGCTCAAATGATCGCGAAGGCCGCAGGCGGACAGGTCGTCCCCGGGTCGCAAAAGGAGATCGGATGGTTTCCCATCGCCTCCCAACTGGAAGAATTACCCGACGACTCGACCGTGTTCCATTGGCATGGCGAACAAATCATCGCTCCAGCCAAAGCTGAGGTTCTCGCCTCCAGTACGGTTTGTCCGGTTCAAGCCTTCCGCCTCGGGAAATCCCAACTCGGCCTCCAATTCCACCTCGAAGTCTCAGCAGAGTCCCTCGAAAGCATGCTCGCGGCCTTCCCGGAAGAAGTCGTTGCCGGTGGAGTCGGCGTCCAGACCGCCGCAGAGATGCGCGAAGGCCTCCTCCGTCACGAATCTGAGCTTCGCGAGTTGCTCTTCGCGATTCTGGATGGCTGGATCCGGGGTGCTTGAGGGCGGCCTAACCCAAAAGCGCCTTCAACGCCGCGAAGTCCTTCCGCGTTGCCTCGATCACTTTCGGCACGATTTCGGGGTCCTTGTGGCCCAGGTATTCGACGTGGAGGTTGACGGGGCCGGTGAAATGGGTGCTTTTCAGGAGCTTGAAAAACTGGGGGTCGACGACGCCTTCGCCGAGAGGTCCCCAGCTCAGGGTGTTGTCGTTCCAGGCGGGTTCTTTGATGTAAACGGAGTCGATGTAGGGACGCATGAGGCGAAAATCCAGTTCCCAGGCTTTCCCGCCTTCCACCGTGGAATGACCGATGTCGTAGGCACTGCCGATGTCGGCCGGATCATGGGCGCGGAAGAGGTCGTGGAGGTCCCAAATGGAGGCTCCGACGTAGGTTCTTCCCGAGTGATTCTGGTAGATCGGTTTGATCCCGAGGCTTTTCGAGAGGGCGATGAGATCGCGAAGCTGGGGCCGGAATTCGTCCAGCTGCGGATAGATGGGTTTCTCCAGGTCGTACTTGTAGTAGGCCATCCGGAAGCGCTTGATTCCGAGCGCCGCCGCCGTTTCCAGGACGCGTTGAGTGTGTTGATCGGGATCGACCGCGTTGATCCCGGACGCGAGGATGGTCACTTCCAGCCCCTCTTGGGCGAGCGCATCGACCAGCTTCGGCAAATCCTCCTCCACCCGCTCTGGTAAGACGTGTCCGCCCGGACGAACCGGCGCTTCGATTCCCTGGAAACCGAGCTCGGCGATGACTTTGGCCATCTCCGCGTAACTAAGGTGCTGAAACGGTTTCGTGAAGGTGCAGAAATGCCACGGCTTCTCTTCGCTAGCGGAAAGGATTTCGGACGTTCCCAGGCTGGCGAGCGCGGCGGAGGAGAGAAAGTGGCGGCGGGTTTTCATGGGCTCGAGGCTATCGAGTCTTGTCAGGAACGGCAAGGTTGGAGATAATGCCTTCATGAAAGCGCTTTCTTTGTTGGTTTGGCTCGCTCTGTTTTCCTGGGCAGATGCTCAAAGCTGGGGGATCCAGATGCGCGGCGGCGATCCCACGATGCAGGTGGTCTGCGACGGCGAAGTGGTGGCGAAGTATCACTACAAGAATGTCTCCAGGCCCTTTTTTTACCCGATCATTGGACCGACCGGTGAACCCGTAACCCGCGGTTTCCCCATGGACCCCCAGCCGGATGAACAGACCGATCATGTCCATCACAAGTCGATGTGGTTCGGCCATCGCGATGTCAATGGCTACGATTTCTGGAGCGAGCAACCGGCGGAAGGTCCGGAGAATCCGAAGATCGGGAAAGTCGTCCACTCCGCGTTGGGTTCGATGCGGGCGGGCTCGAATCCCCTGATGTTCACCTGTCGGAATGACTGGGTTTTAGGAGATGGGACGGTGATTTGCCGGGATGAACGCACCTATCACTTTGCGAAAACGCCGGAAGGGTTTCTCACGATCGATTGGGATATCACGATTAAGGCGTCTGAAGGGGAGGTGACCTTTGGCGATGTGAAGGATGGCGGAATGGCTCTGCGCATGATTCCGACGCTGCGATTGAAACCGGTCGATCCGGAGAAGGCTGCAACGGGTCAAGCGGTGAACTCCGAAGGGGTCACGGGAGGAGAGGTATGGGGAAAACGCGCCGCTTGGATCGACTATTTCGGTCCGGATCGAAAGGGGAATCCGATCGGGATCGCGGTGTTCAATCACCCGGAGAATCTACGGCATCCCACCTGGTGGCACGCGCGGGACTACGGGCTGGTCAGCGCGAATCCGTTCGGGATTCAGCAGTTCGAGAAAACGGCGGAACCGGAGGGGAACTACACGATTCCGGCGGGGGAAAGTCTGCGCCTGCGCTATCGCTTCTTCATCCATCGCGATACTCCGGAGCAAGCGGGCGTCGCCAAAGCCTACATCGATTACACGAAAGAGTGATCGAAAAAAAGGCCTCGCGGAACGATCCTGAAGACCGTCCCGGAGGCCACGTTTTATCGAATCCGTGCGAAGGACCGCACGGAAAGAAAGGTTACTTGCGCCGAAAGAGATTCCGCAGGCCAGGACGCGGCTTGCTTGCTTGCGAGGTGGTCTTTCGGACGACGGAAGTGGTTCGAGCGGGTTGGGTGCGGGTCTTGGAATGAATGTAATAGCCTTCTTTGGTCGTGCGAGGCTCCTCCGTGCGACGGGGAAAAAACCGTCGCCTGACGGTGGGTTCCATCCCGACGGAGCGGTTCGCGGGAAGACCGGAGACGACCATCAAATTCGGTGGGGGAACACTCAGGCCGTTGCTGCCGCCAGTCGGGAGGCTTTGGCGCGGGGTGCTGAGAAGGGCAACGCGCGAACCTCGTTCCACGGCGATTCCCGCATGGGTGAAGCCGGAGGTATTGACGGGCGGAAGAGCAGTCGTGCTATAAACGCCGAAGCCCTGATTGAGCGATGATGATCGGGTGGGATTATCTTCCAAAAATCCGAATCGTGTCTGTGAGCCTTGGGCCCAGATTGAAGGGGTTGCGTTGAATCCGATCGCCAGTAAAACAGCACTGAAGAGCCACTTTCTGGAATTCGACAGACACTGCCTGCCCTGGTCTCGTTTTCCATTTAGCTTCATGTTTCTGGAACGCCTTCCTGATGTTGTTCCAGTAAAAGAACCCATTTCCAGGGTCCGCAAAGCCAAACATTTTATCGTTTGGGCGAAAAACGGCCCCAAAGCGCAAAACGTTTATTCATTTTGCTCTCCTGCCAGTTCGCTGATGCGCTCGAGCAACCGATCATTGACCGCTTCCACGGATTCCATCTTGCGATAAAGCTCCAGGATTTGGCGGTCGTTCCTCAGTTGGGTCGCTTCATCATTGACCCGGCTCCGCCAGTAGGTGCCGTAGACCAGCCCGCCGAGCGCAATCGCCACGAGAACAAGTTCCCGAAGAGTCCGCGCTGGTCCGGACGTCATTTGTTCCGATTGCGGAAACGACTAAACAATCCGCCGCCGCCGTCGTTTTCTTCGTTCTCCTCTTCGACGCGAGCACCATTGCCGCGATGCCAGACGCCCCGATTCGGTTGATTCTCGTCCTTGCTTTTGATCCCGGCGACGTAGCCATCCGGGTCCATCCAGCGGAGCAGCTCGGTCGGCATCGCCGCGTAGTTGGTCGTGTTCACCGTTCCTTGCGATCCGCCGGAATAATTGTGAACCTGTTTGCGTAGCATTTGTTTGGACGGGAGCAGGTAGAGGACTTCTTCCTGAATCCGATCCTGGAAATCATAGGTGAAGACGCCTTCGACCAAGGGACGGTTATTGCCATCGTAAATGATGAAGGTCTCGGGCTTGCTGTATTTGTTGAGTTGATAGACGCGCTTGAGTCGGAGGACGCCTTCCGGGTCATAGGTTGAAATCGACTGCGTTTTCCCGATCGCCGAGTTGGGGTCATACTGGGATTTGGCGGTGACGGTGCGGCTTCCGTCATTGTGACGCACCATGCGGACGAAGGGGCCGGTGGTGGTTTGGCCGGATTGCTGAGCCAGCGCATCCGATGCGAACGGCGACACAAGGAGCAGGGCGACGAGAAGTTTGGTGAACGTGAACAGGGAAGGTTTCATCATGACAGGCGCTTTCAGTGTAGAAATTTTCCGGGGATAGGGCAAGCGGAACTGATGAGAGGATCCCCTAAATCGTTTGGGAATCCCCTTTTTCAGGACATCTTAGGACCACATGATCTGGCGTTGTTGTGACCAAACCATCGATTTGACGGAGAAAGGGCTCATTATGGGCATTTTGAATGTCACTCCGGACTCTTTTTCTGACGGAGGCCGTTTTGAAGAGATCGTTCATGCGATTCAACACGCTCGGGAAATGATCGCCCAAGGGGCCGCCATCATCGACATCGGCGGGGAATCGACCCGACCCGGAGCCGAGGCGGTTTCGACGGAAGAAGAAGGGCGGCGGGTTCTGCCCGTGATCGAAAAGCTGCGGGATCTCGGCTCGGCGGCGCTGTTATCGATCGATACGTCAAAAGCGGAAATTGCCCGGCAAGCCTGCGCCGTGGGGGCGAACATCGTCAATGACGTCACCGCTCTTCGTGGAGACCCAGCCATGGCGGACACCGTCGCGGCGACCGGAGCGGGGCTCGTCCTCATGCACATGCAGGGCAAACCTCGGACCATGCAGCAGCGCCCGGAATACGATGATGTCCTGGCCGAAGTGCAGGATTTCTTTGCCGAGCGCCTGGAAGTGGCCGAAACGGCGGGAATCTCGCCACTTCGCGTCGTTCTCGATCCCGGGATTGGCTTTGGCAAGTCGTTGGAACACAATTTGACCCTCCTCAGATCGCTCAATCAGCTCAGCGTCGCGGATCGGCCCATTCTGCTCGGCGTCTCCCGAAAGTCGTTCTTCGGCAAACTCCTCGACGCTGATTTGAGCGAACGCTTTGCCCCCACCGTCGCCACCACCGCCCTGGCGCGATCCTTCGGCGTGCGTATCCACCGGGTTCACGACGTGAAGGCGAACCTCGACGCGATGCGCCTGGCGGAGGCGTTGTTGGGCCGTTAATCTCCTTTCCGGACGGGGTTCAAGAATTCGAAATAGGTTTGGACCCGGCCGATTTTTCGCTGATTATCAAGAGTGTTGAAACGTTCACCCAGCAGAAACGCGTTCCACATGGAACAGAAAGGAAGGAGTTGGATGCTCTTCGCCCTTCTCAGCCTCATCGTTGTGGGATCGTTGGCCGCAGCTCCCAAACCATGGAAAACGACGGTGATCGAAAAGCGTCCCTATGTGGCGATGAGCGATGTGGCGAAGGCGTATGCCTTGAAGCCGATGAGCCCACGCAAGGACCCCAAGGAAATCGGCTTCGTAGGTGAGAAGCATGCCATCATCGTGAAGGTCGGTAGTCGACAATCCTTGATCGATGGGGTGCGGCATTGGCTCTCCTTTCCCGTTTTGGTCAAGGAAGAGGGCAAGCAGGCCTACCTTTCGCTGGTCGATCTGCAAACCACCGTCATCCCCACACTGGAGCCGCTCGCGGTTTCCGGAATCGGCAAGGTCAAGACCATCGTCTTCGATCCCGGACACGGCGGGGATGATCCGGGTGGGATCGGATTGCTCGGCAACGAACGCGATTACACCCTCGATCTCGTCAAGCGGACCCGGAAGCTGCTGGAGGCAAAAGGCCATAAAGTGGTGCAAAACCGACTCACGGATTTCCGAATTCCCCTGCAAAAACGTCCCACGATGACGAAAAACTATGAAGCCCCCATTTTCATCAGTATCCACTTCAACGCCGCTCATAATCCCAAAGCGAACGGGTTCGAGACCTTCGTGCTTCCGCCCCTGGGTGCGCCTCCTCAAGGAGCTGAGCCCGATGAAAAAGCCGACGCGGAGAAGCACCCGAATACGCCCCATGAAGCGGCCAGCTTCGTCCTCGCCAACACGATTCATCAAACGCTCCTTGGCCGAAAAGGCGAGTTCGATCGCGGGGTGAAGCGCGCCCGATTTTCCGTCCTCCGCCACGCGGAGGTCCCCGCCGTCCTCGTCGAAGGCGGTTTCCTCACCAATAAAGAGGAAGCCAAACGCATTCACGATCCCGCCTGGCGGCAACGCTTCGCCGTTGCCCTGGCCGATGGCATCGCCGCCTACGTGAAACTCGCCAATGAGCGAACTGCGCCCTCCCGCGCCATCGATCTGAAACGAGCGCCGCTCGATGAATTCGTCCCGGAATAGGCCGGGTTGCGGAAGGAAATCGCGCTTCGCAAAAC
>CAYGQD010000280.1:0-8258 GCA_964351855.1 uncultured Verrucomicrobiales bacterium
GGCTAATTATCCGGACGATGAAGGAGTCAATCGCGACACCGTGATTCCGGTGCTCCTCCACGGCGACGCCGCGTTCGCCGGTCAAGGCCCCGTCGCGGAGGTGCTCAATCTTTCCAAGCTTCCTGGTTACCGCACTGGCGGCACCATCCACATCATCATCAACAACCAGATCGGTTTCACGACGACTCCGGAAGATGCGCGTTCGTCCGATTACTGCACGGATGTGGCGAAGATGATCGAAGCGCCGATCATTCACGTGAATGGCGACTACCCCATGGAAGTGGCGTTCGCGACGGAGATGGCATTGGAGTTCCGTCAGAAGTTTAATACCGATGTGATCCTCGATATCGTTTGTTATCGCCGCCACGGTCACAACGAAGGCGATGAGCCGGCCTTCACCCAGCCGCTGCGTTACCGGGATATTCGCAAGCACGATAGCGTCGCCACCTTGTTCCAAGAACAACTCATCGCAAACGGTGATTTGGCGAAGGAAGAGGTCAGCGAGCTCCACGATCAGTTCGAAGAGCGGATCAACAGCGAGTACGAAGCTCTCAAGGTGAAGGAAGCGAAGGGCGAGAGCCACATTTTCGCCGGGTCCACTGCCGTGATTCAGCCAGAGTATTCCCACGCTCCCTACAAAACGGGGATCGAACTGGAAATGCTGCGGAAAGTCGCCCGGCGCCTCTGCGAGCTGCCGGAAAACTTCACGCCGAACGATAAGCTGGACAAGCGCTTCCTCGCGGTTCGGCGAAAAGCTGCGGAAAAGGGCGGCCCGTTCAACTGGGCTTTTGCCGAGAGCTTGGCGTTTGGATCGCTACTGATGGAAGGGCACGCGGTGCGTCTGTCAGGGCAGGATTGTCGGCGGGGAACCTTTAGTCAGCGGCACGCGGTGCTCTACGATGACACGAACCGGGATCGCTATTTCCCGCTGCGCAACATGGCCGATGAAGGCGAGGAACAAGGTCGCTTCTTCGTCTTCAACTCGCTGCTCTCCGAGGCGGCGGTGCTCGGTTTCGAATACGGATATTCGATGGTCGCCCAAGACATGTTAGTGCTCTGGGAAGCTCAGTTCGGCGATTTCGCGAACGGCGCTCAAGTCATCATCGACCAATTCATCACGTCGGCTGAGTCGAAGTGGCAACAGCCCAGTAACGTGGTTATGCTGCTTCCCCACGGTTATGAAGGAATGGGGCCGGAACACTCCAGTGCCCGCCCGGAGCGCTTTCTCCAAATGTGTGCCGATGACAACATCCAGGTCTGCAATCTGACGACCCCGGCGCAGTATTACCACCTCCTGCGCCGTCAAGCCCTGCGCCCTTTGCGCAAGCCGCTCATCTTGATGACGCCGAAGAGTCTTCTGAATTTTTCCGAGTGTGTCAGCTATGAGAAGGACATGACCGGAGACACCCATTTTCAGGAAATCATCGATGACGAGCATCTCATCGACGAGCGGGATCGGGTCACTCGGCTCATTTTCTGCAGCGGAAAGGTTTACTACGATCTCCTCAAATACCGCAACGAAGAGATGCTCAAGAACGTGGCCATCATTCGGGTTGAGCAATTTTATCCCTTCCACAAAGAAGGCATCGCCGAAATTGTGAAGCGCTATCCGCGGGCGAACAAGAAATGGGTTTGGGCACAGGAAGAACCCAAGAACATGGGCGGCTGGTCGTTCATTGCTCCGCGCCTCCAACGCATTGCTGACAAAGTCGCCGGTGATCACGTTAATCTTCGCTACGCCGGTCGAGACAGCAGTGCCAGCCCCGCCGCCGGAGCCAAAGCGATCCACATCCGCGAGCAGGCCCGGCTCGTCCGCGAGGCGTTCTCCGTCTAATTCCGAACCTTCTTCTCCTTCCCATTTATCATGGCTAACGAAATCCGTATTCCCTCCGTTGGCGAGTCGATCACTTCCGGAACGATCGCCGAATGGCTCGTCGAAAATGGCGCCCACGTTGAAGCTGGCGACGCTGTTTTGATGCTCGAAACCGATAAGATCTCCACCGAAGTCCCCGCTGAACACAGCGGCACGGTCAGCATCCAGGTCGAAGCGGGCGAAGAAGTTGATATCGGCGCGGTTGTCGGTTCGATCGATTCCAACGGCTCTGCCGCTCCCAAGGAGAAGGCTGCCCCGGCTGAAGCGAAAACGCCGGAGCCTGCGCCCGAACCTCCGAAAGAGGAAGCGCCCGCCGCTCGCGAAGTCACGCCTGCTCCCGCAGCCAAAGCTGAACCGGAGCTGACCGTCCTTCCTTCCACCATTCCACCGGCGAAAGAAACCGATCGGGTGACCCGGAAGCGGATGTCGCCCCTCCGCCGGAAGATCGCCTCCCACCTCGTCAACGCGCAGCAGACCGCCGCGATGCTTACGACCTTTAACGAGGCCGACATGACCGAAGTGATGAGCATGCGCAAGCAGCTCCAGCCCTGGTTTGTCGAGACCCACGGCGTGAAACTCGGCTTCATGTCGTTCTTTGTGAAATCCGTGGTGGAAGCGCTCAAAGCGGTCCCTGCGGTCAATGCCCGGATCGATGGGGAAGACGTCGTCCAACACCATTTCTATGACATCGGCGTCGCCATCGGCACCGAAAAAGGGCTTCTCGTTCCCGTCCTCCGTGACTGTGATCAGAAGAGTTTCGCCGAGATCGAGAAAGACATCATCGCCTTTGCGGAGCGCGCCCGGAGTGGCAAGATCCAGATCGACGACCTTCAGGGCGGCGTCATCACGATTTCCAACGGCGGGATCTACGGTTCGGTTCTCAGCACGCCGATTCTGAACTTCCCGCAAAGCTCGATTCTAGGAATGCACGCGATTCAAGATCGGCCCGTGGCCATTGATGGCGAAGTCGTGATTCGCCCCATCATGAATCTGGCCCTGAGCTACGATCATCGTCTCGTCGACGGCAAAGAAGCCGTGACCTTCCTCGTGAAGATCAAGCAATGCATCGAAGCCCCTGCCCAGATGCTGGTCGCGGATCATGGGGCTTAAGCCTCGATCGCCTGCGCTCCATCGAGGTCGAGCACGATTCGAGGCGCGTCTCCCCACAAATCTTCCAGGGCAAAGTGATCGCGCTTGGTCTGATGGAAGATGTGGACGATAACGTCGCCGTAATCCAGGACTACCCACTCGCTTTCCGGTTTTCCGTCGGAAGAATACGTGGTCGTTTCCTTCTCTTCCTTGAGCCTTTCACGAATCTCTCGCTGAATCGCCTTGAGATGCGGTTTGGAGCTTCCGGAGCAAATCACGAAGAAATCCGTGATCGTCGAAATGCCTCTCAGGTCTAACACCGTAATTTCTTCGGCTTGTTTGTCGTCCGCGTATTTCGCGGCCGTTTTGGCTAACTCCAGTCCTTCGATCAAAATGATACTCGTTTAAAAATGGGAGATCAGGCTAATTCCATTCGGGGAAATTGCAATCCGCGTCCTCACGGCATTCCATCTTCCGCCACGAAGGGCGTCACCATGTCCAGGCCGCTGGGGACGGATTCCGGGATAACGTGATCGAGATTCCGGGCAGATGGGCTCGTCAACGACTTCAGAAACGCGACTAAATTATCGATTTCGCCGTCGGTCAGAGAAATCGGGAAAGTGACCTTGTCCGTGAAGGTCTTTTTGATGTCCTTGATCGTTTTCGGGTCGGTATGGGCCGCGCCACGAAACTCCGGCTCCAGCTCTCGGACGTCGTAATTCTCCAGGTGAGAGAAGGGATCGAGCTGTTGGCGGACGGCGGACTCAAGCGTCGCATAGGCACCATTGTGCATGTAGGGAGCGGTCAGCTCGATATTGCGAAGGGGAGGGGTCCGGAAGGCGTATTTCTCGTCGAGACCGGCATTGCTGCGGTGAGCAACGCCAAAGTCCGCGTCTTCTTCCGGGTGAGGTCCCGGGCCGATCGGCGTAATCGCCATATTGTGCATCTGCTGGTCGGTCATCAGCCGCCCGGTGTGACACTGGGAGCATTGAGCCTTCCCGTAGAACAGCTGCGCCCCGCGGAATTCGGCCACGTTTAGCGCGGTATCGTCCCCCGCAAGAAAGCGATCCCACGGACTGTCGAGCAAGGTGAACGCATCGATTTCAAACGCGGCGATCGCGTTCGCGGCATGGGCAAAGTGAAGTTCTTCCCGGGGAATGTCCGGGTAGGCGGCCGCGAACATATCGACGTAGGTGGGAATCCCGAGGACGCGCATTAGCAGCTTCGTCCAGATCTCCTCCTCGTTCTGACCGAGCACTTCTCCAACCTCATTGTGAGTTCCAGAGACGTCGGTTTGCCCCTTGGTTCCGCGCATTTCGTCATCGGACAGCACCGGCATCATCGCTTGAGCCGCGAGCAGGTTTTCCACGATCTTCGGCATCACCACCTGATAGCTTCCCGGCGACTTCGCGAGGCGACCCTGATGGACGGCGAAGCGCCCATCTTCCGTCCGATGCACCCGTCCATCCCAGAACATGTTCTCCCACTCGGAATCGCCCCGGTTGAACACTTCGGGCGAGTTCCGTGGCGTAAACGGATGACCGGCGCGATTCAAGTTGAACCCCGCCAAGACCGGATCGCTCCCCGGAATGTCGATCAAGCTCAGCCCATTTGGGAGCCGTTTTCCTTTCGAGACATACGCCTGAGTGCCGACCGCGCGGGAACGCCCATCCGCAGTGCCGGTCTGGGGATGGTGACAGGTGGAGCAAGAGACGTCCCGATTTCCGCCCAGAACGGGATCGAAAAACAGCGCTTGCCCGAGTTCAACCTTGGCCCGGGGAATCTCTGGCTTGGGTTCGAGCGGCGTGACGCCTTGCTCAGCGAGAACCTTGCGAAATTCCGTCACGGGATCTGCGAATGCGGTGACGAACGAGCTGAGGAGGAGAGAAGCGAGAAGAAGTCTGAAGTTCATGGTTGGGTGAGGTTCAGGAAGGTTTCGGAAGCATCGACCGCGACGTCTTGGCGGGATCCATCAGGCCAACGAATCTGAATGGGAATGGAGCCGGTCGCGGCATTGGGAATCGCGAAGATGAGATCGCCGCCGGACTGCGCCAGATAACTCCCACCGCCGACGATTTCCCGCGACTGCGGAGGAAGACCCGCGACTTTCACCGTCACCAGCGTCCCCACCGCAGAGAGGTTCCCGGCCCGACCCTTGATCTGAAGACGAAGTGGCCGCGTGTCGTGAAGACCGGTCGTTTGATTGAGAAAAATCCGTGGCTCGGCGTCATTGATCCCCACCACTACGTCTTCTCGCCCATCGCGATTCACATCCACGGCGGCCAGGCTCTTTGCGTCACCGGGAACTTCCAGTCCGCTCTCTCGAGACCAGACCGGCACAAAGGGCGCATCCGTCTTTCCCGTTCCGCGCAGCAGCATGCTTAGTCCGCTGGCCATTGGGCCTACTTCTTCCGGCAGCGTGTAATGGTTCTGCACCAGGTAGGCATCCAGGATGCTGTCCAAATCGAGGTCGCGCAATACCACCCCGAACGTCGGCGCCATTTGCGCGAGATGGGGAAGGGACTTCGCGGTAAAGCGGGCATTGCCATCATTGATCAAGACCACACTTTCCATACGATTGGCCAGAACCTGATGGGCGCGTTCCAGGCTGCGGATATCGTAAATTCCGGTGAGCGGCAGACTGGCGTAATTGTGAAAGGTCTGGACCTTGTCGGCGATGAACGGCATCGCATCGGCCGACGTCATGAAGCCGCGCCGCGGGAAACAAATCTTCTTCCCGCCTTCCACGAGAAACTCCGCTTCGACGATGTGGCTTTTTCCGGAGTTGTCGAAATCCCCGTAAAAGATCAGCTCCGGCGATTCCAGCTCCGCTTGATACTGCGTGTTGCTCCCCAGGTTCGTCACCACGTAATCCATATCCCCGTCTCCATCCAGATCACCGGCGTCGATCCCATTCCACCAGCCCTTCATCGCCAGGCCGGCTCCATCCAGCCCCGCCTCTTGGGTTGCCTCGCTCAAGGTGCCTTCCTGGTTCAGGAACAAACGAATCGGCCCCCACTCCGTGGTGAGGAACAGATCCGGCCAGCCGTCCCCATTCGCGTCGCTCCAAATCGCGCTGGTGACGAGCCCCGCCTCATCCAACGGCGCGAACTCGATTCGGCTGAAGCGCCCGGAATCGTTCAGCAAGAGGTGACTGCGCGGCGTCAGCGGATACATTCCGGGAATCGAGCGACTGCCCACGAACAGGTCTAAGTCGCCATCGCGATCGAAGTCGGACGGAGCCACGACACTGCCGCTCCAGCGCAAATCCGGAAGCAGCTCCTGTGGCGCTCGGGTAAAGGTGCCATCGCCAGAGTTCAGATAAATCCGGTCGCGCAAGGTCTCCGCGCCGGGCCGAGATTCCACGCTTCCGCTCACCACGTAAAGGTCCTCATCCCCATCCGCATCCACGTCGAAGAAAAGCACGCCCATGTCTTCGAACGCGGCGTCCTTCGCCAAAGCCTCAGTCGGGACCGGCTCCAATCGCACGTCCATCGATGACTCCGCCGTCTCATTTCGAAAGAGCTGGCCCGGTCTTCCGGCAGCCCCGGCCAGGAAGAAATCAGCATCGCCATCACCATCGATATCGCCCCAGGCCTGGCCCGGCCCCAGTTGGGAGAGCTTGAACGGCAGCAGAGGCTGGATCTGAAAATCGTCGAACTCCACTTCCTCGTGGCGCACGTCTGCCAGCGCCTCTGACTCCACAAACCAGGTATTTTTCGGCTCGCGCGATTTCACCGCAGGCGACTGTTCAACCGGTTCGGCAGGCTCAGTCACTTGATAGCGCCGATTCACCGCCAGATCGGTAAAGCTCTGCTTTTGCCCGCTAGGCCACTCCACATTCAACCGCGAGATCGTCTCATTTTCGCCTAGACCAAAGTGAATCACGCATTCGTCCGCATCCAAAAATCCGCCATACGGGAACAGTTGCCGACTCTGCTTCACCCCGTCCGGCGTCTCTACCGACACCAGACAACCCACGCCCATCCGATTGCTTTGCGTCCCCCGAAAATCGATCATCACCCGATTTCCGCCCGTCCCTCGATTCCAATACACGCTCAGCGGATCCGCCAGATTCGAAGTCAGGATTTCCAACCGCCCATCACCATCCAAATCACCCAGCGAAGATCCGTAAGACATCCCCAGGTGATCGAGTCCCCACGGCTGCGACACATCCTCGAACTGAAAATCCCCCACGTTGCGATAGGCGAAGTTCTGTTCTCGGCGCTCCGGCGTGTTCTTGTAGTGTTCCCATTGGGTCCGCCCCACCAAGGCTGCGTGATCGATCGGCGGAAGGTCCGAGTGGTTGAACTGCCGGGGAACGCCATTGCAGAAAAAAATGTCCGCCCGCATGTCGTTGTCGAAGTCAGCGCTGCGAATCGCCCAAGTCCACTCCGTCGCGGCCAGGCCAGACATCCAGGCTCCCTCCAGAAATCGATCCGTCCCCGTGTTGATGTGGAGGACGTTGCGCATCGACTGACGAGCCCCGCGCTCGTGCTCCACGTTGTCGAGCCGATCCGCCATGTTCGCCATCGACGCCTTCTTCATGTAATGCGTCTTCGGCAACATATCCGCGAGGAGAAAGTCGATGTAGCCATCGTTGTTGAAATCGCTCTGGACCGCGCCCATTGAGAACCAGGTCGTCACTCGCGCCGCCTGCTCCGCCACTTCGGTGAAGGTGCCATCGCCATTGTTGCGATAGAGGAAATCCGGGCTGCTGAAATCATTGCCCACGTAGAGATCCGGCCAGCCATCGTAGTTGTAATCCCACCACGTCGCGGAGTTGCCCCAGTGCGGCCCGCCATCGATCCCCGCCGCCTCCGTCACCTCCGTAAATCGATTCTCCCCGTCATTGCGGTAGAGGCGATCCGGCCGACCCGCTTCGGAATAGAGCACTTCCCCGTTCTTGCCGCGCTGCTTCTGGTCCACGCGATACCAGCGCAGCCACTTCTCCGCCACCTCCAGCTTTCCGTCCACCACCTCCAGCTCAATCGGCTCGGGAGATCGACCGTTCTCGCGATAGATCTGGTGGGTCAAAATGTAGAGATCCAGATCGCCATCCCGATCATAATCGGCAAAGGCCGAGACCACGCTCCCATCCGCCAGATCCAAACCAAACTCCGCCGCACGATCCTCAAACCGTAGCGGCCCATCCGTCCGCTTCCCCTCATCGATCGTCAGATTGATGTAAACGTTGTTCGGTTGATCGTAATTGCAGACGAAAGCATCCAAATCGCCGGCATTGTCGATATCGACTAGCGAAATCCCCACCGCCCAGTCTTTTTCGCCCCCGGCC
>CAYGQD010000281.1:0-8231 GCA_964351855.1 uncultured Verrucomicrobiales bacterium
GACCTACACCGGCAGCGTCGACATGACCGCTACCGATGTGGAGATGACCGGCGACAACGTAGACTTCACCGACGCCGCCACCGACGAGGTGGTGAATGTGGGGAACAACAGCCTGACCCTGGATGTGACCAGCGGAGGCATTGCCGCGGCGGACATCATCGGCGCAGCCACCACGGCGGCTTCCTTGACCGTCGAAACCGTAACCTTCACCGCCGACAATCTCGGGACCGTCGGGAATGACATCCAGCTGGACTTCAGTGCCGGGAATGCCGACGCCATCATTGCGGCTTGGAACGAGAGTAATCCGGGGAACACCGTCAGCCACGGGGGGACTGGGACGGAGACTTTCACGGAAACCGCAGTCCTCTCCCTCGCCGGAGGTGCCGATGACGGCAGCCTCACCAAGGTGGGCAGCGGCACAGTGACCCTGAGCGGCATCAACACCTATCCGGGTGCAACCACCATCGACGCGGGCACCCTCGTCGTCACCGGTTCTGTGGCCGGTTCCGTCGTGGTCAACAACGACGCGCAACTGGAGGGCTCCGGTTCGGTCGCCGGCCCGGTCACGGTTAATGACACCGCTTCGATCGATCCGGGCGTAACCGGCGGGGACACCACCGGCACCCTGACCGTTTCCAGCGGGGACTTAAACCTTAGCGCGGACCAGGAACTTTTGATTCAGGTGGGTAGCAACGCTGCGGGCCAATACGACGTCATCACCGTTAACGGAGATGTCGACCTAACCGGTGCCACCCTGACCACCAGCGGATCGGCCACTGGGTTCACGGCAGGCTCATCCTCTATCACCATCCTCGACAACCAGGGCACCAACCCCATCACCGGCACCTTTGACGGGCTCGATGAAGGTCAGGCAGTATTCATCAACGGCGAACGTTTCGAGATCAGTTACCTCGGAGCCGACCGGACCACTGGGAACGATGTCGTTCTTTTCAGAGAAGATGTTCCTCTGCCGATTGCGACTGCAACCGGCGTAACGGTCAATGAAGACGTCGCGATCGCCCTGACCGCCGGTGCGGCGGGATCGGGATCAACATTCATGTTCGATGACAATACCAGTGGTTTCACGTTCGCCAATGTCGTCGCTGAGACGCTGCCAACCAATGGCTCCCTGACTCTCGACGGGATCGCTGTCACCACTGGACAGAGCATCGCCGTGGCCGATTTCACCGGCGCCAACGCAGGTAAACTGGTCTACCTTTCGGCTCAGGATGACAACGCCAATACTTCCTTCACGTTCAGGGTTCAGGACGACCAGAATGGTATATCCGATCTTGCCGCGACGGTAAACATCACCGTCAACGCCGTCAATGACACGCCGGAGAACACTGTGCCCGGTGCCCAGACCGTGGACGAAGGGCTAACGCTCACCTTCAACAGCACGAACTCCAACCTCATCAGCATCGCCGATGTGGACGCAGCCGAAAGCACGGGTTTGCTCGATGTGATCCTGGCTTCGACCAACGGGAACCTCACCCTGAGCGGTACCACCGGCCTGACCAACCTCAGTGGCGATGGCTCCGCCAACGTCATCTTCACCGGTTCGGTCGCGGACATCAACGATGCTCTCGACGGCCTGACCCTCAGTGGTTCGAGTGCCGGAACGGGCACCATCACCCTGACCACCAACGACAAGGGCAACACCGGAACGGATCCCGGCGCAACCGGAGGAGTCTCCGATGAAGAGGATGTGGACGTCATCAACATCACCATCAACGACGTTAACCTGACGCCGGTGGTGACCGCCCCGGCCTCGATCAACCTGACGGAGAATGCCGACAACATCACTGTTCTGACCCAGGCCTTTAGCGGAGCGAACCTCATCAGCATCAGCGATGATTCGGGTGGCAATGACATCCAGGTGCTACTCAGTGTGCCAGCCGGCGACGGCACTCTCAAGCTGTCCACCCTCACCGGCCTCTCCGGCGTGACCGGAGACGACTCCGAAACGATCAGTGTGACTGGGCCGCTCTCGGCGATCAACACCGCTCTTGACGGAATGGTCTGGACCGCTCCCAACGCTGACTTCACAACGTCATTCAACCTCAGCATTACCGTCAACGACTTGGGTAATACGGGCACGGGCGGGCTCAAAATTGGAGCTGCCTCGGTAGCCTTCGCTATCACGAACGTCAATGACGCTCCCACGATCACTTCGGCCAACACCGCCAGCGTGGCCGAGAACACGACTGCGGTGATTGATGTCGAGTCCAACGACGTGGACGGCGAGACCGAGAACGGCGGCGGCCTGACTTACTCCATTACGGGTGGAGTGGACTCCGGTCTCTTCGCGATCGACGTCAACACCGGTGCGCTCTCCTTCAGCTCCGCACGGGACTTTGAGTCCCCGGCGGATGTTGGCGGCGGCACCACCGCTGCGGGCGACAACATCTACGAGGTTCAGGTAACCGTCACCGATGGCAGCACCGCCACCGGAGTGCAGGACATCCAGGTCACCGTGACCGAAGTGAATGACGTGGCTCCGGTGATCACCGGGACGTTTACTTCGTCAGTCGTGGAGGATCAGACCGGCACGGGGATCGATTTGGGGGTCACAGATGGAGATGCCACTCCCCAGACCGACGAAGGCGGCGGAGTCACCTACAGTATTACCGGAGGTGCCGATGCGGCCGACTTCACCATTGATGCCGATACCGGTGTGCTCACCTTCGCCAGCGCCCCGCGCTTTAACCCTGCGGGAGACAACAACACCGACAACGTCTACGAAGTGGAGGTCTCGGCGAACGACGGGGTCAACATCAGCACGGCCCAGGCCATCAGCGTCACCGTGACCAACAGCGTCATCGCCACGGCGAACAGCTACAGCGTCGATTCCACGGCAACGGTCGAAGGGAATGTCATTCTTGACGACACCGGAAGCGGTGCCGACTCCACCGACCCGGCGGACGGATTCCTTAGCGTGGCGAGTTTCGACACCACCAACCTCCTTGGCAAAGGCACGCTTACGACCAACCTACCCGTCAACATTGGGACCTATGGAACGGTGGATCTTACCAATGACACTATTGTTTCGGTGGACTTCGGATCCGGGTTCGTCAACCCCGTGGTCATCGTTGGCCCGGTGGGCTTCAACGAGGCCGAACCGACCGTGACCCGGGTCAGCAATGTCAATGCCGGTGCTGGCACTTTTGACATCGCTCTCAAAGAGATGCTGGAAACCAACCTCGCCAGCACGGCTGCGGCGGCCAGTGACAGCGACGGTGCGGATCATGCCACGGAAACCATCTCTTGGATGGTCCTCGAGGCGGGTCAGTATGTCCTCGCCAACGGAGCGCTGATGGAAGTGGGCACGGTCTCCACCACGGCCACCGCGGGGACATTTACCACGGTGAACTTCGATTCCACTTTCACCTCGGCACCGGTGGTCATGGCCACCACGCAGACCCTCAACGGATCGCCCGATGAAGACACGGAACTCTTCGGGCTGCGCATGGACAACCTGGGACTGTCAAGCTTCCAGGTGGCCCTGGAAGAACCGCAGAGCTTCGGCACGGTGGCCCGCACAACGCCGGAGACCATCGGATACGTGGCCATCGAACCCGGCAACGGGCAGGGCGGGAACGGTACGATTTTTGAGGCGGGATCTCGCACCGGGGTCGCTCAGGATTTCGTGACCCAGAGCTTTACTTCCACCTTCACCTCCACGCCGGTGCTGATCGCCTCTCTGGCGGACTACGCGGGCAGCGATCCGTCTGGGCTGCGCTACAACAACTTGAGCGCTTCCGGCGTGGACCTAAAATCGGATGAGGACACCTTCGGCGACACGGAGACCGCTCACGCGCCGGAGATCGTCACCTATCTGGCTCTGGAGGGCAACGGAACCCTGCAGGCCACCTTCCAGAACGGAGATACGGGTGCCTTCAGCTTCGATTACGACGAGGCCGGCTTCCCTCTGGCTCCCGGAGCGGTCGAGAACCTTTCCTTCACCTACACGGTAACGGATGCCGATGGCAGCACCGACACCCAGACCGTCAGCCTCACCGTCACCGGCAAACCGGCGGTGGTTTATGTGGATAACAATTGGAACAGTCAGGGCGATGTCGACACTGATGGCGATGTTGACGACGGTACTGTGGCCGCGGAAACCGGGATCTTCGGCACCGATGCATTCAATAACCTCGCCGACGCGCAGAATGCGGTTGGAGAAAACGGCACGATCATCATTAATCCTGGAGGTGGATCGTATTCGGGCGAATTCTCGCTGACGAAGACTGGCGTAACTCTGAAAGTCAGCGGAGGCGATGTGCAGGTTGATTCGCTCAACACCGCTGCGGGAACTACCCTGGACCTCAACGGGAACACTCTGACTGTGGGAGATGCGACCGGAGACAATACCATTTCTGGAACCGTGGTCGGGGGTGGAGGATCTCTCGGGAAGACGGGAACGGATACGCTTATTCTCGATAGCGATTCCGTGACTGGTTTGGACTCGGTGAATCTGGACCAGGGAATTCTTCGCTTGATCGACGGCACCAGCGTTACTCTGACCGGTGGAGTGACCAACGGAGTAGGTGCAGGCGAACTGCAGGTCGATGACGGGACTCTGATTGTTGGAAATGGTCTCGCAGTCGATACTCTCCGGATCGGTCATCAAGCAACCGGGGCAGTCACCGTCAATGGTGGTGTAGTGAGTATCGGCAACGGAACAGAGACAATTCTGATTGGCCACGCTGACGAGAATACGGCGCCCGGAACCGGAACGCTGGACTTGAGCAACGCGACTTCCGTTTCGATCGATGTTGCGGACTTGAAGCTTGGAATCACGGAAGGCACCGCCGGCAACAATTCAGGAGACACTTCCGGCGTCCTGAATCTTTCAGATTTTGGAGTGAACCTTCTGACAGCCTCTGCGATTACAATTGGAGAATCGCCTTCTCCCAGTAACAACGGGGTACCCAGCACCATCAATTTCGGTCAGGACAACACGGTCAATGCCGATACCTTCACGGTTGGTGGAAGGAAATCATCCGGGGAAGTCACGATTGATGCCGGTGGAACCCTTACCCTTTCAGGGGATGCCAATGCGGGCACAGACCTTCTAATTGGTTACAACGATTCCGGCACGGGAACGGTGGCGACGGGCACCTTTGATATGTCGAGTGCGACTTTCAACGCAACCCTTGACGAATTGGTTTTGGGGCTGCACAACGCTTCCATCACTTCTGGAGGCGGCGGGGTTGGCACTCTAACGCTTGCAGCAGGAGCCGTTGCAGCCAATTCGATCGTGCTGTCGAATCCCAGTGCGAATGGAACGTCCAATCCGACGACAAATTCGGTTGGGACGTTGAACTTGAATGGCGGTAGTCTTGCGTTCGGCTCACTTTCAAACAACGGTGGAATCGGCAATTTCAACTGGAGTGCTGGAACGATCCAGAATCTCGCAGGTAGTGATCTCACCAACACGAATGTGGACGTCTCGCTGGTGGGAACGGCAACGAAAACCATCAGTGTGGAACCCGGGCAGACGGCGATTTTTGAAACGGGTGCAGCGCTGAAAGACGGTGATGTAGCCGGTTCGCTTGTGAAGGATGGTGCAGGCACGTTGATACTTCGCGGGGCCAACAGCAACGCTGTTGGAACAACGACGGTGAATTCGGGAATTTTGGTCTGGGGAGCCAACGATGTGTTGCCTTCGGGAACCGTGACCGTGGCAAGTGGTGCAACCGTGGACCTGACAGCGCTCAGCGGAACCAGCAGCGCAACCACTGAGGACAGCAACCGCGACTACGTCATTGCTGGAAACGGCAGTGCCGGGCAAGGAGCATTGATCAACGACTCTGGAAGCCTGAGCGGCAGTTCGGCGGTTAATTCACTGACGCTTTCTGACAATGCGACGATTTCCGCTGGAGCTCGTTTGGATGTTGGATCGGGCGGTACCATTGATCTGGGCACCTTCACGCTGACCAAAACAGGAGCGGACACCTTGGCTCTTCGTTCAGCTGTCAACAGTCCGAATGCCTCTCTGGTGATCGACGCGGGCAGCTCCTACATTGAGGCAAATGATATGACGGTTGGTTCAATCGTGGTCAACGATGGAACATCCTTCGGAATCTATGCCTATGACGGCACCCCGGGAAAGACCGTCTCTGCAGATATTACCATCAATGGCAGTGGCATACTGCGCCATGGTTCCAACGGAACGCCAAGTTCTGCCAACACTTGGACGGGAACAATCCTGGTAAACGGAGGCACGGCCACCCTGCAAAATGCCGGCTTCAATGCTAATACTTCGGATGTGAATTTCGATAGTGTGATTTCCGGGACCGGCACCATCGTTCTGGACGGAAATGATGCCGCTCGCACAATGGCATTCAATGCTGCCAACACCTTCAGCGGAACGGTGCAGCACATTGACGAGGGGACTTTCGTTATCGGAAACGAAAATGCCCTTCAGAACGCGACTTTCGATACTCGTTCCACTGCGGTGGGGACAGTTAGTTTTGATACCTTGACTGCGGCGACATTGGGCGCGCTCACCGGCTCAAACGACATCACGCTGGAAAACACGGGATCGGCTGCGGTCGCGCTCTCGGTTGGAAACAACGACTTCGACACGAGCTACGCGGGAGAGCTCTCGGGTGCCGGATCTCTCACCAAGATCGGGAGCGGAGAACTGACCCTTACAGGTGACAATAGCTATGGCGGTAGCACAATCGTAAGCACCGGAACTCTGGTTGTGAACGGAGCGCACTCCGGCAATGGAAGTATGACGGTGAATAGTGAAGCCACCCTCGCGGGAACGGGCTCACTTGCCGGAGCCGTCACGGTCGACAGCGGTGGAATCATTGAGCCGGGCATCAGTGGTGCCGGGACGCTCACCATCAATGCGAACACCAATCTCGCCGGTGAACTCAAGTTCGATATCATCGACGCGGCCGCCGATCTGCTCGACGTCAACGGCGGAGCCGGAACGACAATCGTCAGCGGCACTCTCAACGTCGTGGGCTCGTCTCCGGATCTCGATGTGTATGTTCTCGTCGACAGCGAAGGCACCCTTTCGGGTACATTCAGTAATTATGCGACTACCGGATCCATCGTCACCGTCGACGGAGTCGACTACAAAATCGTCTACAACGGCGGAGCCGACGGTAACGACATCCTCCTCGTCAAAGACGCGCCTACCACCGTTTACGTGAATGACAACTGGTCCGGTACTGCCGGCGGGACCCTGCTGGCCGATGGCGACCTCGAGACCGTCGCGGTGGAAGCGACCGTATTCGGCTACACCGGTTTCTCCACGATCCAGGATGCGGTGACCGCCCTCGGGACTGCAGCGGGCGATTATCAAATCATCGTCAATGGCGGTGTCTACAGCACAGAGGCCATCGATCTCACTACGACTGCGTCTCAGAATATCGACCTGATCTTTGTGAATGACAGCGTCGACTCCGAAGATACCGTCGTGATCGATTCCCTGCAGCTCGACGCCGGCGACTCGATCGTTTTGGGAGGAAACGGCACCGCAGTGAATCTCAGTATTGGTGCCAAGGGCGGCACCAGCGTCATTGCCGGCGCGATTTCCGGCCCGGGCGGCATCACCGTCACCGGCGAAACAGGAGCGGAAACGCCGGGTGTCACCCTGTCCGCTGTCAACACCTTCACCGGCGGCGTCACCGTGAAAACCGGCGCGACCCTCACGGCGGGGAATCCGAGCGGAGGAACAGGATTCGATCAGGTGCTGGGAGCGACGTCGCAGACCACCGTCCTCACCGTTGAGAATGGCGGAACTCTTGCCATTGGGGCGGACGCCAATCTCAGCGGCTACGCGAATCGAAGCATCAAAGTGGAAGGAAGCGGGGTCGGCGGCGTCGGGGCCATCGTCAAGACCACCGGTGGCACCCAAAATGTGTTCAACGGCGAATTAGATTTCACCGGCGATACAAAGATTCACAACACCACCCGTCTCGATTTTGACGGGAATTTGACCAACACCACCGGATCTGCCGTGACCCTCACCAAGACCGGAGGTGGGATACTTTACCTGAACAACAACATTGTTGGAGATGGCTTTGCCTGGGATATCCAGGCGGGTCAGATCATCATGGAAGGAGGGAACGAATCGAGTGCGAATTCCTCGTTCACCGTCAATCCCGGCACCGTTCTGCAAAAGAATAACTCCGGAAACAGCACCGTCAGTGGAGACATTATCCTCGCGGGAGGCGCCCTGCGCACCGGTGGCACGAATGCCATCA
>CAYGQD010000282.1:0-5536 GCA_964351855.1 uncultured Verrucomicrobiales bacterium
CCCCCCCCCCCCCCCCCCCCCCCCCCCCCCCCCCCCCCCCCCCCCCCCCCCCGTCGATCTAAAGATGAGTGTAAACTAAGCGACAGGGGACTATTCTCAATCATGAATTATAGTATTTATAGTAAATATAAAGATGCCTTGATACACTCCCTCCCGTGAAATTCTGTGTTTCCGGCTGATGTTGAGTTGGTTACCGGGAATTCGGGCTTTCTCCAAGAGCCATCTTCAGGGCGCGAGTTTGTTGGATCTGGCCGAAAAGCAACGAATCGCCGCCCCAACTTCGAGAAGATGGGCCTTCTGATTCCCTGATTCACCGAGCAATCTCCCCGAAAACCCTGAGATTTCGAGTGTTGACGAACCGCTAACCATACCTTAATCCCTATAGGCCCGCGGCCTGGCGGGATCTTTTGGCCGATTCGATGATATGAGTGGCACAGGAGGCTAGCCAGCCTTGGGTGTCGTATGAACTTAGGGACGCACCCCTCGTCCGTAATCCCTCTCGTATCATTGATGAATCGGAAGCTACTCCCAAACTATCCCAATGTGCAGAACTCTCTGCACCAACCCAATCTCGAACGCGACGCCTGTGGTGTTGGTGCCGTTGCCCAAGTCGAGGGTAAACGGAGCAACCAGATCCTCGAGTATGGACTCGTCAGCTGTTGCAATGTGGTTCATCGCGGTGCGATGGAGGCCGATGGGAAAACCGGGGATGGAGCAGGAATTTTAACGCAGCTTCCTTACAAGATTTTGATCCCGGCCGCTGCGGAACTGGGGACGACGGTGGAAGATCCGTCTTCGTTAGGCGTCGGCGTCTTTTTCCTACCGCAGGATCAGGATTGTCGCACCAAGGCAAAGGTGATGACCGAAGGCATTATCCGGCAGCACGGTCTCACCTTGATCGGTTGGCGCAAGGTGCCGGTGAACCCTGACGAATTAGGGGAGAGCGCTCGCGCCACCATGCCGGATATCCAGCAGGTCCTGGTTCTGAAAACCGAGGACATGGATGGGCCGCAGTTCGAGCGGAATCTCTACATGACGCGCCGTGAGATCGAGCAAAAGACCAAGCTGGAAATCCGGGATCTCTACATCAGCTCCTTCTCTCACCGCACCATTTCCTACAAAGCCCTGGCTCTGCCACCGGCCATGCGGAAGTTTTACGATGATCTCAACAACCCGGATTATGAGACCGCGATCTGCCTTTATCATCAACGGTTCTCGACCAACACCTTCCCCAGCTGGCCCCTCGGTCAGCCCTTCAGGATGTTGGCCCACAACGGCGAAATCAACACCTTGAGGGGCAATCGCAACTGGCTCAACTGCAGTGAGGTAGACTTCGAAAGTGAACTTTGGGGAGATGAGATCAATCTCTTGACCGAAGTCGTCGATCCCGAAGATTCGGACTCCGCCAGCCTTGACGCCGCCCTGGAATTGCTGGTTCTCTCCGGGCGAAGTGTGCCGCACGCGATGGCGATGTTGGTCCCGGCGGCTTGGCGGATCGATCCCCGCACGCCCCCTGCTGTTCAGTCATTCTTTGAGTATCATCGCTGTTTTCAGGAACCTTGGGACGGTCCCGCCGCCCTCGTTTACACAGATGGCCGCACGGTGGCCGCTTCGCTGGATCGAAATGGTTTGCGCCCGTCCCGCTTCAAATTGACCGAAGACGGCATTTTCTCGATCGGCTCGGAAGTCGGTACCATCGAACTCGATGACGCAAAGGTCATTCGCAAAGGGCGTCTGGCTCCCGGCCAGATGATTTGTGTCGATACCATCGAAGGAAAGGTCCACTTCAATCAGGAGATCAAAGAAGTTCTCGCCGCCAAGCAGCCTTACGGTGATTGGTTAGCCCAGAATCGGCTCCATTTTGATGAGGTCGTCAGCTCGAAACCGGTTCCGCCACAGGGCGATCTGGATGTTCTCTCCTTGACCCAGAAACAGGTCACCTTTGATCTGAATAAGGAAGACGTCGGGGAAATTCTGACCCCGATGATGACGACGGGCATGGAAGCCGTGGGCTCGATGGGGGATGACGCCGCTCTGAGCGTTCTGTCAAGTCGCCCGAAACTGTTGCTCACCTACTTCAAGCAACTCTTCGCTCAGGTAACCAATCCGCCAATCGACCCGATTCGCGAGCGCCTCGTGATGTCGCTCAATGTGAACCTTGGCTGGCAGCGCAATCTGTTGGCCGAGACCCCGGAGCACGCCAAGATGGTTCACCTATCGAACCCCTTCCTGCTCGATCATCAGATGGAGAAACTGGTGGCCCTTCCCGATTTCCCGGCGCAGAAAATCGACATCACCTGGCCAGTCAATGAGGGGCCTGAGGGCTTGGAAAAGGCGCTGAATCGCATTTGCGATGAGGCGACGGCCGCAGCGGATTCGAAAACGCGCATTCTCGTCCTGACGGATCGCGCTGTGGATCACGAGCGCGCGCCGATTCCCGCGTTGATGGCCATCGGTGCGGTTCACAATCACCTCAATCGCGTTCATAAGCGGATGTGGCTGAGCATCGTGATTGAGACCGGCGAAGTTCGCGATACCCATTCCGCCGCGATCATGTTTGGCTTCGGGGCTCAAGCGATTTGTCCGTATCTCGCGGTGGAAACGATTCGTGAGACGCTCGAGAACGATCCCAAGAAAAAGCTCGGAGATCTCGACTATGTGACCGCAGTCAAAAACTACCTCAAGAGTCTCGAAAAAGGCGTGCTCAAGATCATGAGCAAGATGGGGATCAGCGTGCTGACCAGTTATCAAGGCGCTCAGATTTTTGAATCCGTCGGCGTGGGCTCAGACGTGATCAAGCGCTGCTTCACGGGAACCTCTTCTCAAGTCGAAGGCGTTGGGTTCAAGGAGATCGCTACCGAAACGCTCCAGCGCCACACCTTGGCCTTCGGACAACCGGTCCCGGGCGATGAAAAGGTCGATTTGAAGTTGGGAGATCCCGGTTATCTCAAGTATCGTCGCGATGGCGAGCGTCACGGGATGCCGAACCCGATCATCAAGAACTTCCACACCTTCGTGCGGACGAATGATCCGGTCCTCTACGAGCAATATGTCGAAGATCTCAAGACCCATCACCCGGTCGCGCTGAAGGACATCATGGAACTCGTTCCGCAAGGAAACGCGATTCCGCTCGATCAAGTCGAGCCGAAGGAGGCGATCTTCAGCCGCTTCACCACCGCCGCCATGTCGCTGGGAGCCCTGGGCCCTGAAGCCCATGAAATGCTGGCCGTGGCCATGAACCGCATCGGTGGTCGGTCCGATTCCGGAGAGGGTGGAGAAGACTCCCGCCGCTTTGAGCGCTACACGGAGGAAACCGCTCGGGAGACGATCTTTAAAGCGGGCGATTGGGGGAATTCGAAGATCAAGCAAGTCGCTTCCGGTCGCTTCGGCGTCCACACCCATTACCTGGTCAATGCCGAGCAACTGGAGATCAAGATGGCGCAAGGGGCCAAGCCCGGTGAAGGCGGACAGCTTCCCGGCCACAAGGTCGATGCGCTCATTGCCAAGCTCCGTCACACCCAACCTGGCGTGACGTTGATTTCGCCCCCACCACACCACGATATCTACTCGATCGAGGATCTCGCCCAACTCATCCACGATCTCAAAGAAGTCAACCCAACGGCGAAAGTCGTCGTGAAGCTGGTTGCCGAAGCAGGTGTGGGAACCGTCGCCGCCGGGGTGGCCAAGGCCAATGCGGACGTCATCCTCATCTCTGGTCACGACGGCGGAACCGGACCCTCGCCCATCAGTTCCATCAAGCATGCCGGTCTACCCTGGGAACTCGGTCTTGCCGAGGCGCAGCAAGTCCTCATGCTGAATAATCTGCGGGAACGGGTCATTCTTCGCACCGACGGTGGAATGCGCACCGGGAAAGACATCGTCCAGGCTGCGATACTCGGTGCGGAAGAATACAACTTCGGCACCATCGCCATGATCGCGATGGGCTGTGTCTACGTCCGCAAGTGTCACTTGAACAATTGCCCGGTCGGGATCGCCACACAGGACCCGAAATATCGGGCCAAGTTCAAAGGCGAAGTCGATCACGTGGTCAACTTCTTCCACGCCGTCGCCGACGACATTCGCCAGCACATGGCCCGCCTCGGTGTGGCCAAGCTCAATGATTTGATCGGCCGACCGGAATACCTCCGGCAACGGACGATTCCTGACCATCCCAAGGCGAATACCCTCGACCTCAGCCGCATCCTCAAAGACGTGGCCAAGGATTCCGGAAACCCGGACATGCCCCGGTTTCATCGCTGGGAAAGGAATGAGGGGATTCATGAAACGCCGCTCGACGTCCAAATCATCGCGGATTGCCAACAGACTCTGAAAGACGGGAAGACGCCGTTTTCCGGCAGTTACCACGTCGTCAATACCAGCCGGAACGTCGGCACCCGATTGGCCGGCGAAGTGGCCAAAAACTGGAAGAACCACGGAATCGCGGATGGAACCATTGATCTTACTTTCTCGGGAAGTGCCGGTCAAAGCTTCGGCACCTTCCTCTGTGGCGGAATTCGCATGACCTTGACCGGTGAGGCGAACGATTACGTCGGCAAAGGAATGTGCGGCGGAGAAATCATCATCAAAGCGCCGGAATTGCGCGGCTTCGTCCCCGGAGAAAACTCCATCATGGGGAACACCGTGATGTATGGTGCCACCGGCGGACAGCTCTTCGGAAACGGACGGGCGGGGGAACGCTTCTGCGTTCGGAACTCGGGTGGAACGGCGGTCGTCGAGGGCGTCGGTGATCACGGCTGCGAATACATGACCAACGGCCTTGTCGTCATTCTCGGGCGGACCGGACAGAATTTCGGTGCTGGAATGAGCGGTGGAACGGCCTACATCCTCGATGAAGATGGAAGTTTCGACGAGCTCATCAACTCAGAGATGGTCGAGGTGGTCAGTCTGGAAGACGCTGCGGACGTAGAAGTGGTCAGAGGTCTCGTCCAACGCCATTTCGACCTTACCGCCAGCGAGCGAGCCGCTCAGGTCTTGGCGGATTGGGAGGCTCATCAAAAGCTGTTCCGCAAAGTCCAGGCCCAAGCCAACGTTGCCGTGACTTCGGAAAAAGATGTTCCTGAAGTGGCTGATGCCAAGGGATGATAGAAGCCTTTCTCCCCAAGAAGCCACTCGTAAGCTGAGAACCTTCCCGGGCAAACTCCTCTTTCTCGTGTATGGTTCCGGCGATGTCTGACCCGATCATCGGTAGTCTCAATACGCTGGTAGCGACCGAAATCCACACCTCCGGTTTCCTTCTGGATGGGGGAACACTCGGGGGGATTTTGTTGCCGAAACGCTACGTCCCGACCGATCTCGAACCGGGCGATGAGATCGAAGTCTTTCTCTCGAACGATTCTGAAGATCGCCTCGTGGCCACGACCGAGCGTCCTCTGGCCATGGCAGATGAGTTCGCCCTGCTCCGGGTCGTCGCCGCAGGAGGCGTTGGCGCGTTTCTCGACTGGGGCATGCCGAAAGATCTGCTCTTGCCCTTTGGGGAGCAAGCCCGACGGGTCAAAGCGGGCGACTGGGAGCTGGT
>CAYGQD010000282.1:5546-8141 GCA_964351855.1 uncultured Verrucomicrobiales bacterium
GTCTACATTTTCGTCGATCAAGTCAGTCGCCGCATGGTTGCTTCGTCAAAGCTGGGCAAGTTTCTCTCGAACTCTCCCCCTGAATTTCTCCGCGCCGGAAATCACGTCTCCCTCCTGATCGCGGATCGGACCGATATCGGCGTCAAGACGATCGTCAACGACCGTTACTGGGGCTTGATTCATTCGAGCGATGGAGTTGGCATTCCCAAGAAAGGCGAGCGCTGCGCCGGCTATGTTGGCCGAGTGCGAGAAGATGGATTGGTCGATGTCACCCTCGAGCCGCCGGGTTATGAGCGCGTTGCCGGAGCCTCCGAGCGCCTTGCCAATGCTTTGGCGACTGCGGAAGACGGCTTTCTTCCCCTCAACGACAAAAGTCCACCGGAGAAAATTCGTCAAACCCTGGGAATGAGTAAAAAAGTCTTCAAACAAGCCCTGGGAGCGCTCTACCGCGACGGACGCGCCACCATTGCGGACGATGGCATCCACTGGAAAGGAAAGGCTTCCTAACGATGCCCGCGAAGAAAAACAAAATCGATCCTGCCACGTTGGAAGGAACCGCGCTGCTTAAAGAAGCCTGCCGCCGCCTCCGCCTCGCCCGCAATCGCTGGAAAGACCACAACAACCGCGCCTGTCGCGCCGAACGCGAAAAAGCGCTCGAACTCTACGAGCGGCTTGACCCGAACCAGCGCAAAAAAGTCCCTCAAGAGCTACGCGTCTGGCTCCGCTACCGCAGCGAAAAATACTTCGGGCCACATCAGACACCGCCGGGGAAAAAAGGCTGACGATGATGTCTTGGCTGTAGCCCCATTGACGCTCGCGGTGCGTTCGATTCCAAATTATGAGGCGAGTCCGATCCGGCGATTGAGTTCTTCGATGAAGCCATTTCTGTCGGCGGGTGAAACAAGGCAAATTCTCCCGTTTTTCAGCCGAATCTCAACTCTCTTGAGTGACGGTGCGGGGGCACTTAGAGGATTCCAGGTTGGGGTGACGCTTTGAATGGTGTTGATGGCGACCCGGAATTTGATGATGCCCGATCGAATCAGGACATGCGATTCCTCGATCGTGTAGTAGCAGGGGTAGAGGAGGGCAGAAAAAAGGATTCCGTCGAAGATTCCAGTACCGATGAGGATCAGGGCTTCGACCCGGTTGCTTTCCCAAACCAAGGCTCCCCAAACGACCAGACCCAAAGAGGAACCGATCAAAATGGGCCAAAGCCACCAGTCGATTTTTGCCGGATAGACGCTCGAATTCATCGTATGCAGTTGATCGTCTTCAAAGGGCTGTCGACTCTCCTGGAGCTCGGGTGACTCATTGTTGTTCTGTCGCTGGGGCTGGGCGAATGGCTTTTACTTGAACCGCGAATCGTGGAGCAGGCCAAGCCTTTTCCTTCGCTATCAATGCAATTCGACCCTTGCCGAAGCGCGAGAACGCTTTGAACTCCCTTAGAAAATGAAAATGAACCGACACCAAGTCGAACGAGAAACGGAGTGGGAAAACAATGGCGTTCTCTCGTGATCAACTCTTCGCAATGCTTGACGGTATTCGGATGCCGTTGACCCGCGAGGGCAGATTCCTGCGTTCCTACGACAACAGGGAGGCCAAACGAGGAACCGTGGTGTCTCGATTCATGGATGGCACTGCGGAGATCTCCTTGTCTGAGTTGAAGGAGTCTTGGCCGCGCTGGTCACGATTTGAACGATACGAATGATGCGATCTGCTGGATTGACCAGCTTCTGGACATGGCCTTCTCTACAACAGAGTTTGACGACGATGTGCGGCGGTTGAGCAATCATCCGTCAGCCGGGACGATTGACGCACTACGGCGTCGCCTGGCCAAATAGTACTCGTGGCTTGGGGTCACCGATCCACCGGAAACAACGTCCTAAATGAGTGGGTAGGGATCGGGTTTGACTTGGCCCCTCCGTAGCACCGGTTTCGTATCCGTTGATTCCGATTCTTCGTGCCGGAACTGGCTCCAACTTTGCGCCGTTCAATTTTTCTGGAATCGTCAGGGACGGTCGAGGAATCATTCCGATCTGACCTCATCGGGAGGATCGAATGGATTTTTTCACTGTCGGCAACTATTGAAGTTGGTGAAATCAATCTGATGCAAACGGAAGGCTAAGAAGCCAACGACGGCCCCAGCGAACGGGGCGCCGCACTTCAGTGTTCAGGAGGACCGATTAGGGTAATTCGAGCCGTTTGCGATTCGATTCCCGAGGGATCACGGAAAAGGAAACATGCGATCACGGCTGATCGAAGTCGAGCAACTTCGCCACAAGTTGATCACAGGTGCTGAAGGCGTTCGGTTGGGCAGAGTTGGTGGCGACGACGATGGCTTGGTCTTTGCCGGGGAGGATCCAGAGGAGGGCGAACCAGAGCGTATTGGAGCCGGTTGCCTGGAAGGAAGTTCCGCCGAGAAACTTCATGTCGTGGATGAGCCAACCGCCGACGGCGTGATTTCCGCTTTTTGGCAGGGTTTCCTGGAGTTTGGCGAAGGATTCCGGCGTTTTCAGGATCAGGCCCGGCTCCTTTCGCAGGTGGAAGCGCGCGAACTTGGCCCAATCGCCGATTGAAGCATGAACGGTGCCGGCG
>CAYGQD010000283.1:0-8088 GCA_964351855.1 uncultured Verrucomicrobiales bacterium
CGCTGTATCGGGTCTGGCTTTTTGGACGCGGAGAAGAGCAGCGCGATGCGGAGGGGAAGCGAATGCGATCGGGAGTGAGTCGGGCGCAGGTCGAGGCAGTTTGGAGTGCGGGTGGGAAGCTGAGCCGGACGGAGTTGCTCCACTGTCGGGTGCGCTATTTGACCAAGGGCGTGGCGATCGGCTCGCGCGGATTCCTCGATTCGGTTTTCGAGTCGCGCCGTGATTTTTTCGGACCCAAACGCACCAGCGGCGCGCGGACGATGCGTTTTGGGGATTGGGGTGGGTTGTGTAGTATGCGGGATCTGCGGGAGGACGTGATACGGGCTCCCGGATAGACGACATCTCCAACCGGATCCCGTACACTTACAATCGTTCAACCGGCAACACCCCCGGCGCACCACCACCCAAGAACTAATAGCGTATCACCGCTTGGCCGATCGCGGCGCAGGCGGCGCTGATTTCCTCGTTCGTGGCGCAGAGGGGGAGCATGAGGATGACGGCGTTGCGAATGGGGCGGGTTAGGAGGCCGAAGTCCCGGGCCTGCCGACAGACGGCGGCTCCGAGCTGGTTCGTCTCTGCCAGTTCGCGACCTTCCGGGGTGATGCCGGAGACTTCGATGGCGGCGAGAAAACCACATTGGCGGATTTCTCCGATCTGGAGCAGCCCTTCGAGGTTCGCCAACGCCCGGCTGAGCTCAGCGATCTTCGGTTGGAGGTTTTCCAGCACGGCTTCTTCGTCGAAGACTTCGAGCGAGGCCAAGGCGGCGGCACAGCCAACCGGGTTCGCGGTGTAGGAGTGACCGTAGTAGAATGTTCGATCCGTTCCTCCGAGAAACGCTTCGAAAACCTGATCGGTAGTTAGCGTCACCGCGAGGGGCAAATAGCCACCGGTGATGCCCTTGGCCAGGTTGAGGAAGTCCGGGACGACGTTTTCTTGCTCGCAGGCAAAGAGGGTGCCGGTTCGCCCGAAGCCGGTTAGGACCTCATCCAGAATCAAGAGGACGCCGTGTTCTTCGCACCAATCCGCCAATCTCCGCAGCATCCCTTTTGGCCAGGGGCGAATTCCGGCGGGACCTTGAACCAGGGGCTCGATGATCGCGGCATTGACGGTGTTCGCAAAGTCCGGCCCCAGCGTGAGCAGTTCATCCACGTCTGCGACCCTCGTCACTGGCGGAAATGGTCCCGCAACCGGATGAGTGAACAGCGGAATTCCGCTCAAGTTCGCCGCGCCCACGGTATCGCCATGATAGGCTTGGTCGAAGGCGACGAATTGGGTGCGCGTGTCTTCCTCGCGTTGGGCGCGAAACTGAAGCGCCATGCGGAGCGATACTTCATTGGCGGTCGATCCGTTGTCCGAGAAGAAGACCTTGGTGAGCTTGTCGCCGGGGGCCCGCGTCACCAGTTCCCTCGCCAAAACGGCGGCGTTGGGATGGGTCAGACCGAGAAACGAGCTGTGCGCCATGCGGTCGAGCTGCTCCCGCATCGCCGCCGTGATTTTCGGGTGCTGATGCCCGTGGATGTTTGTCCAAATCGAGGAATTGCCATCGATGTATTCGCGCCCTTGGACATCGGTGACCCGAGCGCCCTTCCCACTGGCCAGAACCAAGGGTTCATGATCTTCCGCGCACCAGGCCGCCATTTGGGTAAAGGGATGCCAGATGTAGCGTTGATCCAGCTTCGCAAGTTCTTCAGCGGAAAGATTCCAGGGTTGGTGGGTGAGATCCATCAGTGAAGCTTTATACGATGGATTTGGCTGAAATTCCTGAATCGAGGCCAAAAAAATGGCGGGCCCTTTCGGACCCGCCAGCCATCGACACAGAACCACAAAAAAATTAAGCAACCTTGGAGAAAGCGGCTTCGGGTGCGAGAGAGGCAACCAGGCCAGCAATTCCTTCTTTGAAACCCACCTGGGGGCTGAATCCGAGGTAAACCCGAGCCTTGTCGTTGCTGCCTTGGGAGTGCTTGATGTCGCCTTCGCGCTCTTCGGCGAAGCTGATCGGCAGCGCGGTGGGAATCGCTTTGGCCAGGGCATCGACCAGATCAAGCAGGCTTTGGCGCTCGCCGTTGCAGAGATTGTAAGCGCCGCTGACGACATCGTCCTTGGTCGCGGCGAGGACATTCCCTTGGGCGATGTCATACACGCTGATGAAGTCGCGGCTTTGTTGGCCGTCGCCGAAGATCGTCGCTTCGCGTCCGGAGGCAAAGCGCTCGGCAAAGATGGAGATCACACCGCTGTAGGGCGAATGCGGGTCTTGGCGTGGGCCGAAGACATTGAAGAAGCGATTCGAAACACAGGTCATCCCGTAGCTCTTGGCGTAGCTTTGCAGGAGCATTTCGCTCATCAGCTTGGCCGTGCCGTAGTTGCTCTTCGGATCTTTCGGGTCAGATTCGCAGATCGGCAGTTGCTCGAGATCCCCGTAGACCGCAGCGGAAGAGGCGAAGACGATCCGCTTACAACCGTGGTTGCGAGCTGCTTCTGCAACCAGCTTGGTAGACTCCAGATTGAGGCGAAAGTTCCGCTCTGGCTGTTCTTGTCCCAGAGTCACGCTGACCAAACCGGCGAGGTGGATGACCGCATCAGGCAGAAATTCGGCAACCAAACGGTCCACCAGCCCTTCTTCGAGCATGTCGCCCACTTCTAAATGGAAGCGACCGGACTGAAGCGCATCGGCGACGTTTGAACGGTTCCCAGTCGAGAGATCATCGATTCCGACGACCTGATGTCCTTCGCGAAGCAGTAGATCAACGGTGTGGCTGCCGATGAAGCCGGCTGCGCCCGTGACGAGGACTTTTTTGGGAGTGACAGAGTTGAATGTGTTCATGGTGAGTTGGGGCTGGGTAACCCCGTTGGTTCAAATTCAATGGTGCGAGCATATTATTATAATTACGGTTTTTATCAACCTGATTATTACATTTAAATACGCAAATTATTAAATGCGGGCGGAATTGCAGCTCAAATTTGAGAATTCGCCCGTTTGCGAGGGCATTTCGCCTCGCTAGCCCGATTTTGACCTGCCTAGGCCCAGAAGCGGCTCGCCTGAAACTTTAAGCCACTACAATTACCAGGTTACGCCTCGGGCACGGCGAGCAAGGCCTCCAGCACGGGATCGAGCTCCGCGTTTTCCGCCAGAACCTCCTCGCGCAGCAGTGAACCGAGGAAGACGAAGTCCGCGATATCGTAATTGACCGCGTAGGAAAACACCGCCAGCTGCTTGTTGTGGTTCGGAAACGGGAGCGCCTTGATCGTCCGGAACCGGCTCAAGCGGTAAACCGAGTCCACCAGATCATATTCGACCACCAAGGGGTGATCGTTTTCGAGGTGATTATCTTCCGCCAGATAGAGGGGGAAACGAAAGAGCTCGTAGGTATGGAGCCCTTTGAGGATTTCACAGGGATCTTCAAAGTTGGCGTAGTGACCAATTAGCCAGTTCCGCCCTTTTCTCGCGAGGCGAACCTGCAACAGGCTGAGTTTGTCCCGCAGAATGGCGAGCGCAGACTGACGGAGGTCGAATTGATCCCACGGGAGCCATGCTTTGGACCGGGGCTCGAAGAATTCGACATCGCCGATCCGTAGCTTGTAATCGAAGCGGGAGTTTCCCGGGACCACGTAACCCGGGTAGTAATGCTTCATCCCTTTCTCCATCGCCCACTCGATCTCCAGAAGCATCGTGTAAAAGCCCAAGCCGTAGCTGGAATAGTCCGGGTGGTAAACTCCCATGATGCTGGCGATGGTCTCTTGCCCCACATCGAAGAAGCTGAACGCGACCAGCTTTCCATCGTGATAAAGACCGACTTCCCGGGTGTTGAATACGGAACGGGCCTTCCCTCCGAGGATGGCGTCTTTCAGGGTGGGGAAAAGATCGCCTTTAAAGTGAGCGCGGTAGAGTTTGAAGAGCAGATTCTTCTCTGCGGTGATGACGGCTGGCTGAATCCGGACTTCGAAGACTTCACCGTTGCGGCGAAGAATGCGCCGAAGACTTTTCCGGAAGCGGTAATCCTGAAGATCCAATCGGATCCAAGCGGCTGGGTAGAGCGAATCCGGAAACGCCAGGATGTGGCCCGTAAACACCGTTTGCGCCCATCGATACCAACCCCTATCCAGATAGCCATCCAGTTCCTGCGGCTTCAGGGAGCTGAGGTGCTTGCGCTCGTAAATCATGGCAACGCGTCAATCATCCAAGGCCCAGTGGATTGCATTCGTCAGGAATCGCCGAAACTCCGGATGGGCGAATTCTTCGACCAAACCCAACGACGTGTAGAAGATGCGGGCATCATTTGGCCCAAACGTGTGCGTCCAGGCAACCGGCTCCGGCTCCTTCCCCGATACCGTGGCGATCAACAGCGGCGTTGCGGTTTCGGCCAAGGGAGCGGCTTGATACAGCTTCGTGGTTAGAGCCAACTCGCCGACTCCCTTCAGGATCGGATGCTCCGTCGCGCCGTCGGCCACGGATACGGCAGCCGGTTCTTCGCCATAATGACCATGATAGTTGCCGCCGAGAACCTCCGGATCGAAAGCCTCCCACAACGCATGTCCCTCTGGAGCTGCTTTTCCCCGTAGATGAAACGCGTGGCTGCTCGTGCGAATCGCCACGATCGGCTTGCCCGATTTCACGAATGCCTGTAGCGCGGCCATTTGCGCGGCTTTCGGAGCGCGCCGCCTCACGCTGATGAGGCAAAGATCCGCCTTGGCCAACGCCGTTTCCAAACCCGGGAAATCGTTCATCGCCTCTCCCTCCGCCGGTGCCGCGATGAAGGTAGCGGTGAATCCCGCCGGTTTCAGGTCCGACTCAAAATACGCAGGAAGAGAAGTCGCCGTCTCATATTCCCGTTCGCCCATGATGAAGACCACATGCTGTGCCATTGCCAACGGCCCGCCGATTGCCAAAACCAGAATCGTAAGAAAGAGCCGCTTCATGGGATCAATGGATTTTGATTCCGGCGAATTGGCAAGTTGATTCTGTCAGGGAAGGGAGCGGAGCGGGGATTTTTAACAGGAAAGAAGAGGGGCGAGGTCACGATTCGGATCACGAGTAGCAAAATCCTCCTTTTGCTTCTGGTCCAAATCCGCAGAAGTGTTATTATGAACAGTGCCTGATGACTTCATCGAACTTCACGCGAATTCCGCCTTCAGCTTCCTTCGTGGGGCGTCCCAACCTGAGGTTCTGATCGAACGCGCGGCGGAGCTGGGGATGCCGCAGTTGGCGATCGGGGATCGTGATGGGGTTTATGGTTCGGCGCGAGCGAATGCTCGGGCGAAGGAAGCTGGGATTCGGGCGATCGTGAGCGCGGAGGTGACGATGGAGTGCGGATGCGCGATTCCGTTGTTGGTGGAGTCGCGCGAGGGATATGAGAACCTCTGTCGCATGATCACGCGGGCCAAACTGCGTGCGGCGAAAGGGGAAGGGCGGGTGACGTGGGCCGAGCTGGAGGAATCGGCCGGCGGATTGGTGGCTCTGAGCGGTGATGAGGAAGGGCCGGTAAGATCGGCCTTGGAGCGCGGGGATTGGGCTGGGGCGGAAACGGCGATGCGCCAATTGGTCGAGATTTTTGGGAAGACGCAGCTCTTTGTGGAGGTTCAGCGGCATCGAGTTCGTGGCGAAAATTGGGTCGTGAGCGCGTTGGTGGATTTGGCGGAAACGCTGGGGTTGCCACTTCTGGCCTCGAACGGAACGCGCTTTGCCCGAAAAGCGGAGCGGCCGTTGCAGGACGCGTTCACCTGCCTGCGCCATCACACCACTCTGGATGAAGCGGGCTCGCTCTTGAGCAGAAACGGAGAACGGTATTTAAAGAGTGGCAAGCAGATGGCGGCGCTCTTCGCGGATCTGCCGGAAGCGATTGCGAACACGGCGCGATTGGCCGAGCGGCTGGAGTTCTCGCTGCAGAATCTGGGTTATCAATTTCCCAACTACCCGACCGGCGAGGGGGAAACCATGAGCGACATTCTTCGCCGCGAAACCTATCTCGGGGCCAAGGCGCGTTATGGCCGCAAGTTCAACGCCGCAGTTCGCAAGCAACTGGAACACGAGCTGGCGTTGATCGGCAAACTCGGCTTTTGCGGCTATTTCCTGATCGTCTGGGACATCATCAATTTCACGAAGCGGGAAGGTATCTTGGCACAGGGGCGGGGCAGCGCAGCGAACAGCGCGGTCTGCTACAGCCTTGGCATCACCAACGTGGATCCGGTCGGTGGGAAGCTGCTCTTCGAGCGCTTTTTGAGCGAGGGCCGCGAGTCCTGGCCGGATATCGACATCGACCTGCCGAGCGGTGATCGGCGGGAATCCGTCATTCAAGAAGTCTTTCGAAATTACGCGCCCCGAGGTGCAGCCATGACCGCGAACGTCATCACCTATCGCGGTCGCAGCGCGATGCGGGAAATGGGGAAAGTGTTAGGAATTCCTGAGGATGTTTTGGGCCGCTTTTCGGATCTTTATGGGCATGGCGATTACCCGAACACGATGCAACTGCGCGAGCATGTGGCGCAGGCGGGACTTGCCCATGATCATCCGCGCCTGCCCGCCCTCCTCCATCTGTATCAGAGCGTCTACGGCCTACCGCGTCACCTGGGACAGCACTCCGGCGGCATGATCGTTTCCGATCGCCCGCTTGATACCGTCGTTCCGCTGGAGAATGCGTCGATGCCGGGTCGGGTCGTAGTGCAGTGGGATAAGGACGACTGCGAGGATCTCGGCATCATCAAAGTGGATCTGTTGGGGCTCGGGATGCTGTCGGCGGTTCAGGATACGGTAGCGATGTGTGCGGATCGCGGTCGCCCGGTCGAGATCCATAATCTGCCTTACGACGATGAGAAGGTTTACGACATGCTGTGCGAGGCGGACACGATCGGTCTCTTTCAGGTCGAAAGCCGCGCTCAGATGGCGACGCTGCCCCGGCTCCAACCGCGCTGCTTTTACGACATCGTTGTGGAAACGGCGCTGATTCGGCCTGGCCCCATTGTTGGGAAAATGGTCCACCCTTACATCAACCGCAAACGCGGGCGAGAAGCGATCGACTACATTCATCCCGACTTCGAACCCGCCCTAGCGCGGACGCTTGGTGTTCCCTTGTTCCAGGAGCAGGTGCTGAAGATGGCGATGATCATTGCGGATTTCACCGGCTCCGAAGCGGAGGAACTGCGCCGCGCCATGAGCTTTAATCGCAGCCAGGAGAAAATGGATCGCGTCATGAAAAAGCTGCGCGATGCCATGAGCGCGAAGCAGGTGAACGCGGAGTTGCAGGAGCGCATCATTCACTCGATCCAGGCCTTCGCGCGCTACGGATTCCCGGAGTCGCACGCCATCAGTTTTGCGCTCATTGCTTATGCCAGCGCCTGGTTGAAGGTCCATCGAGCGGCGGAATTTTACGTCGGGCTACTCAATAATCAGCCGATGGGATTTTACTCGCCCGCGACGCTAATCAAAGACGCGAAGCATCATGGAATTCGGATCAAGCCGGTCAACGTACGGACTTCGGGGCTCGGGGCTTCGGTCCTCGCGGATGACCAGATACGGCTTGGCCTCAGTCAGCTCAAAGGCCTGAGCCGGAGAGGAGCGGAACGCATCTTGACCGAGCGCGAGCAGGCTCCGTTCCGCGACCTGGAAGACTTCTTCCTTCGTACCCGGATCCATAAGGACGAGCGCCGGGTTTTGGCCAAAGCCGGTGCGCTCAATGGCCTGGTCGAGCATCGCAGGGAAGCGCTCTGGGAAGTGGAACGCGAGCTGGAACTGGATCTGTTTTCCCACGCGCAGGCGCAGGCTGGTCGGTCGGATCGATCCTCGACGACGGATTCACCGCTTCCACTGAGCCCGATGCTTCCGAATGAGCGGCTTGCGGCTGATTACGAAACCCAGCACCTCACCACCGGGCCGCACCCGATGGCTTACATCCGGGAAAGCCTTCCTGAAATCTGGCGCGCCACGGATCTGCCGCAGGCAAAAGATGGTCAGCGTGTCTGGGTCGCGGGATTGGTCATTTGCCGCCAGCGTCCCGGCACGGCCAAGGGCCACGTCTTCATCAGCCTGGAAGACGAAACCGGAATCGCCAATGCCTTCGTCCCCGGCCCCAAGTTCGAAGCCTACCGCCTCACCATTAC
>CAYGQD010000284.1:0-7930 GCA_964351855.1 uncultured Verrucomicrobiales bacterium
CCCCTGGCCCTACAGCGTCATTCCCCGGAGGGGCGAAGGGCTCGCCCCTCCGGGGAATGACGCTGTAGGGCCAGGGGGCCACGGCTCACCCCTGAGGGGGAACCGTCTTACCCCCGTGGGGGAAGACGCCGCCCGGTCCGGGGGAAGCGACTGACCCCCGAGGGGGCAGCGGATGAACCTGCGGGGGGCAGAGCCTGACCCCGGACGGGGCCGGGCATGGACCCACCGGGGGGAACGCGGCGCGGGTGACCGGCGCGGCTAGGAACTCAGCTGGAGCGGCGTCGTATAGTTATAGCTGCGCACGCTGCTATTGATATAGGCGGCGATGCGGACCTGAAGGCTGCCGCTCAAGCTATCCGGGACCAGGACAGAAGCTTCGGAAGGCTCGATCGGCCCATACACCGGAGCGCGCGTCTCCGTATCGTCATCACCGATAAAGAACACCCCTTGGCTGGTATCAGACTTATCGAAGCGCAGATTCGTCCCTCTCAGCCGGATCAGCGTACCGGGCTGGTAAGCGTTCTCCGCCCCGTTCTCTTCAGAGATGATCGTGTTCACCACCGGAGTGACCAGGCCCACCTGGCCCTCGCGCTCGATGCCCAGCCCGCTGCGCCATTGGTTCACGCGAGAAGCGAGCAAGGAAATGGAGACGTTCGCATTGATCTCGCGTGGGGTCAGGAACCCATCCGGCGTGTCCTCGCTCCCGCCGCTGGTCGGGCGAAAGCCGAACTGGCGGTAGATGTCCGGCGCCCAGAGATTGTTCGCCGCGTTCTCCAGGATGGTATCGACCGTCGCCTCCACCACTGACTCGCACTGCTCTGCGGTGAGCCCGGTTTTCGCCACCAGTTGATCGGTGAAGGTCGATTCGGTAATGGGATGACCGAGGATTGCCCGGGTCGTGAACCCGCCGCCTGCTTTGGGTGTTACTTGGTATTTGAAGCCACTCATGGGGGCAGTGTAGGATGAATGTCAGGGTGATCAAGATATTAAGCTGCGTGGTATGTTAAGATTTCGTAACAATGCAGCCACCGTCGGTGCGCCAGGCTTTTGGGGGCGCGATGGGCGATTGGCGGACGGCGCACGCGGATGATGCGGCGGGAGGCTCCCGCCGATCAACCGGGAGCCGACACGGGTTGATCGGTGGTTGAACGGAACCGGTGCGGACCGGGATGACGCGTTGGGGTTATTGCTGCGCCTCCCGCACCGCCTCCACCACCTGGCCGCGCACCTCGGCGGGCCATTGGGAGATGTCGGCGGGAACCTTGAAATGGTTGGCGATGTTCTGGATCACCTCTTCCGAAAGCCCCTGCAGCACCAGCTCTTCCCCTTCGCGTTCGATTCGTGGCACCTCCGCCAGATACGCATCCCGCTCCGCATGATACGCCGCCTCGGCTTCCCGCAAGGGCTCGAGCAAGGCTTCCGCCGCGCCCGGCTTCGCGCCTCCGAACCATCCCTTCTTCTTCGGCGGTCCATCGATCTGCCGGGCCAGGGCTTCGAGCCGTTCGACCAGATGCCACCACTTCCCATCCATTGCCGTGGCGATGGCGGGTTTCAGCCGGTCGAGACTCGGGTCCAGCTCCGCATCCAGCACCGCCAGATCCGGCTCCCGCCGCCCGTAGCCATGCTTCTCGATCAGTTCCGCCGCCCGGTCCCGGCAGTCCTTCGCCCCTGCCAACTGCCCACTGCCCCCTGCCAACTGAAGCCGGGCCCGAAGGATGAGGGCATCGGCTTCAAACAAGGGCATCGGCCCGCGCCGCGCTCGGGTTTCCGCCTCGGACAGGGCCGTTTCGATCTCACCCGGAGGCGCGGAGGCGCGGAGGAGGATCTCGGCTTGGGCGAGGTAGCCGCGTACGACGAACTCTTCGGCGTTGGCGTCGTGGAGGGAGGTGAGGAAGGGGGGGAGTGCTTGGTTCTTCGTGCTTGGTGCTGGGTTGAGGAGGGATTGGGCCCGGGCTTGGCTGAGTTCCGCCAACGCGTAACTCAATACGCCCAGTCCTTTGACATCGTTCAACCCATACTCGGCCCGCTCCGCCACTTCCACCGCCCGGTTGCGGGCGAGCAGGAGATCGCCGTAGAGAAAGCCTGCCAGGGAATAGAGGCGGGGGAGCGAGGGTTGATCCTGGCGCTGGAGGGCCTCGGCCTCGCGAAAGCGCGTTTCGGCCGCGTCGGGGCGACCGGCGGCGAGGAGGGCGTTGGCTTCCGCCGTGCGTTGGCCCATCCGCTGGAAGAGATCGCCGGACTGGTCGGCGAAGCGGACCGCTTCCGCCGCTGCGGCCAAGGCCCCGCCAGCGGCCTCCGTCTCCGTCGTCTCGATTCGGCCGAGGATGAGGAGCAATTCGCTGAGGTTGCCGGCATTGGTGGCCGCGTTCTTCGCGTCGCCGATTTGGTCGTAGGCAGCGACCGCCCCTTGCATCGGCGTAACGGCGTCGGGCAGGCGACCGATGGCGCGCAAGGCAAAGCCGGCCAGGTTGAGGACCAGGGCCTGACGCGACGGCTGGAGGTGGGGATGGGGCTGTTGAAAGGCCGGGATCGGGTCCTTGGTCTCCGGATCGCGGGTCAGGAAGAAGCTGGCGAGCGCCGCGAGATCCTGGCCGTAGAGGCCGAGTTGCGCGGTGGCGTATTTCGCGTCTCCCTGAGCGATGCGGGGGTAGTAGACTTCCCCGAAGCACTCGTTATGGCGGCCCGCGAGGCAGCCATGGCCGATCGCGGCAAAGAGCGGCGTCATGCCGGCTTCCTTCTTGGGGAGGAAGGCTTTGTGGGCGGTTTCCGTGACGGGTTCACCGAGAAGGGATACGGCCGATCGGACGGATTCGACGGATAGGTCGGGTTGCGCGAACGTGGGGGGCATTTTCAGGAGCACCTCTTTCGGCAACGTCCCATCGGCGAGTTGGCCCAGGATATCCTCGACTGGTGCCTTTGGGAACGCCGCCTTCAACGCCAATGCCCCATACGCCACCGGATTCTGAAACGCCTCCGGCAACCCCGCAAAGCGGAAGTGATCGTAAAGCCGTCCGTGTGCGGCCTGAAACGCGGGCTCATACTCCGCCTCCAACTGATGGCCGAAGTATTCCCGGATGAGGGGGTGGCAGTCGATGCTGTGGTCGAACCATTGCTCGGGGGGGAGGTCTTCCCAGGCGGCGTGACCGCCTTCGTCCTCGATCAGGCGGGCTTTGGAGACGAGGTTCTGCTCGCTGAGCTGCTGGAGGGCGTTGGTGACGCGGCGGTTGCCGGTTTGCTTGGGGTCGAACTGGGCGAAGACGGGCGGGAGCCAGTAGTGGAAGGAGAGGTGGTGGAACTGTTCTTCGAAGGCGTGGCGGGCTTCGAGGTGGTCGGCGTCGGACTTGTCGGGATCGTTGAGGATGGCGTCGCGGGTGGCGATGAGCTCGTCGATCTGGCGGAGGTGCTCGGCCTTGTCTTCCGGGAGGAGGTGGGTGGCGTCGCGCACGTCGCCCGAGGCATCGTAGACGACTTCGAGCAGGCTCAGCTCGGCCGGTTGATCGAAGAGGCCGAGGAAGTAGAGGAGGCAGAGCTGATTGGCCGCCGGGGAATCGGTCACCGCGTCCTGGGCGCTCATCCGCCGGAGCCGATCGAGCAGGACGCGGTAGAGGCCGACTTCGAGCGCGCGGATGACGCGGAAGGGGCTGCGGTGCTTCTCATCGATCGTCTGGTCGTCCTGGAGATGGGGGAGGACGTCGGCGAAGGCGCGGATCTGGCCATCGTAGGATTCGGCGACGAGGTGGGCGGCGAGGTTGAGGGAAAGGGCGTGGGCGTCGAGATCGCGGATCGCGCGGAGGAACTCCTCCCGGACGGATTCGGGGAGTTCCGGGTGGGTGTCGCTGGGGAAGGTCGCTTTCTCGATTCCCCGATCGCGGAGCAGCTCGATGGCGGCGGCTTCCGGGAGCTGGCTGAGGTGATGGCGGCGGAAGCTGGTGTTCTCGCCCTCGGTGAACTCGTCGATCTCGATGCGGGTGGTGACGATGGTGAGGCCACGGCCGATGTCGGCGAGGCGGAGGAGCAGGGTTTTGACGCCGGGGTCCTTGATCCCGCCATAGACTCGGGCACCGGTGGTCGCGCCCGCCGCATACTGGAGCGGCTCCAGGCCATCGAGGATGAGGAGGGCCGGTTGCGCGGCGATGAGGTCGGCGAGGACGTTGCCTTGCTCGCGCGGGTCGTCCGGGAGGGGGGCGGCTTTGCCTTGAGGATGGAAGTGGGCATAGGCCGCCTCGAAGAAGTCAGCCGCGTGGGTCTGCTTATCCTCGGACGAGCCCTGGGAGTAGAAGGACCAGATGAAGACGGACTCCAGATTGTGCCAGCCGTCCTTCTTCAGCTGCTGGACAAAGTGGTAGAGGAGCGCCGTCTTCCCCGTCCCGCCCATCGCATCAAAGGCGACGATGCGGACCTGCTCGTCCTCCAGATCGGTGAAGAGCTGGGTCAGCTCGGCCTCGCGACCGTAGAGCTCGCCGGTGTAGGTGGCGGGGAGGTGCTTGGTGTTGTAGCGGATCTGGCGGCTCGCGCCGGGGCGGAAGTCGACGATGTCGTAGCCTTCGAGGAGGTGGGGATCGCAGTTCTCCTTCCAGATGCCAATGACGCGCTTGCCAAGCGAGCGCGCGAGGGCGATCTCCTTGGCGACCCATTCGGACTCCATCGATGCGGGAGATACGATCAGATAGAACCGCCTGCACTGGCTAATACCTGCTTCGATCTCCGGCCAAAACTCAGCACCGGCGGGGATGCTGCGAATGTCGTTAAAGATCGCTGTCTCCTCGTCAAAGAAAGAACGGATCAGGTTCTCGAACTCGGCGACGTAGTGGTCGTCCTTCGAACTGTGGCTGAGGAACGGTAGAATAGGTCCGCCCGTGCTTTCGCCGCCACTTCCGTTCGCCGCCTCGGAATCCGATTCGCCGGTGCCCAACCTGGTATCATCACTCATGCGGTAGAGTTAGGCACGAGAGGTGGGGGCTGGCAACCGGGAAACGGTGAAACCGGAGGTGGGAGGTGGAGGTGCCTGACCCTTGTCTCTCCTCCTTCACTTCTTCCTCCCCCCCTCACTCCTTGCCGTCGAGATACTTCCAGAGGCCTTTGAAGCGGCGGAAGCGGGATCGCTCGTGAAGCTGGTGTTTCTCGCCATCCACATAGTAGTCGGCGATGAACTCGACCTTGCCGGTCTTATCCTCGGGCGTTCCTTTGGAGACGTCGACGATGGTGAGGTAGCTCCAGTTGACTTCGTGGATGGTGCTTTCCAGGTCAGTGGCTAAGGTCTTGCTCCGGGTGCGGGGATGGGTGGTCTGGACCAGGTAATCGACCCGACGGAAGAAGTAGGCGCTGTAGCGGGAGCGCATGAGCTGCTCGGCCGTCTCCGGGTTGGCTCTGCCGTAGTGGAAGGGGAGGCAGCACTCGGCGTATTTCAGCTTGCTCTTGCAGGGGCACAGCGACTCTTCTCGTTCCCGGGGGATGCGCTCGGCGTCTTCGCTCATGTGTCACCATACCCGCCTCTCAGCGCCAGGCCAATTCCAAGGTCTCTTCGTGTTGGGGATGCTGGTGAAGGAGGGATTGGAGCTGGAGGTTCAGCCCGGCGTCGGTCGCGGTCGCTTTGACCCAGCCGCTGGGACGCTCGGCGTCGAACACGTAGCTGACGGGCGGGAGGTTGACGAGCTGGATGCCGCCGGTCGACCGGGTGACGTTCCAGTTGTGGGTATGGCCGAAGACGTAGGCCTGGACCTGGGGCTTGCGGTGGAGCAAGTCAAAGAGCTGGGTGGAATCAGCCAGGCCGGTGTAGAGCTCTTTCCCGTCCTTCATGACCTTGGGCTCGAACTGCGGATTGTGGTGGCCGATGAGGATGGCGGGCTTGTCGGGATAGCGATCGAGCAGCGCTTCCAACCAACGGAGCTGGGGCTCGCCCAGTTGCCCGGTGACGACGTTGACCTTCCAGAGGGAATCGAGCAGGATCCAGTTGGCTTGGGGCGTCTCGATCACGGCGATGTGCTTGTCCTCGACCGCGTCCTCAGGGGCGGCGGCCCGGGCAAAGCTCTTGCGAAACGGACCCCGGTCATCGTGGTTGCCCATGGTGAGGTGGAGATCCAGGCCGGCTTTGAGGAGGGGTTCCGTCAAGCTCGCCAACTGGGTATAGTCTCCGGCCTGACCATCGATGTGGGCGCAATCGCCATTGATGATGACGCCGGCGAAATCGGTGGGATGGGCCAGGATTTCCTTCACCGCCCGCTGGAGATGATCGGTCAGGTTAACGCCGCGCGACTTCTTCGCGGGATCCGCATTGATGTGGGTATCTGCGGCGAGGACCCAGGTGGGAGGAGACCCGGGATCTGCCGAAGCCAGGCGCAGCGAGCTGAAGCTGAGCGCTCCGATCGATTGGGCGAGAAACCGGCGGCGAGAGGTGAGGCTGATGGGCATGGCTGAAGTCTACGGACTTCCGGGGGCGGGCGTCAACTGGAACTGCCCCGGGGGGTTAGGTGCGTCTCACCGCATCTTGACGTTGTAGCGCGATCATCAATTTCCCGATGACGTCTCCGTCGTTCAACTCGGTATTGTCCGGCGGGGTCAGTTCACCACCGTCGAATTCCGTGAAGTAGCTCTCGGTGGATTCCGGGCTGTAGCCAGAGTCGTTCGGAAGGGTCATGGTGATTTCCAGGGTGAAGACTCCTGCCGTCCAACGGAAGTCCGGGAGGGAGAAGTCGAGGGCTCCACGCTCGTCAAACGAGGCGGTCAAGGAGCCGAGGATGCGTTCCCCGCTGGAGAGGACGATGGTGGCTTCACTTCCGGCGGTGCCGATGAAGGAGAGGAACGGGGTGAGGCCACCGAAGGCTCCGCTGCCGCCGGATCGCACGCCGGCAAAGAATTCCAGGCCGCTTTGGCTACCGGAGATCTGCGGGCTGCCGAAGGCATTGAACAGGCCGAAGAGGGACTCCAGAGGCGTTGGCCCGGTTGTTCCAGGTGCGGTCGGGACGACGTTGATCGGCGGCGCTGGTGGACTGACGAGGGGCGGAGTGGTGGGCTTGGGAGGAGCACTTCCGGTGCCCGAGCTGCCGCCGGGTGGCGGATCGGCGATCTCGGTGAAGAGGATGGTGGCGGCTGCGGGAGGACCGGAATTCAGGCCGCCGGCATCCGTTACCTGGACGCTGTAGAGAGGAGGGGAGTCGCTTCCGTCGTGGACGAATTGGACCCGCCCGTTCGCGACATCCGCAGCGGTGAAGGTGGTCACGTTGGCGAGGTCGAAGGTGCCGTCGCCGTTGCTGTCCAGGTTAAACTGACCTTGGGTCACCCCACTGACGGTGAGCGTCAGATCCGCAGCCACGTTGTCGATGTCAGCGGGATCTCCGACGTTGGCCAGGGTGACGACGACGCTGGCCCCTTCTTCCACGGACAAGGTCGGGGTGGCGTTCAAGGTCGGCGGATCGTTGTCTGGAGTCACGGTCACGGTGAAGGTCTGGCTGCTGGTCGTATCGACGCCGCCATTGGCGGTGCCGCCGCTGTCGCGCAGGGTCACGGTGATGGTGGCGGTGCCAAAGGCGTCGTTTGCCGGGGTGTAGGTGAGGTCGCCATTGGCATCGATGGCAGGCTGGACGGCGAAGATGGCGTTGTTATCGTTCGTGACGGTGTAGGTCGCGGTTTGCCCGATCTCATCCACGCCACCACCGGGATCGAAGGTGGAGAAACCGGCGACGTCTTGGGCTCCGGCGTCTTCGTTGACGGTTTGGTTACCGGCCACCAGGGTAAAGCTCGGCACGTCGTTCACGGCATTGACCGTGATCGTGACGACCTGGGTTTCGGCGTTGCCGTCATCATCGGTCGCTGTCACCGTGAAACTGTCGAGCCCGTTGGCGTTGCTGTCCGGGGTGTAAGTCCAGGCCCCGGTTCCCGGGTCGATCGTGGCCAAGCCATTGGCAGCGGCACCGGTGACGGTGTAGTTCGGGGT
>CAYGQD010000285.1:0-7898 GCA_964351855.1 uncultured Verrucomicrobiales bacterium
TCGAGAACCCCGCGCTCCCTTATCTCTGGGCGCGGGATCGGATCGCGACCCTGAGCGATTATCGGTGGGCGGACAAGCAGATTCGGGGAGTGGTCGAAGAAGACCAATCGGAAACCAAGCTTCAGATCACAAACCTGGGCCTGACCTACAATTTGCTGACGGAGTTCACCTCCTTTATCGCCGTGGATGAGCAGGTTCGCGAAGGCGCGGCAGGCCAGGTGCAAACCAAAATGAAGCAACCTGCGCCCTTGCCCCAAGGTGTCGGGGCCCAAGCGGTCGGCGGAGGAACGGTCCCGGAACCGGAATTCTACCTTCTCCTGATCGTTGGGCTGGGAGCGCTGGCCTGGAATCAACGCCGGTTGATCGCCCAGATGCTGGAAGCCCGGATCTAAGAGCGAACCCGAACCTGAGACCTCATGAAAACCTTCCCACGTTGGCTTCCTTTCGCGGTAATCCTCGCCTTCTGGCCCGTTTGGCGCTGGTATGTGTTGCGGATGAGCGATGGATCGGATGAACCCTGGGGGATCGCCGCCCTCGGGCTGGCATCCTGGTTTCTCTGGAAAACCCGTGGGGAGATTCGGCTCACTCCCGGGGGTGTCATGGCCGCGGGCAGTCTGGCGTTGGTCTACGTTCTGGGATTCAGTCTGTTTCCATCCTTGATCCGAGCCCTGATCGCCTTGCTCGTGATCGCGTTTTTGACGGGAACCCTGCGAAAACATCCGGCGATTTGGGGGCTCTTTGTCCTCTCGTTGCCGATCGTGGCCAGCCTTCAGTTTTACCTGGGCTATCCTCTCCGCATCATCACCGCCATCATGGCGAATGGAGCCCTGAATCTCGTCGGTGTCGATGTCACGCGACAAAGCACGGAATTGATTTGGCAGGGGCAGACGATCGGGGTCGATGCGCCGTGTAGCGGGATTCAGATGCTCTGGGTGGGGCTCTTTCTGACGATGGCACTCTGCGCCGCTTACCGGCTCAATTGGGCGAGGACGTTGGCTTGCGGTTCGGTCGGTTTTCTCCTGATTGTCCTTGGAAACGGGCTGCGCGCGACGCTGCTATTCGTCAAGGAATCGGGCATGCTGGAGTTGCCGGAATGGACCCATGCGGGAATCGGAATGGTGATTTTCGCGGGATTGGTCTTTGGCCTGATGGCACTGACTCGCAAGGTGGCGGAAGGGATGGCGGAGGAAGGATTGAGCGGCGGCCCGATATCGCTCAATCGCTGGCGTTCGTCCTTCACCGGTGGCGTTCTCTTTCTGAGCGCGGTGAGCCCGTTCTTCCAGGATTTCTCCATTGCTCAGCACGCGAACGCGAGTTTTCCGGGCTGGCCGGATACCTGGGAAGGTCACTACCTGGAGCCGATGCCACTCACGGAGCAGGAAGCCGCCTTCGCGGAAAAATTCCCCGGAAAGATCGCGGTTTTTGCCGCCGGCCCGAACAAGATCATCCTTCGCTGGATCACGCAGCCGACCCGGAAACTCCATTCCAGCGCGGATTGCCTTCGGGCCGCAGGTTGGGAAATCACGACCGAGCGTCCGGGGAAGTTCTTGGCACAATCCGGCAGTCGGCAGTTTTTGGTCGAGGAGGAGATCACGGTCGGGGCGCAGCGCTGGAAGGAAGTCTCGGCCTGGTTTTGGGCTGCCACCTTCCGAAAAACCGAAGGCCCCTGGTGGGCCACCACCGCCATTCAACCCCTCAGTCACTGAGCCATGAAAACTACGATCGCCCCTCTGCTCCGCGGTGAACCCGGCACCAGCGTCCCGGCAGCGCTTTGCATTGGCGGCATCGTCCTTGGCTGTGGTCTCTATGGCGCGGCGATCGGCTCCTGGCGCGCGGCGGAGATGGCGCTTTGTGTCGGAGCGAAGCTTCCCTTGCTCGTCTTGGCTACGCTCGTGGTCAACGGCCTCATGAATGGTGTCTTGGCGCAACTGTTAGGATCCGGCCTCACGATTGCGGAATCGCTCCACAGCCAGCTCATGAGCTTCCTCATCTTTGCGCTCTTGCTCGGATCGCTCAGCCCGATCGCGTTCGTGATGGGACTGTCGATGCCCGGTTGGACGGACGAGTGGAAGTTCGAAGCGTATCGCGCCCAAGTCCACATCCACACCGTGGTAATTGCCTACGCCGGGATTCTGGCGAACCTCAAGCTCTTCCGCATTCTCGAAACGAAGATCGGAAATCGCCGGCTGGCACTGAAAACGCTCTTCGCTTGGCTCGCCGGGAACCTTTTTGTCGGAGCGCAGCTCTCCTGGAATCTTCGGCCATTTTTTGGCAGCCCCTACACCGCCGTGGAATTCTTCCGCGCCGATTGGCGGGATAAAACATTTTACGAATCTCTCTTCACGTCTCTGAGCCAAATGCTCGGACTTTAACCAACCTCCTAATCCTAAGACTATGACCGATATCGCCACACCAGATACCCCGCCGACTCCTCCAGACCTGCCAGAATTGGGCTCGCTGGGGCTGGGGGACGCCATTGAAACCCTCCTCAAAAAGCCCGTCGATCTGCTGACCCACTTTCAGCGTGGCAAACCCCTTGGAATCGCCTTCAAGCTGGGTTTTTCCAGCCTCCTTTGTTTGGGACTGTTTGGGTTCGTCGTGGGTTTGTTCGCGATCGATCAGGATCACGGCATGCAACAGCTCTGGGCCGCTCCCGCCAAGATCGCAGGTGGATTGTTCTTCAGCGGCCTGATTTGTCTTCCCAGCCTCTACATTTTCAGTTGCCTGAACGGCCTGGACATCCGGTTTGGAGCCACGATCGGAGTAATGGCGGCTGCGATCGCCCTGGCCAGCCTGCTTTTGATCAGCTTTGCCCCGGTTGTCTGGATCTTTTCGCAATCGACGGATTCGGCCATTTTCCTCGGCGCGTTGCTGATTGTGTTTTGGGTGATCGCCTTGCTCTTTGTCGCCGGGCTGCTGTTTAAGGCGCGGAAGATTCTGGGAGGACAACCGAGAGGTCATTTCTTGGTCTGGGTAGGGATTTTTACCTTGGTGACGTTCCAGATGTCGACCTCCTTGCGACCGCTGGTTGGCTCCTCTGAGCAGCTGTTTCCCACCGAGAAGAAATTCTTCCTCCAGCATTGGAAAGACGAAATCAACCTCAGCACGGAGCGGGCTGCAAGCCGTGGTTGGGAATCGGAGTCGATCGAACCGACGCGTTCCTAAGCTCTACGGAATCTGCCGAAGCCACGTTGCCCGCAGCGCCATTTCGACTCCGATCAGCAGCAAGGACAAGAGCGCAAAAATCTGGAAACGCTCTTCCGCGACGGTTTTGGCGGTGGAGCGCATTTCGGTCCGCTCCAGCTTGTCGATCTCTTCGTAAACGGCCTTGAGGGTGTCAAAGTCGTAAGCGGTGCGGAAGATTCCGCCAGTCATCGTCGCCATGGTTTCCAATCCACGCTCAGCCGCACTTCGCACTCGGGCCGCCTCGATCGTTTCGTCGCCGTCTACCCGGACGAACTGCGACTTCGGTGGGTCGGTCAGACTGATCGTGTAAATCTTAATCCCCCATTCCTTTGCTAGAGCGGCGGCTTGGAGCGGAAGCATCTTGCCACAGTTGTTTTCGCCATCGGTCAACAGCACGATAATTTTACTGGCGATCGGTTCTTTGGCCGGAGCGTGCTTGTCCCCGCGCTGGAGTCGGTCTTCGAGCCGGGCGAGACGGGCGGCGGCCAAGCCGGTGGCGTCTCCGTAGGCGGTGCCGTCTTCGTTAGGACGATCATTGATGGTGAGGTTTTCAGTCAGATAGGTGAGCGCTTCGTGGCTGAGGGTGAGGGGGCAAACCGTGTCCGCATACCGCGCGAACGTGATCATGCCGATGAGGTCGTTGCTACGTCCTTGCAGATCATCCGTGTTTCCTTCGATGAAGTCCAAGATGACCTGCTTGGCGACATTGAGACGAGACGATTCCTTCCCCCCGTTTTTCATGCGCATGTCCATGCTGCTGGAGATGTCAATGAGCAACTCGATGGCGATGCCTTCCCGGGTCAAGGATGTCTCGGTCTTCTCACTTTGCGGGCGAGCCAACGCAACGATGAGCAAACTGACAGCCAACACGCGAGCGGCCTCCGGCAGCCAGCCGAATTTCTGGCGCAGCGTTTTCGGCACGGCAGAGGCGGCCTGGATCGAGGAAAACGTCACCGAATCGCGACGGCGTTTCAGCCATCCCCGCGCGAGCAAAAACACCGCAGGCAAGAACAAGAGAAACACCAAAGGATAGGCAAACGTCACCAGTTGAGCGTGGAGGGTTTTCGCGGAAGTTGCAAACTCGCGCGATGCTCGAATGTCAACTTCAGGAGCGAGTCACACCTTCCGGCGGATTCGTCATCGCAAGGTCGATTCCTTCTTGATCCAACTCCACCCAATCACCGACTTTCATCGCGGGAGCGATCAATTCGCCAATTCGAATCCGAGCTAGCTTCTTCACTTTGTAGTCAAACTTGCCAAACATGAGGCGAATTTGCCGCTTCAGGCCCTGTTTCAGCACGACGGAAACTCGGCGTGGCCCGAGAGTCTCGATGCGTTCCGCCCGAGCTAGTCCTTCCGCCGTTCGGACGCCTTCCACCATTTTTTCGGCGTGCTCTTTCTCCAACGGGCGATCGATCGTGACCTCGTATTCTTTTTCGATCTTGTGCTTGGGATGCGTCAAGGTCTGGGAAACCAAGCCGGAAGACGTCAGCAGGAGAAGTCCTTCGCTCTCGCCATCCAATCGGCCCACGTAGTTCAACCGCCGAAACCGTCCCGGAAGAAGTTCATAGATCGTCTTCCGATGGTGGGTGTCTTCCTTGGTGCAGAGATAGCCTTTCGGCTTGTAGAAAAGGATGGTGGCTTCTTCGTCGGAGCGAACGCGCTTCCCATCCACCTTGACAGAATGTTCAGGGAGGATTTTAGCGGAAAGTGAAGTTACGATTTGGCCGTCAATCGTGACCCTTCCCTGGGAAACGATTTGTTCGCAACCGCGACGCGATCCCAGTCCGCAAGAAGCAAGAAATTTGTTGATGCGGACGCCGCCGCTGTCTGGTTCTTGGTTCATGATTCTTCAGGTTCGAATCGAAAAAATGACCAAGAACGCGAGACGATGAACGAGGGGGAAATCCCGCGTCTTAGTCTTGGTGCTTGGTCTTCGGCAGGCCGATCGGGCTCTGGCCCTTTTTCCATTCACCTCTTGATTTGAGCAATTTAACCCGCTCGAAACGCTTTAATACACTACGCTTCTTACCGCTACCGGCTGCGCCTTTGAGACTGGGATGCTGAGACATATCGAAAATCTGGTGTTGGAAGTGGACGGTGATCCTACGCGCCTTCTTCCGGGTTGCAACTATTTCTTCCAGCCGGGTCAGCGAGCCTTTCGCCCGAATGTTCGTTTGGCCTTCGCTTTGGGCGGGCCGCTAGGGAAGCCGTCTTTTCCTGCTGCCGCGAGCGTTTCGACGGTCTCGCGTTTGAGCCGACAATAATGGGTGTCCGAGAACACTTCTGCTCCCAGTCGTTTATAGAATCGTACCGCTTTCCGATTTCCCCGCTGCACGGTGAAATCGATCTGCTCACAGTTCATTTCGACCGCTCGTCGGCTAAGTTCCTCGAGGAGGCTCCAGCCAACGCCCTTTCGACGGTATTGATCGATCACATAAAGATCGTCCAGCGCCAAGGTCGGCTGCCTAACCACAGCCGGCTGAAACCGATGATAATGGGCCACACCGACGATGGGACCACCCGCGTCCGCTACCAACGCCCTACAGAAGGCTCCCGGCATAAAGAGTGCGCATCTCAGGGTCTCCCGGGAAATCTGGTTTTCCCGATCACCGCCATCGTCACGGTCGGCGAAAGCCGCGAGAGCCAGCAAGTCTTCGATATCGTCTTCCGTTGCTTGCCGAATGCGAATGTTCAATTCCTCGTCTTTGGCCATGTTCACCTGATCCGGTTCGTCATTTTGCGACTATGGGAATCCTCGCTGAGAAATGCAATGAAGAAGTCGTGAGTCATTCTGGCTGTGTCAATTTGGCGCGAAAGACCTGCAAATGCCGAGGGATGAGCCTAGCTTGTCGGGGAATCGGCATTTTGTAAAGTGGCACAGTTCATGCAGTCTAACCGGATGTTATGAAGCTTGGAAACCCCTTTGGGATCAGCATTTTTGTTCACTGGACATTCGGTCTCCTGTTGGGCTGGATCGGCCTCACCAGCCTTTTTCAGGCGGGTCTCGGGAGCGCGATGATTTCGATGTTTCTGATCATCGCGCTGTTTGGGTGCGTGGTGCTCCATGAATTGGGCCACAGTTTAGCGGCGCGAGCGTTTGGGATCGGGACGCTGGATATCACGCTGTATCCGATTGGTGGCGTGGCGAAACTGGCCCGAATGCCGCGTGATCCGGTACAAGAACTGATCATTGCACTGGCTGGACCGGCCGTGAACGTGGGCATTGCGATCCTATTGGTGCCCGTCGCACTGCTGATTGGCCTGCCGCAGTGGAGCGCCGGGGCCGTCTTGCCGGCGACGTTGAGTGAGTTCGTCTTCACGCTGCTTTCTGCGAATATTTTCCTGGTGTTGTTCAACCTCGTGCCGGCGTTTCCGATGGACGGAGGACGCGTTCTTCGAGCTTTCCTGGCGATGCGGGTCAGCTACGTGAAAGCCACCAATATTGCGGCCCGGATTGGCCAAGGCCTCGCCATCGCCTTTGGGCTCTTGGGTTTGGTCACCTTCAATCTATTGTGGATGATTCTGGCCGCCTTTGTCTTCTTCGCCGCTGGTGCCGAGCGTCGCATGGCGATGTGGCAACAGCAGTTCGGTGGTTTCGAGGGACCGCCTCCGGTTCCGCGACCCACGCCAGATCCCCGAACCGTGGTGATTCAGGAAGACGACTGGGACGTTCTGCCTCCGGACGAAGTGATTCGCCGCTCCCGTCGCTGGTAGAATTCAGCGATCCCCGACCACGCTCACAGAAATGTTCCGAGAGTGGGGGGCGGCGCGGTGTTCGAAAAGAAAAAGCCCCTGCCAAGTTCCCAAGGTCAATCGACCGTCGATCACGGGAATCACTTCGGAGCAACCGGTCAGAACCATCCGGATATGGGAAGGCATATCGTCGGGACCTTCATAGGTGTGGACGAAGTAGGGTTCGTTTTCCGGGACGATTCGATCAAAGTAGCTATGAAGATCGGTCCTCGCCGATGGATCTGCGTTTTCCATGATGCAGAGGGAGCAACTGGTGTGCTGGACGAAGAGGGTCGCTGTTCCGGTGGTAATTTGGCTATCGCGGACAATGCGGACCACTTCATCGGTGATCTCATAGGTCTTTTTCCCATGAGTGCGGACGGAAAAGGTTTCGGCGTGAGCAGGCATCGGGGAGATTACTCGGGGAAAGCACCCAGGAATCCAAGCGCTTTCTCGGTCGGTAGAACGCTCAGCTCCATTTGATTCATGACGTAGCCAAATCCGAGACCAAACTCCGGGACCGCGAAGGCATGGCTTCCCCCGGCTCCCGGTTGGCCGAACGAGCGCTCGCTCGGCAAGAGATGACGCGTCTTCATGAAGCCTGCCGAAAAAGCGGTTTCCTGAAGCAGAGTCCGATCATGGCCTGAGGTGAGCGTTTGCTCGGCCCAGTGCCGAATCTGCGGGGAGAAAAATCCATCGCTAGCGAGGTGCCCGTAGAGTTTGGCCACGCTCCGGGCTGATCCAATTCCGGTGAACGAAGGGATGCGGAGACGCCGGTTCTCCGGCTGATTCAGGTCCGTGGAGCTGGCCAACCCTTTCGGCGAACCAAATGCGCGCCGCACGAACGAATCCGGCTGCTGGAAGGCTTGGTAAAACTCGGAAAGGAGCGTCCCGGCTTTGAGATTGGCGGGAATCATCTCGGCAACACGCTCGTCTTCGCGTTCCGGGAGGCCGATCCAAAGGTCTAAATCCAGGGG